>NZ_JAWOVT010000007.1:0-330243 GCF_033340055.1 Vibrio sp. 1580
GTTCTTTTAGTTGTTGATTTCATAACACTCTCCAATTTTGGGGGTGGAAAGTGTCAACCTTATTTAGGACGGCACAGCTTTCCAATAAAAAGTCCGCACTAGCTTGCGGACTTTTTTCGTATTAGGCTCAGTTTAGCCGATATTTAACGTAGTGCCATCTGTTGTAGAGGCTGACTTGGTCGTCACCTGATATGTTTTGTCTTTAATCGTTGATACGAAATACCAGGTCGACTCTGCTTTGTCGGGCGTAAAAGTAACGCGCATAAAGCCACGCTGTTTGATGTCTGCCCACTGTAATTCTGACACTAAGTGCGGCAACGTGTATTCCATTTGAGCGATCGCAACAGGATCTAACGCTAGGTAGGCCTCTAGCCCAGGGGAGCTTACCGAGCTAGTTGCAAACTCTATCCCGATAGGATGCTTAGATACGTCTTTAAGCTCACTTGCCCATGCGTTGTGCGTATCTCCTGCCAAGCAGACAAAGTTACCACTGTTGGCTTTGGCCAGTTGATAAACTTTCTCTCGCTCAACGTAGTAACCATCCCATGCATCTAGGTTATACGGGAGAGAAATGGTATCTGAACTTGGGTCAGAGAGGTAACCCGTAATCGCAGAGTTTACTGCTAATAACGCCTCTGTTTTTTGTTCTTCAGTGGCAGTAAACAATTGAAACATAGCGGCCATAACCGAACTTGGCAACTCCATACGAGACATTAACACTTGTTGCCCTAGCACATTCCAAGTTGCGTCGTGCGTACTGAACGCATCCATCAGCCAAGCGAGTTGGTCAGCGCCTAACAGCTCTCGGTCTTCACTGCGCGACTGAGCAACTAAACCGCCAATCGCTTCCATCGTTGGAGAGCTGAGCGAGAAGTAATCCAACGGTTTATCACGCCCCACAAGTCGCGTGTCGAGCATCATCAAATTGACTAAACTTCCAAACGAAAACTGACGGTAAATCAGCATGTTTGAGAAAGTGTTTTCACGAACGGGCAACCATTCTGTCCACGCGGCAGCCGCAGCTGCACGACGATCATTAAAACTGCCTTCCTCTTCTTGATGGTTTTCCGCACCATTTTTCCAAGTATCATTTGCAAGCTCATGGTCATCCCAGACAGCAATCATTGGTAGGCTCGCATGTAACGCTTGCAGATCAGCATCTTGGCGATATTGCGCATACCGTTTTCGGTAATCATCTAAGGTAATGCATTCAGTGCCTTTGCTTGGCTCTCGCCCTAGTGCCTCAGCATCTTCACTAGCGTAGCCAACAGCCCCATACTCATAAATGTAATCACCGAGATGAAGTACCACATCAAACGGTTCTTGCTCATGTTGATTTAAGATCTCTCGATACACATGGAAATAACCAGCAGGATAGTTTGCGCAAGAAACAACCGCCATGGATGCCTTTTCTACACCACCCTCTGGTAATGTTTGAGTTTGCCCGACTTCGCTAGTGACATCTCCAACCATGAATCGATAGTAGTAGCGAGAATTTGCGTTGAGGTTTTGAACATCAACTTTTACCGTGAAATCTCGGCTCGTGTCTGTGGCAAAAGTGCCACTTTGCACGATATCAGTAAAATTTTCGTTAGATGAAACTTGCCAGCTTACATCTGCGTAGCTCGCTGAGGTTGTAACACGAGTCCAAATGATTACTTGTGTTTGAGTAGGATCTCCACTCGCCACTCCGTGCTCAAAGGTAACCGCAACAGATTCACTAGCATCGCTACCACAGCCCACCAGCCCGGTAACAATCGCCGTTGAAGAGGCAGCTTTCATAAAGTCTCGACGAGACAAAGACATATTGACTTCCTTTCTTATTGTGTTTGTTTTTATGCCCAAATGACGTGGTGACTCAATCATCCTTGTGTGCCAATAAGGGACGTTAATTCGAACTTACAGTACCAACCACTTAGTCGGTAATTTGTCCTAAAAACGCAAAGTTAGAAGCTAGTTATGACAATTGCATTTCCAAACGTTACATTTTTGTTAATTTAAGTGCAAATACTCTATATTCATCACACTTCCAAGACCTGTGACAAAAACCTCAAAATAAAAAAGCGACCTACTTTGAGGTCGCTTTTCATTGCACTATTGTTAAGTGGTACATCGATGAAGTGGAAATGCTCAGCCTAAAACTTGATGTTAAGGACATCTTGTTCTGACGTATCCACCTTCAACTGACTGCGAGATTCTATGTACTCGATTTGCTGAACATCGAGCGAATATGGCATAACGACTCGCAATTCATTGATCCCTTCATGTTTAGCTAACTGGGTTAAGCGGACCAAATTGGATTCATCACTTTTACGAGAAGACATCGATTTTAATGCGGCATCCCACAACCGATCTTCAGGCTTGCTCAATTCCGCAATGTTCTGTTTCCACATCAAACCGAAAATAGGCGCGATGGTGGCAAATGCCTCTAAGAAGGTCCATTTTTTACTACCTGTCGCCCCTAAAAAGCTAGTGTAGTCGAATTCAATGCACGTCTTTCCTTGTTGATCCATTCTATGCCCCCGACACTCGAAAATGAGATATACCAAATATCGTTCAACTGTTTTGATATAGCAATGGGATATAAAACATTCGTCTTTTATGCCCTAATTCACATACAAAAGGAAATATTAAAACCAGCTTTGTAACAACTGATGTACAGCTTCGCCATATATAAGCATTCAATTGATTAATATTTCAATTAAGAAACTAAAAACAACACGCAAGTAACGCTATCAATATGAAATCATTATAGATTCACCAAGAAAATATCAATTCTTGTCACAACGTCATCCGCCGACCTACTTTACATCAATCACTCGACTGGCCTTTTTATACTGTATCTTCCAACCAGCCCAACGTGGCAGCTCCCAACGCTTCGGGTCCCCCTTACGGTTTCCCTCTCGATAAACGACCTGTACCAGCTTGCGAGACGCGTAATACTCAACATCCAGTTGGAGTTCTGGCAGCGAAAGTTCTAAAGGGTACTGCTCCGTGAAATCGTCGTATTCCCATTCTGGAACACCGTTAAATGTTAAGTCTTCCGGTTCAAACAACGCCATATCATCGACATTTTCAACGCCTAATGTTTCCAACTGATCCTTTAACCAGCTAGAAAATGTCAAGGAGGCCAAGTCGTTAACCTCTTCTCCTTCGACATTAAGGCCCAATGCGTTGTAGAGTTTCCAGTGTTGGATTTGTTGTTTTCTTTGAGAAGCAAATCCTGGTAACAGTGTCTCGTCTTCTATCATTTCGACAATAGACTGAACAGCAACATCACCTTTTAACGCTTGATGTTCAGTACAGATTGTTCGTCCGGCGTAGACCAAATGCATTGTTGCTCTTGGCGTCTCTTCTTCATAATTCGTCTCACCTTGTCGCCACTCCCCAAATTCAAGTTCGCGTAACAACGTCAGCGGGATAGGCATCATAACCGATGCGAGGTTTAGTGTTTGCTTAACGCCTCGTCCTGGCACGCTATGGCTATCTAGCACGATTGCCGCTTCTTCTTTGTCAGGAAAGCGGCTGTTACGCCCAACCAGCATCTCGACTACGCCATTTCCTAGAGCATCCCTTCGACGAGCTCGTCGGACAAACACAAGCTCAGGGTGCAATGAGGCGATGGAGAAAAAGAGTGCTTCACGTTTATATCGAGAGGCAACGTCAAGTTCCGGTAATTCAAATGCTTCTCGCATTTGTTTCGCTAAACCTTGCGCCTCTTCGAGTGCGCTGGCATCAATGACAATGCCCGGAAGTCGCTCCCCCCGAACCAAACGGATCAGCAAAGAGGCATCACATCCGTATGGCTCCTCTTGAGATAGAAGCTCAGCGACTTCACCACTTTGTCGCTGATAGAGCTGCGCAGGCACAGATAAGGCGGCAGCCAAATCAATCATTGCTTCCTTCTCTGGCTTCGCTTGAATTCTGGTAACGAGATCGGCAAACAGTGCATCAATGGGTAGTGGGTATACTTTTCTCCCATGCTGCGTGACATTGCCATCCTCATCAATCGCTTCCATAGATAACAACGTCGAATGAGATGCCTCTAGCGACTTTGGGGGAATTGAGTCGAGAAAATCGAGTGTTGAGAGACGGTACCCACAACAAGCCGCTGCCAGCATCGGCTCGACGAGCTCTTCTCTGTGTAATTCTGGAGGTGTCACCAACTCTAAAGGCGCGTGCTCACCATATAGACGAATACAAGCCCCTTCGGTAACGCGACCTGCTCGCCCCATTCGCTGCGCGGCACTGGCCTTAGAAATGTTGGTTAATGTCAGTGCTGTACGTCCATTTCGTTGTACAGTTCTGCGCTCTAAACCACTATCGATTACCACACGGATATTAGGAATGGTCAGAGAGGTTTCCGCGACGTTGGTTGCCAATACGACTTTCCGTTGCTTTTGTACCGTCAGCGCACGATGTCGTTCTGCATCACTGACCGAGGCATGAAGTTTAACCACCATGACATCGCCACAACTTTGTAGCATCTGAGCACATTGGGTGATCTCTTTGCGTCCAGGCATGAAAACAAGAATATCGCCATCTTCATCTTCCAGTGCTTCTTTTACCGCTCCGACAACCTCCTGTTCACATCCCTTTTTGTTCGGTAAATAGCGGCTGTCTGTAGAACGATGTGTCACCGTGACTGGAAAGCAACGTCCCTCCGAACGCAGACGCTTAGCATTCAGGTAACGAGCAAGCTTTTCGCCTTCTAAGGTAGCAGAAGTGACGATCAATCGATGTTGATTTTCTTGCTTCAAAATGGCGGTTAATAGATCAATATCCCAGCGTCGCTCGTGAAATTCGTCCACTATCACGACATCAAAGTCTGCTAGCTTGTTTTCCGAAAACCAACGCAGTGCAACCCCCGGAGTCACAAATACAACTTCGGTTTTTTCATCAAAGTAGGCATGAAGCTTGATCGCGTAACCGACTTTGCGACCTATTGGCTCTCCAGATTGCTCCGCAAGAAATTCAGCCAGCGAGGTACAAGCAATTCGACGTGGTTCAATAACCAGAACGCGTCCGTGTTTTGCCGCCCACATGGGCAAGCGGGTAGATTTACCCGACCCGGTTTCGGCTTCCACCACAAGATGGTTAAGCCTTACATGATGGTCAAACTCAGCTTGCAGGCTGTCGATAGGTAGTTGAAACATAGAAATTGGATTTGATTTGATGATGCAAAACATTATACCCAAGTAAAAAAATCCTGCTTTAGGTATCTCTAAACAACCAATATTGCCGATATTTTCGTCGGTATCTGAATTTTTTTGCGACATTACATTGATGTGCATCAACGCATGTTTACAACTAAATAGTGAACCCGTTAAAATTTGGTGCGCATCCTTCAACCCTACATAAGGCACCCAATGAACAACGATAAACGCCCACTATATATTCCATATGCGGGTCCGGCTCTTTTAGCAACCCCTCTTTTGAACAAAGGCAGTGCATTCTCTGCTGAAGAACGTAGTTCATTCAACTTAGAAGGTCTACTTCCAGAGTCGACCGAAACTATCCAAGAGCAGGTGGAACGTGCCTACCAGCAATACAAAAGTTTCGAAAGCGATATGGATAAACACATTTATCTGCGTAATATCCAAGACACCAACGAAACATTGTATTACCGCCTAGTGCAAAATCACATTTCTGAGATGATGCCTATCATCTACACGCCGACTGTTGGCGCAGCATGTGAAAACTTCTCTAACATTTACCGTCGTGGTCGCGGTCTGTTCATTTCATACCCGAACCGTGACCGTATTGACGACTTGCTGAACAACGCAGCAAACCACAACGTTAAAGTGATTGTTGTGACAGATGGAGAACGTATCCTTGGCTTGGGTGACCAAGGTATCGGCGGCATGGGTATTCCTATCGGTAAACTGTCACTATATACCGCGTGTGGTGGTATCAGCCCTGCTTACACGCTACCAATCGTGCTTGATGTGGGTACCAATAACCCGCAACGCTTAGCTGATCCGATGTACATGGGTTGGCGTCATCCTCGTATTACGGGTGCAGAATACGATGCATTTGTAGAAGAGTTTATCCAAGCGGTACAGCGCCGTTGGCCTGATGCTTTGATCCAGTTCGAAGACTTTGCTCAGAAAAATGCGATGCCTCTTCTAGAGCGTTACAAAGACCGCGTGTGTTGCTTCAATGATGATATTCAGGGTACTGCAGCTGTTACTGTTGGCTCTCTACTTGCCGCCTGTAAAGCAGCAGGAACTCAGCTTTCTAAACAACGTATTACCTTCCTAGGCGCAGGGTCTGCTGGTTGTGGTATCGCAGAAGCGATCATCGCACAAATGGTATCGGAAGGAATTTCTGACGAGCAAGCTCGCTCACAAGTTTACATGGTTGACCGTTGGGGTCTGTTACAAGAAGGCATGCCTAACCTTCTTGATTTCCAACAACGCTTGGTGCAAAAGCATACCAATACGAAAGAGTGGGAAAATGAAGGAAATGGCTTCTCACTACTCGATGTTATGCGTAACGCCAAGCCAACGGTACTAATTGGTGTTTCTGGTGCGCCTGGCCTATTTAGCCAAGAAGTCATCGAAGAAATGCATAAACACTGTAAGCGTCCGATTGTCTTCCCATTGTCGAACCCAACAAGCCGCGTGGAAGCGACACCGAACGACATCATTCGTTGGACAAATGGTGAAGCACTGGTTGCAACAGGTAGCCCATTTGAGCCAGTGGTTCATGAAGGTCGCACTTACCCTATTGCACAATGTAACAACAGCTACATCTTCCCAGGCATTGGCCTTGGTGTACTTGCTGTCAATGCAAAACGTGTCACTGACGAGATGCTAATGGAATCAAGCCGCGCGCTAGCAACATGTTCTCCTCTAGCAATCAACGGTCGTGGGGCACTACTTCCACCACTGGAAGAGATCCACTTAGTATCGAAAAAAATCGCATTTGCCGTTGGTAAAAAGGCAATTGAACAAGGTGTCGCATTAGAAATTACTGATGAAGCATTGAACGTGGCGATTGAACAGTCGTTCTGGCAACCTGTTTACCGCCGCTACAAACGCACTGCGTTCTAAGCTTGAGACAATTCGTTTAATAATTAGCCCCTACCATGTAGGGGCTTTTATTTTTTTATCATCCTAACCAGATTTTGGCATAAATGGGCTTCTCTCTTTTTGTTTCTATCAGATATGATGAGAACTACATTTTTAGTTAAGGATATAAAACGTTTTGTTGTTTTCTCGCATAAGATCAAAGTGGAAGCTGAAATTTTCCTGGAAGCGATTTGCTTTGATTTTGTCGATCTCTGCACTTAGTCTGCTTGTTTCTGTTATTGCCATCGACCGATGGGTGGTTTTACAAGCCAAAGAGAGCATTTTCACTGAATACGAGCAAATCCCTCAACATGAGGTTGCCGTAGTTCTTGGTACCAGTAAATACATCGGAAAGATCCTCAACACTTACTACACTCATCGCATTAATGCGGCGATTGAGCTTTACAACCAAGGCAAAGTAAAACAGTTTTTATTGAGTGGTGATAACGCCCACCGTTCATACAACGAACCGTGGACAATGAAACGCGACTTACTTAAAGCAGGCGTGCCTGAAGAAGTGATTCACCTTGATTATGCTGGCTTTCGTACCTTAGATTCGATTGTACGAGCGAAAAAAATTTTTGCTTCGGAGCGATTTCTGATTGTGACTCAGCGCTTTCACTGTGAACGCGCACTGTTCATCGCTAATGCTTACAGCATTGATGCGCAGTGTCTCGCGGTAGCAGGGCCGACGGCCAACAAGCAAAAAACATCGATGCGTGTTCGAGAACTGCTAGCCCGTGTGAAAGCGTTTTTAGACCTGTATATTATCAATACGCAGCCTAAGTTTCTTGGCCCTCAAGAACCTATCGTCGCAGTAAAAGAGCCAAATAAAGCAGCTAACGAGCCTCTTCAAGTCCCCGTCGAATAGAGGAATAACGTGGCTCACAAGCCTAGTAACATTTCTATAAAACAAATGGGTAGTTTTCTACCCATTTCCAATTCTCAACATCACACTTTCTAATTTGCTCTACGATTCAGGCAAAACTCTTTTTCGCATTCAAAGTAACATTTCATCAATAAATAACTACAAGTCAGTTACTTTGCCATAAAAAAACCGACAAAAGGCAATGCAAAAGGAGCACTACCCATGACCGCACTCGCTGTGACATTGAAGAATTGGTTCTTCACTCGCAACAGCATGATTTTGAACGCGAATATCCTATTGTTCATTATCTTGTTTAATACCTTACCCTTTGAGCCACAAGTAGTAACCGGCCTGAGCATCTTAGTTTTTGTTGCTATTTTGTGGCTAACCGAAGCGATTCACGTCAGCATTACTGCGCTGCTCATACCACTACTTGCGGTATTTTTGGGTGTGTTCAACACTCAAGCCGCACTGAATAACTTTTCCAACTCCATCATTTTTCTATTTTTGGGTGGTTTTGCACTAGCTGCGGCTCTACATAAACAAAAGTTAGATCAAGCTATTGCAGATAAAGTACTATTGCTGGCAAGAGGAAAAATGTCTGTCGCTGTATTCATGCTATTTGGTGTGAGTGCTGGCCTGTCAATGTGGATTTCAAACACCGCCACCGCCGCGATGATGTTACCGCTTGTGCTGGGTGTGATGACAAAGCTAGACGCTAAGAAAAACCACAACACCTTTTTGTTTGTTCTACTCGGTATCGCTTACAGTGCTTCAATTGGTGGTATTGCAACACTGGTTGGTAGCCCACCAAACGCAATTGCAGCAGCTGAAGTTGGCCTTAGCTTCACTGAATGGATGAAGTTTGGTGTACCTATTTCCCTAGTATTAATGCCAATCGCTATCCTCGTATTGTACACGATGACTAAGCCTGACCTTAGCCACAAGTTTGACCTTGACCATCAACCAGTCGAATGGACAAACGGCAAAATGATTACGTTGGCGATTTTCTTACTGACCGTGACGTTGTGGATATTCAGTAAGCCTATTAACGCTATGCTGGGTGGCTTCGCGAAGTTCGATACTCTTGTAGCTATTGGCGCCATCCTTCTACTTGGTGCTTCTCGCGCCGTCGAGTGGAAAGATATTGAGAAAACAACCGACTGGGGTGTGTTAATCCTATTTGGTGGTGGTATCTGTCTGAGTAACGTCCTAAAAGCAACCGGAACAAGCGTATTTTTAGCTCATAGCTTGTCAGGCTTCCTTGAGCAAGCCGGTATTCTCTTAACGATTCTTGCAGTGGTTGCTTTTGTTGTCTTCTTAACTGAGTTTGCGAGTAACACCGCCAGTGCTGCGCTACTTGTCCCTGTATTTGCGACCATTGCAGAAGCCTTAGGCATGTCTCCGGTTATTCTCTCTGCACTGATTGCCGTCGCTGCATCTTGTGCATTTATGTTACCTGTTGCAACACCTCCAAACGCGATTGTGTTCGGTACGGGTCATATCAAGCAAAAAGAAATGATGCGAATTGGTTTCGTATTAAACATTGCCTGTATTGCTGCACTAACGCTTTTCGCTTGGTTGTTCTGGTAAAAATAGCAAGTTCGATTAGCACTACACTGCTGCTCACGGTAATCGTATCGATAACCCAAACTTCCCCCCTAAGTGGTGTTCAGCAGTTTCCCTCTTGGTGGCCAGTTGGCCACCTTTTTTCTTTCCTTTTAGTGAACGGCTATCAGGCTTGCTTCTTTTCGCAAGCAAGTAAACCATAATGAGCTTCCACTCGGTTGCGACCATTGCGCTTCGCCTGATACAACACTTCGTCAGCTCTCGCCATGGTTTCTGAGACGCGTTCATTCTGCATTTGGGCAACGCCAATACTGCAAGTTAATGATTCACCGTGCACCCACAAATGATCCTCCACATTTTTGCGAATCATTTCTGCCTTCTCTAACGCTTGTTCAATATTGGTATCAGGGCAAAATACGACAAACTCTTCGCCGCCCCAACGAACGAGTCGATCGTCTGAGTAAATAGAAGTCGCTACCACCATGACAAATTCGCGCAATATGTCATCCCCCATTTGGTGCCCAAATTTGTCGTTCACCTTTTTAAACTTATCCAAGTCCAAATAGAGAATACTGAAGGTGTTATGCCCCCAGCGAACCTGACGAGATTGTTGTTCCAGCCAGTGTTGCACAGCATATCGGTTCATCGCGCCCGTCAAAGCATCTCGATGCGCTAACTCTGCAAACTCATAGTTTTGAGCTCGCAAAGTATTATTCACCTTTTCCAAATGACGGTGACGCTTTTGCGCTTTTTCATAAGCCACTCTATTTTTTCGTAACTCATGCAGAGAAAAAGCCAGTCCAAGCGCCATCCAAGAGATTAATAATGCATACAACAATGTTTCTTGCGCAAGGTAAGCGCCTTCAAACTCAATTTTATCAATCACAATTCTATGTTTACCAAGTGCCGCACCAGACCCAGTTGCAATATCAATACGTGTGATGTTTGAAAATTCAGGTGCAGAGTGTTCAATCGCGACTCCGTTATCTGCTAACCACCAGGTCATCACCTGAAGATTTTTAATCGGAATTTCGACAATATCGCTCGAACCCGACGGAGAAAACTGCATGCCATTATATTTAATGGTGTACTCGTCGTCTGGCTTGGAATACTCAGAATTATAATTGCGAAGATACAAACGTAGGTCGTGGCTAGGGTTAGCCCCTATTCCTGCCTCTTCATATCGCACCTTCAATCGAATCGTATGGTAGTTGGAAAGGTCAATACCCTGTGTTGGCGTTGCTGAATCGGTATAAACCGAGATTCCGCAATAAGGCCAAGCATACGAGCTCTGCTTTAGTTCACAGCTAAGAACTAGGCTTTGCCGATCGTATGTGATATCTGCCTCACTCGCACCTCCTTCACTGACATCTTTAGTTGCATAGATATTGAAATGCTCAGGTGTAATGGTCAGCTTTCGCGTATCGCCAAGCACACTATAAAGGGCAACCAAACTGATAGTGCAAATAGAAAGAGCAAAGATAAAGTTATGGATCCACTTCATGGGCAAGTGACCTGCTGAGATTATATACAATACGTGAGGTTCAATAATTTCAAAAAATGAAATAAAGGTGATTTATCAAGAAATAAAATCACTTTTTCATTCAATTCTTAGTTTCGACACATAGTAACGGATTTTGAACCGTTATCACGTTTTAAAATTTCTAAAAAATGCAGCCCAACTTCTATTTGCGAAGCATTTCACAGCCATAACTTTTAGAAAATAAAACACGATGCATAATAATTTAGTGCAAGACATTTACTTTAAAGCTCCTGTCAACCCTGCATCTCTTCTCCACTTCAGTATATACTGTGCAAAAACACAATAATGAGTAATGTCATGTCATTAATTGCAACTGGCACGCTAAACAAAATGCGTGCTTCTCTGGACGGTGCCGTCAACTACCGTCTTCCTGTCGGTGAGGAAGAGATCGACTTAACTCCGTTTCTGGGTAAAACGCTCACACTGACTCACACTGGCAATATTTTTTGTTGCTCATGTGGAAAGAAAACGAAAAAGAGTTATTCGCAAGGCCACTGTTTTGTATGCATGAAAAAGCTAGCAAGCTGCGACATGTGTATCATGAAGCCAGAGACCTGCCACTACGATCAAGGGACTTGTCGCGAACCACAATGGGGTGAAGAGAATTGCATGGTGGATCACTTTGTCTACCTGTCCAACACATCCAGCTTAAAAGTTGGTATTACTCGTCATACTCAAATCCCGACTCGTTGGATTGACCAAGGCGCGACTCAGGGCTTGCCAATTTTTAAAGTAAAAACTCGCCATATCTCCGGTTTAATTGAAGTTGAACTGGCGAAACATATCGCAGACAAGACCAATTGGCGCACACTGCTAAAAGGTGACGGTGAACCTATGGCATTGCAGGACCGTTTTGCTGAGCTATTGCCTTTAGTCGAAGAGAAAATTGCCGAGATAAAACAGCAATTCGGCGAAGATGCCATTGAAGTATTAAACGAAAGCATTACCGACCTTAGCTACCCGGTACAACAGCACCCAACGAAGATCACTTCGCATAACTTCGATAAAAACCCGGTTGTTACTGGCACTTTGCAAGGCATCAAAGGTCAATACCTCATCTTTGATACCGGCGTTATTAATGTAAGAAAATTCACTTCCTATGAAGTTGAAGTTAGTGAGTAATCGCTTGCAGAACGCGTTGATTCAAATAAAAATGAAAAAAGCTCGAGTTTGACTCGAGCTTTTGTTTTTCTATTAGGAAGAAATCGTTAGTTATGCGTCAAGGATGCTTTCTAGCACATCGAATAACATATCGACTTCTTCTATTGTGTTGTAATGCATACAACCAATTCGCACTACACCACCCGATTCTTCTAAACCAAGTTGACGAACTAAGCCCAACGCATAAAAGTGACCATTCCATACACAAATGTTATGTTCACCCAGTGTTTTCGCGATGAACTCTGGAGAATATCGGTCAAACGTTAGCGCAAAAGTTGGCGTGCGGAGTTGGCTATCTTCCTTTGCGATACCGAATAGATTGACACCATCTAATGCATTCAAACGCTGCAAGAAACGCTCACTCAAGCGCTGCTCATGTTGTTCATACAGTTGGTAGCTTTGCTCCAATCGTTGGCGAAGAGGTAAACCGACTTCACCAAATTGAGCCAGATACTCAACCGCAGAAACGACACCAGCAAGACCTTCAAAACTTTGCGTTCCTATTTCAAATCGACCAGGGCCTATATTAGTGGCAGGCTCGACTTTGTAAGGGCGAATACTGTGGAGCCACTGATCGGCTATGTAAGCAATACCAACGTGTGGTCCGAAAAACTTGTAAGCTGAGCAAGCTAAAAAGTCACAACCTAACGCTTGAACATCAACCAAATGATGAGGCGCATAATGGACGGCATCCACATAAACTTGTGCCCCAACATTGTGCGCCATGCTGACTACTTGCTGTACATCCACAATAGAGCCCGTCGTGTTCGATGCATAAGTCACAGCGACAAGGCGCGTTTTATCAGAAAGAAGGCGGCTTAAATGCTCCATATCCAGCGTACAATCTTCTTCGTTGATACGAACTTGATGAACCGTAACGCCTTTATCTTCTGCCGCTTGCTGCCAGCTGGATACATTTGAATAGTGATCCAAAGCGGAAACAATGATCTCATCTCCTGCTTGCCAATCTCGACTAATCGCGCGACTAAGCTGAAAGGTTAGTGAGGTCATATTGGCACCGAAGACAATATTGCCAGATGAAGGGGCATTAAGTAGAACCTGAGCCGACTCACGCGCATTTTGCATTACGTCAACGGTCACTTGGCTAGAAAAATAATGCCCGCCTAAGTTAGCGTTGAAACGACCTAAATACCCTACCATGCTGTCTAGTACTGATTGAGGCACTTGTGAGCCACCTGGACCATCAAAAAACGTCACGGGCTTGTCGTTGTGGTATTGAGCCAACGCCGGAAATTGCTCTCTGATCTGATTAAGATTGAAGTTCATTACGCTTATCCGTAGCAGTGAGTACAAATACATCCATATGGCCCGCTTCGTCATCAATAACAGAGCGGATTGGGCACGCGTTATGCCACAGCTTGCTATCAGCCAAGATTGCGACCTCTCCGGTTTCTAGCACTTTACGGAAAAATGGGGCTTGGTTATGGCTGCTGTACAGCATGATGTCGCCACCGATGATGTTATGGCGTCCCACACCAACCATTGCAATGTGATCAAAACCGTCTTGGTGCACACCTTCAGGTGCTACTTGGGTTTCTTCTTCCAGTGCCCTGATACGGATTTGGTGAATTTCTATTTCTTGACCGTTTGGCAGATGATTCGCATTGACAAACAATTCACACATTTCTCGAAAGCCATCGCTGGTAAGAATATCCTTCTCAATTGGCTCGAATTGTCTTACAACATCACCTTGAAATCGGTTGATATCAGAGGATTGAACAAAGCTATTTTTATTTAAGTCGATGACTTTGCCGTTATCAAAACCAACCACAGAATAACGTCGTAGTCGATACTGACCATCTGCATGTTCGGTACGAGGCAGTTCTTCAAACGATGGGGAAAGCTGCTCAATTGCTGCCATGCTGAGCTGTGTTAAATGTAGAGTATTCTCACGTGAATGTAACATCATTTGCTCCTTTAATGAGGCACATTAATTAACATTTAATTTACACACTAGGTTACGCAAATATTCTGCAATTACCAGCTTTTAACGTTGATAGCTTCAACAAAACGACAAAAACAACATAACAAACCAAATTAAACCACAAAAACAGAGTCATGTTTCAGTTTTACGCTTTGACAATATTTGAAACTAGACTTCTCTACTACGAATAGAATTTTATGCTAGAAGTCAACGTTCTCTATCAATATTTAGTGGGTTCTAATCTATAACCAATTATTCGATCACAATCGTTGTTTATGCTTTTAAAGCACTAAGAATTTCCATACAATCGAGGGAAATGTTACGCCCTTTTTGGAGCCATAATGAGCGACGTAAAACACTGTAAATTATTAATTCTTGGTTCTGGTCCTGCAGGATACACAGCTGCCGTCTACGCAGCGCGTGCAAACTTAAACCCTGTGCTTGTGACGGGAATGCAACAAGGTGGTCAGCTAACCACCACAACTGAAGTTGAAAACTGGCCAGGCGATGCTGAGGGACTGACAGGTCCAGCATTGATGGATCGCATGAAAGAACACGCCGAGCGTTTCGAAACTGAAATCGTATTTGATCACATCAATGAAGTAGAGCTATCACAACGCCCATTTCGTTTAAAAGGCGACTCAGGTGAGTACACTTGTGATGCCTTAATCATATCTACCGGCGCATCAGCAAAATACCTTGGCCTTGAGTCTGAAGAAGCATTTAAAGGTCGCGGCGTTTCTGCTTGTGCAACCTGTGACGGTTTCTTCTACCGTAATCAGAAAGTTGCAGTTGTGGGCGGTGGTAACACGGCTGTTGAAGAAGCGCTATACCTTTCTAACATTGCGTCAGAAGTTCACCTGATCCACCGCCGCGATTCATTCCGCGCAGAGAAGATCCTTGTGAAACGTCTGATGGATAAAGTTGAAAGCGGTAATATCGTTCTTCATACCGATCGCACTCTCGATGAAGTACTGGGAGACGATATGGGCGTAACGGGCGTCCGCATTAAAGACGTGAACAGCGGTGCGACAGAAGATATCGATGTAATGGGTGCATTCATCGCAATTGGCCACCAGCCAAACACACAAATCTTTGAAGGCCAAGTAGACATGAAAGATGGCTACATCATCGTTCAATCAGGTCTTGAAGGCAACGCAACACAAACTAGTATCGAAGGTGTATTTGCAGCTGGCGACGTAATGGACCACAACTACCGTCAAGCGATCACCTCTGCAGGTACAGGTTGTATGGCTGCATTAGATGCTGAACGTTTCTTAGACTCACTTGGTGACAAATAACTTTTCACATTTGTGTCATATCCTTAAAGCCCAGCGGTATTCCCGCTGGGTTTTCTTTTGTATACTACCGCCTCATTAAAACAATTATCATTAAGCCTTCACGATGGATAAGAAAAAGCAAAGCAGCTTGAATAAGTGGCTGAAGCAACAAAGTAAGTTAGCCAAGCGCTGGCTTATGATTGCGATAGGCCTAGGCGTACTTTCAAGCGTGTTTTTATTGGCTCAAGCAGCCCTGCTCGCCTCCATTCTGCACCAGTTAATCATTGACCAAGTCGACAAAGCCGACCTCATTTGGCATTTTGTTGGGCTCGGTGGCACGGTTATCGGTCGAGCTGCTTGTACCTGGGGTCGAGAGCTTGCCGGTTACCGTTGCGGGGAGCAAATTCGAGTTTATATTCGCCAACTCATTTTAGATAAAGTTCATAAACTTGGGCCAGCTTACATCAAAGGCAAACCTGCTGGCAGTTGGGCAACGCTCATCTTAGAGCAGGTAGAAGATATGCAAGATTTCTTCTCACGCTACTTGCCTCAAATGTCATTATCGGTACTAGTGCCTTTCATCATTTTGGTTGTCGTATTCCCAGTAAACTGGGCAGCAGGCTTGATCTTCCTGGTCACTGCACCACTAGTGCCTATTTTCATGGCACTGGTTGGGATGAAAGCCGCAGAAGCAAACCGTAAAAACTTTAAAGCAATGCAGCGTTTGTCGGGTCACTTTTATGACCGCTTGCAAGCAATGACGACCATTCGCTTATTCGATAGAACAAAATCTGAAACTGAAACTCTTAAGGGTGCTTCGGAAGTCTTTCGTACTCGTACCATGGACGTTCTGAAAATCGCGTTTCTGTCTTCTGCGGTGTTAGAGTTTTTCACTTCTATTTCTATCGCAATTACCGCTGTCTACTTTGGCTTTAGTTATATCGGGGAGCTCGATTTCGGCTACTACGGCGCAGGTGTTACGCTCTTTGCTGGTTTGTTCATTCTGATTCTTGCTCCAGAGTTTTATCAGCCATTACGTGATTTGGGCACGTTCTATCATGCGAAACAGCAAGCGGTTGGCGCAGCAGAAAGCATTGTCGAGTTTCTGGATTTGGAAGTCGATCAAATCAAAGATGGTACCCAAGCGTTAGATAAAAACAGCCCTATCCATATTGAAGCGGACCAGTTAACCATTTTTAGTCCGGAAGGTAAGCAGCTCGCAGGTCCCCTATCCTTCTCTCTTGAAGCCAACAAAAGTACAGCGTTGGTTGGACCAAGTGGCGCAGGTAAAACAAGTTTGGTAAACACAATCCTCGGTTTCATGCCTTATCAAGGTAGCTTAAAAATTAATGGCTGCGAATTGTCGCAACTGGATCTAGCCACATGGCGAGAGGCAGTAAGCTGGATTGGTCAAAACCCGATGCTATTACACGGTAGCATTCGAGATAACATCACACTAGGTAAGCAAAATATTCAGGATGCAGACGTACATTCTGTGTTGAATGACTCTCACGCTGCTGAATTTGTTGAAATGCATGGGTTGGATTATCCGATATCTGATCGTTCTGGTGGTTTATCTGTCGGCCAAGCGCAGCGTTTAGCACTGGCTCGCGCCATGCTACAAAATGGTCGTTTTTGGTTATTAGATGAACCAACTGCAAGCTTAGATGCTCGCAGTGAAAAACTCGTGATGGAAGGCATTAACAAGTATGCGCATGCCACAACGAATTTGATGATTACTCACCAACTTGCGCCTTTACAAAACGTATCGCAAATTCTTGTTATGCAGGACGGCCAGATTGTTCAACGTGGTGATTACGCCACACTGTCGACAGAAGATGGCTTATTTAAAGACATGTTGGAAGCGAACCTCGCACAACGTGAAACAGACAAGGGGAACTTAGATGCGTGATTTACTCCCTTATCTAAAACTCTATAAAAAACACTGGTTTGGTCTTTCGCTAGGTATGCTACTGGCATTTCTGACCTTAGCGGCGTCTATTGGCTTATTAACGCTATCAGGTTGGTTTATTTCAGCCGCAGCGGTGGCAGGCTTGACGGTTGCTCGTGAGACCTTCAACTACATGTTACCAGGTGCCGGGGTACGCGGCGCTGCAATGGCTCGAACCGCAGGTCGATGGGGAGAACGTGTCGTTAGCCACAATGCAACGTTCAAGCTGCTTACCGATCTACGCATCTTCTTCTTTAAGAAACTTGCACCACTGATTCCGGGTCGTGTTTCTACGATGCGTGATGCCGATCTGCTCAACCGCTTAGTAGCGGACGTAGATGCGATGGATCACGTTTACCTTCGACTTATCAGCCCTGTCGTGATTGGTGTTTTTGGCATATTGAGTTTAACGGCTGTCCTGGCGTTCTTTGATTGGCATCTCGCCCTACTGCTTGGCTCGATTCTTACCGTCATGTTGTTTGTATGGCCAGTACTGTTCTATAAACTGGGTAAAAACAATGGCGAGAATCTCACTCATCATAAAGCGCAATTGCGAGTGGCGACACTGGACTGGCTTCAAGGCTACAGTGAACTGAGTATCTTTGGAGCAGAAGAACGTTATCGTAATCTCATTCTAGAGAAGCAGAAGCAGTTGCTGTCTAACCAATTTGTGAACGCGAATTTAACGGGCATGGCTTCAGGCCTGCTTATGCTGGTGAACGGCATTACACTGGTTGTGATGCTTTGGTTTGCTGCAGACGGCGTAGGTGGTCGTGCTCCTGATCCTTGGATTGCGCTGTTCGCGTTTGCAACCATGGCTAGCTTTGAGATTCTGATGCCTATCGCGGGCGCATTCCAGTATCTCGGTCAAACGTTGACTTCTGCTCGTCGTTTAAATGAAGTAATTTTGGCTGAACCTGACGTCGTCTTCCCTGAGCAGTCGAAACATAAAGACACAACGTTAGACATTGAATTCGACAACATAGATTTTACTTACCCTGACGGTCAGCAAAAGGTGCTGAAAGACTTGTCACTCTCACTACCGTTGGGCACTAAAACTGCAATTGTAGGTCAAACAGGTTCAGGTAAATCAACACTGATTCAGCTTCTTTGCCGCTACTGGGATGTTAACCAAGGTGAAGTTCGAATCGGTGGTACAAAACTGCAAGATTGGAGCGAGTCGGACCTGCGAGCAGCAATGACTGTGGTCAGTCAACGCGTAGATGTACTAAACGGGACACTACGTGACAACTTACTCATGGCCGCTCCGGATGCAAGTGATGAGCAACTGTCTACTATTTTACAAAAAGTCGAACTTGGCGGACTTCTTGAAGAGCCGGGGTTAGACGCTTGGTTAGGCGACGGCGGTCGTCAGTTATCTGGTGGTGAGAAACGTCGAATCGGTATTGCTCGAGCATTGCTACGTGATGCCCCAATCCTACTCTTAGATGAACCGACTGAAGGCCTCGATAAGCGTACGGAACAAAAAGTGATGGCGCTTTTCAATGAACACTTTGCTAATAAGACAGTAGTATTCATTACACACCGACTGATAGAGCTAGAAAGTATGGATAGCATCTGTTTGATGGAACAAGGTGAGATCATCGAACAAGGCGACCATCCAACGCTACTCGCTCAAAAAGGTCGTTACTACCAGCTATTACAATCTCTATAATTCGATTTTCAGTGACGAGAAGGGCTCATCAAACGATGAGCCCTTTTGTTATTCCTGTATTATTAGTTACCTAATTAAGCACGTATACAGTGCTGATTTACCGACCAGATTTTTTGAGATAAGCCGCCATTTCATCTTCCGGAACCATGCCCCCACCTGTTGCCCAAACAAGATGTGTTGCGTTTTTGAGTTTTTCTTCGTCAAATTTCATTCGAGACTGATAAGCATGGTTATTCGAGACGTGCACTGCCCCAATCATACCGGCTAATGCAGAAGGCTCTAGATTAATACCTTCCAGTTCACTTAACTCACCCAAGTGGTGATACATACGAGCGTCATCAATGGTGTAAAAACCATCAAGTAGCCTTTCCATCGCTCTTCCGACAAATCCCGAGGCACGCCCGACTGCCAAACCATCAGCGGCGGTGATGTTATCGATACCCAAATCTTGTACCGAAATATCGTCATGCAAGCCTGTATGTACGCCCAACAGCATGCACGGTGAGTGCGTTGGCTCTGCGAAAATACAGTGGACATGCTCGCCAAATGCTACCTTCAAGCCAAATGCCACCCCACCAGGCCCGCCGCCAACACCACAAGGAAGATAAACAAACAATGGATGATGCTCATCAACCACGATTCCCAAGTCATCAAATTGCTGCTTAAGACGCTCACCCGCAACAGAGTAACCTAGAAACAGCGTCCGTGAGTTTTCATCATCGATAAAGAAACAGTTGGGATCTTTTTCTGCCTCTTTACGACCTTGCGCGACAGCAATACCATAATCTTCCTGGTGCTCTACGACATTAACACCATGTGACCGGAGCTTATTTTTCTTCCATTCCCGCGCATCCGCAGACATGTGGACTGAAACTGAAAAACCCAACTTCGCACTCATGATGCCGATGGACATACCAAGATTGCCGGTTGAGCCAACCGCAATACTGTACGGCTTAAAAAACTGCCGAAACTCATTGCTGAACAATTTGCTGTAATCATCGCTTTCACAGAGCAAGCCGGCTTCAAACGCCAACTTTTCTGCATGAGTGAGCACTTCATAAATACCACCTCTCGCTTTGATCGAACCAGAAATTGGCAAATGACTGTCTTTTTTGAGCATTAAACGGCCCAATATTGGCGTGTCGTATTGCTGCTCCAAACGCACTTTCATATTGGGAATATCCACCACTGCGGACTCAATAACGCCACGCGACGTTTCCGTTTCGGGAAACGCTTTCATCAAATAAGGCGCAAATCGTGTTAGCCGTTCACTCGCCGCTTGAATATCTTTTTCATCTAACCCGACATGAGGTAAGCCTTCCTCCAAGGAAGTGATATGGGGGTTGAACCAACAAACCTCTTCAAGATCAATAAGTGCAGCCAAGAGTGGGAACTGCTTAGTCAGCGCTTCAATATTTGCCTTGGTCATTTTACCTTCCTGGAATGATGTGAGTTGAGATAAACAAAAGCGCCGCAATAGCGACGCTTTGGAGAACAACTATCAGTTTGAGCTTACGCGTAGTTTTTCTCAAACTCTTGCATGAAGTCTACTAACGCTTGAACACCTTCTAGCGGCATTGCGTTATAAATGGATGCTCGCATACCACCAACTGCTCGGTGACCTTTTAGCGCTTTCAGCCCTTTAGAGTCTGCTAGCTCAAGGAAGGTTGCATCCAGTTCAGGCTTAGCAAGTTGAAATGGCACGTTCATCAAAGAACGGTTTGCTGAGTGCACGCCATTACGGTAGAAATCAGACTGATCGATGTAATCATACAGTAGCGCGGCTTTAGCGCGGTTCACTTGCTCAATTGCTTTTACTCCACCCTGTGCCTTCAGCCATTTGAAAACAAGACCAGACAAGTACCATGCAAATGTTGGTGGCGTGTTGAACATTGATTCTTTTTCTGCCAAAACAGTGTAATCCAAAATACTTGGTAGTACCTGCTTCGCCATACCTAATAAATCATCGCGCACGATAGCAATAGCAATGCCGGAAGGACCAATATTTTTCTGAGCGCCCGCGTAAATCACACCGTATTTAGACACATCGATTTCACGAGAAAGAATTGTCGAAGACATGTCAGCAACAATCGGTTTGTCGGTGATAGGAAGATCGTTAATCTCAATACCATCAATGGTCTCATTTGGACAGAAGTGAACGTAAGCCGCTTCTGGAGCAATTTTCCATTCACTTGCAGGTAGAACCGCGACTTTCCCGTTGATTTCTGTTTTTGCATCAAACACGTCTGGTTCGCAGTATTTTTTCGCTTCAGCTACCGCGCTTTCAGCCCAATAACCACCATCGATGTAAGTTGCCATATCGGCATCACCAAGTAAGTTTAGAGGAACAGCAGCAAACTGAGCACGAGCACCACCTTGGCAGAACAGCACTTTATAGTTGTCCGGAATATTCAGAAGATCACGTAAATCCTGCTCGGCTTCTTCTGCAACTTTGATGAACTCTTTGCTTCGGTGGCTGATTTCCATGACCGAAGTACCAAGGCCTTGCCAATCGATTAGTTCCTGTTGTGCTTGCTGCATAACTGCTTTAGGCAGACCTGCTGGTCCTGCACTGAAGTTAAATACGTTGTCCGTATTTTGTTCCATGATGCTCATTGCTCCTGCTATGTAAATATTACGAAATTAATATCACGTTTTTGCAGTGATAAAAACAAGAAAAGAGGTCTTACGACCTCTTTTTAAAGACTAAGCGTTGAATTGGAACAAATTCGCAACAACACGAATTACTGTTGCTGCATCAAAGCAGGCATAAGTAGAGCCACCAATGGGAACTCATGCCCATTTTCGAACTTCAATTTGCCTTCACCAATTTCTGCTTTTAATTGATAACCGCCCTCTACTTTTTCGATCAACTCCATAATAAGGAGCTCATCAATCCCTTCTTGAATAAATGGGTAATGCGTTACTAATTCATCAGAGAAGTAAGTGCTAAGTTCACCAGTAGTGGCCGTCACCAACTTCATTGGATCTTGAGTAATATGCTTAGTACCTTCAGGGATGGATAGTTGCCACTCGTTGTGGAACTTGCCGTCACCGAACGCGAGTGAAAGCTCGTTCACGGATAAATCAAAACCTTTGCTAAACAGCGTATCGACATGCGGCAATAAATTCGCAATTTCCTGCTCATCTAACATAGGAGAGCTTTGATAGATAGACATAATTTGATCAAAAGACTGGCTATCCACATCTGCAATTGAGAAATCCAACTTAAAGTTATCGACATCCGTCCCATCAGTTAAACGTAGTTTCTTAGCATCTAGGTTTAATTGACTGTTCAGCTTATCACCAGACTCACTCATCGTAGTGTTACCACGGTAGCTCGCATTTTCAATCAAAAAGACAGGCGTCAAGTTCGCATCAACCACATCCAGCTTCTCTAGAGAGAAAGACTGCTCGCCTAACCAGTAGCCTTTTGCTTGCTTTCCTTTACCTTGCCCTGTCAATGCATTCAGATGAAGCTCTTCACCGTTTTCAAAATCCACTTGAACAGAAGGAACGGAAACTTGGTAATTGAGATCACCCAATACCGTCACATCACCTGTTACTTTTGCGGGGCTTGTAGAAACAGAAACACCTTGCGCTTCGTTACGATAATGCCAACTGTCTAGGTCGAGGATAAATGCTGTATTGCCATTTAGTTGAGTCTGGCTATGCATCGTGAGAGGCAAAAAGTCATTGTCCACCAATTTTGAATCTGCTGTTAGGCTTGTTAGACCGTGGCTAACATCACTGGTTACGTCAAACGTCGTTGGCATACCATCACGCTCTAACTGCGTTTTAAGCTCAGGATCAACAACTGAATAACGAGTCAGCACGACTGAAGACAAATAGCCACGCTGATACTCGACCACTTCGCCTTTAATCATTTCATCATTCATATTGGTAATACCATCTTCAATGATGGACTGACCAATTTGTCCGACAGCCAATGGCCAACACAGTGCTAATGAGATAGCACCACCAATGGCGCCGATTTTTTTAAGATTTTGCATAACGTCACTTATTAGATATTTTCGGTCAGTCTACCCCAAACCACCTGTGGAGAAAACATTGAGACAAATCAGACTATTGATGCTTATTCTAGTCCATTAATCAGGAATCATACTTGGCTCCCACTCATCATGTCCTTTTATTGTTAAAGTTTGCGTGGCGAAGTTTTAACCGGAGCTAAAACATCTGTGAATCGTTATGCTGTGTTGTGTCTCGACAACAACCCAATCAGTGCTGAACAGTTTCGATTGGAGCTGTCTGCCTTCTCAAGTAAGTTTGATATATTTTCTGTCGAATCGATAGAAGAGGCTCAAAGCGCTTTAGAGTATCTAGAAGAAAGAGAACAGACTGTTGCTTTAGTTATAGCGAGCCATCACGCTCATTTTAACGGCGTGGATTTTCTTATTGGTTTAGACCGGATGCCACATACCGAGCAAGCAAGAAAAATTCTTATTAGCTGCTCGTCTGATATAGAGGCAATTCTCACTGCCGTTAATGAGGGCAGGCTCGACCACTGCCTCACTAAACCTTTGCCAGATCACGTCTTATTTAACACAGTGCAAAAAGAGCTGACCCAATTTATATTGCGAAACGGTAAAGAAGACCTGCTAAGTTACAGTCAGATATTGGATCATCACAGCTTGTTGCGAGCGCACATCAATAACCAGATGAGCCATTATCAAGCCGGATTCTTACACGACTACCACTCGATGTCTGATGCCGAGTTAGCCGAGCAAGTGATCTCCGCTCTCCAGCAATTTTTTAAAGATAATGACGAAACAAGAGCGTGCCGTACATACTCACCTGAACACTTATTAACCGTGGAAGGCGAGCCAAATTGCTTTTTGTGGTTTATCACCGAAGGTGAAGTGGCTCTGTACAAGCGCGATGAGCAAGGCATGCAGCGAGAGGTTGTACGCCATAACAAAGGGAATATTGTCGGAGGCATGTCGTTTGTTACTGGGGAATGTTCTTTCTCGACAGCTCTAACACTAACCAAAACAGAAGTTATCAAACTCGATCGCAACGTATTCAATAAAGTGATGCAAAGCGACTCAAACTTACTGCCTCTTTTTACAAACTTGCTTTTACGCCACTTCAACCGCCGATTGCAAAGAAGCATCAACACCAAACTGCAACTTCAAAAAACGCTCGAATCTTTAGAATCAGCCCACCAGCAGCTCATTGAAAGAGAAAAAATGGCGATGCTTGGTCAATTGGTTGCGGGAGTGGCCCACGAACTAAACAATCCAGTAGCCGCGATATTGAGGGGCGTAGAGAATTTAACGCATACGCTAGAACGATTACTTAACGATGCGCCAAGTTCCGATATACAAACCAAAGGCATTGAATTACTGAGCAAAGCGCAAACCTCAAAACCCGCTTCAACCGCTGAGCTCAGATCACGCGTAAAAGCGCTTAGCCATACTCTTCCAGACCGAGCATTGGCAAAAAAAGTGGTGAGCCTTGGATTAGAGTCCGATCAAGAGCTACTTACCCAACTAACGAGAAAGCAGCAAGCGTCTTATCATGCTCTCAATACACTAGAGCAATACCACAAAGCAGGTTCTACACTTCGCTCAATTAATGTCTGTGCAGCACGAATTGCTGATATGGTAAAAAGCCTGAAAGGATATGCTCGGTCAGATGATGAGACCCTGCACTATGCCGATATTCATGAGGGCATTGAAGACACCTTGGTGATTTTCGAGAACAAATTAAAAATGCACCAAGTTTCAACCGACTATGCAAACTTGCCTTCCATCCTTTGTCAACCGATCGCACTCCAACAGGTGTGGACGAACTTGGTCTCTAACGCCATTGACGCATTTCCAGAGAAAGGTGTGTTAAACATACAAACACGCCTTGTAGAAAAAGAGCACACACATTATGCCGTTATCTCATTTGAAGATAATGGATGTGGCATTCCTGAATCGCAAAGAGACGCCATTTTCGAGCTGAACTTCACCACAAAAAAAGAAGGTAATTTTGGCTTAGGTATCGGGCTGTCCATCTGCCAGCAAATCGTAACAGCACACAGAGGGTGGATTGACGTCGAATCAGAGATCGGCCAGTTCACACGAATGACCGTCTGGTTACCAGTCATCGAAGAAGGAGATGAAACATGACCAAGTATTTAATTTTATGTGTCGATGACGAACGAGAAGTCTTGGATAGCGTGCTCCAGGATCTCGCTCCCTTTGAGGAACATTTTATTGTCGAGGGAGCGGAATCAGTCACTGAAGCAAGGCAAGTGATCGAGGAAATGGCGGAAGAAGAAGTTCAGCTTGCGCTCATTTTATGTGACCACATTATGCCGGAACAAACTGGGATCAGCTTCTTAATCGAACTCAGTCAAAATGGTGACACAAAAGCAGCGCGCAAAGTTTTACTCACAGGACAAGCCGGTTTGGAAGACACCGTAGAAGCCGTAAATAACGCGAGTCTCGATTATTACATTGCCAAACCTTGGAAAGGCGAAGCATTGAGAAAGGCAATCGTGTCTCAGCTTACCGCGTTTGTGATTGAGAATGATGATAACCTGCTATCCTGGACTCAAACCCTTGATTCTGAGGCAATCCTCAACGCCATGGCAGAAAGAAGAGCAAGCTTTGGCGAGTAATAAAGTGTTTGGTTCTAACTTGAACTCAACGATGCTCATTGCACCACCTAACCTCGCATAGTCGAACGAGGTTAGAAAAACATCGTTACTTGTCCGAGTGAAATTCTCGGACACTACGTATATGGCGTAGTTTTTGCTTAAACCAAGGAACTATTAAGTTAATTGACAAAACATCGACACATTTTTGTTGGTCGTCGACCTTCCTTTTTATTATGATGTCGGACAAATCAGATTACGGTTCAAGTGGTTGCTTGAATCCATGGAAATAATGAACAAGGTTTATCGTTAGTTATGCGTAAAACACTATTAGCCGCTGCCTTACTAGTGGCATCAAGCCATGCCCTAGCTGCAAACGATCGCAATGCGCCAGCAACTATGAGCAACTTTAGCTACGACTATTTCGAAGCACGTATTGGCGCAAGTCCTGTGACATTTGGTGCTGGATTCAGCAAATCAATTCACCCGAACGCGCATGTGATTGCTCGTATTGACTCTGAGTTTGAAAGTGATTTTGACTCAGCTGCAGGCTTTGGCTTCCATTCTCCGCTAAACAACTGGGCAGATCTTACTGGTGAAATGCTAATGCGCGTTGTGCAACCTTCGAATGAGAGCAGCACAGATGTTGGTATGGAGCTTAACTTAGGTGTTCGTCAATGGTTGGGCCCTCAATTAGAAGTAGGCGGCAAAGTCGGCTACGTTTCTATCGATAACGATGACGATTGGACTGGCTCTGCCTACGCTCGATTCCACTCAACAGAGCTTTTCTCTTTGGGTGCTGAAGCACGTATCAACGATTTTTACGGTGATCAGGTAATGTTCACTACGCGTTTTAAGTTTTAAGATTTGTGCTGTAAGAAAAGAGCAAATTAAAAAAACAAAAACCGAGGTCTCTGCCTCGGTTTTTTTGTCTAATTTAATGACTAACTCAATGAAGTGGTAAAAAACTTCAACGTCCTTTTTCCGCTTTTCACACTTGCCTTTACGACCCGCTAACTCCATCGAAACGAGTCAATCATTGTGCGATCAGCTTCGCTTAGTCACACAGTGCCAATAACTGTTTTTTACGCGGCTCTTGGATCAGTTTCCAATGTACGCCATCAGTTGCACCAGCAAATTTCCACAGTAGCTTTACATCAACATCATTACCGTAAGCCGTTTTAACTTTGTTGAAGACTTTTACAGGTCCAAGTTCTAAAAAGGTTTCTACGTCATCAACACCGGCTTTCTTGACCATACGTTCAAGGGTTAGTTGCATGTTGGGTAAGTCTCTTAAGCGTCTACTGGCAGAGGACTTTTGATATTTCCGTTCCTTAATTGAGTATTCAATTGATTTCTGTACCAGTTCATCAAGCCCTACATATCCGGATTCGAATAAATCGGTTACATCATAATAATTTACGGTTGCCGTCGTCTGTTTTTTGACGTGCTTATACTTCTCACAGCTCAGTTGAGTAAACACTTCATCTAGCCCATTACCACCACGTAAGTAGCAGCAATCATTGCTGACAAGCGCAAACATAGCATCATCGGTGAATAAACCAATACCACCGAACATAGAACGTTTTTGGTACTCACTGAAGGTGCGTACATATTTAAAAAAAGCTTGGTCTGTCATGTCCATTGACCTCTTTAATCTGAATAAATTACCCCGATTAGCGATGTCACCAGATAAACAGCAGCTTATAGCGAATTATAAATGTCGATTTGTTGGCGATATTTTTGTGAGTTGTGCTCACCAACTTGCTTAATCATACTTAACGTTGAAAAATAAGTTAGGACATAGGTCACATATAAAAAAGTATAAATTCTGCATACGTGATTAGTTTCACACTTATTGTTCGTGTGGTGATATTTTTTTGACGCATAGCATGCCTAAAACGCGCCATCATTATGATCTCGCTGGCAATTACGGGCACATAATACGCATTTAATTGATAAAGAATACGCTGTAAGGGTACACTGTACGAAAGATCTCAAGTACAGCGTCACAATGGAACATTTATCATTTTTTTGGCTGCCAAATAATAAAGATAAGCTTATAAACGCACTGGAATCCGAGTTTGCTCAGCTGGTAGAACAGTCCATCTCCACGGGTAAGATTTCGTTACCTCCTATTCCTGATGTCGTGCTTAAAATTCAGCAGTTATGTGTCGAAGAACACACCACGATTGCCGATGTTGCTAACTGTTTATTGGAAGATCCCGGATTAGCAGCGGTCGTTTTACGAGTCGCTAACTCTGTGATTTTCAATCGCAGAAATATCACCTGCAACGACTTAACTACAGCGGTATCTCGTCTCGGAATACTTCGTGTACGTGATATTGTTACCGCACAAGCGATCGAGCAACTTAAACACTCAGTTAATCTCACTAAAGAATGCAATGCCATCTTGGTGAAGAGTGCGGCGATATCTCGTGAGCTCGGTGCCGTCATGGTGATGTTGGTTCAATCGTTTCGTAGCCACGAGCCAGGCACTTATGGTCATCTAGAGCAAGAAAAGGCGTTATTGGTCGGTCTATTAGCCGATATAGGATTATTTTGTCTAATTAATGAGTACCACTTGTACTTAGATAGGGGCAATTACTTAGACCCAGATATTGCATTGCAGATCTTCCAAACACGTTGTTCTGCCACAAGTAAACTGGTGCTTGAGCGTTGGGGGTTTGACAACGACTTCAGAGAAGTATCCTCAAACGAAAAATACGAATTAACGCGACCAGAAGTGAGTTATCTCGACATCGCTAGAATTGCGCATCATTTATTGATGTTCCGCAATCACGATGAACGCATTGACGAACACGAAGTTGAATTCAACTTAACTGGTGCAGAAGTCTTGTATGAACTTAGTAACATGAGTGATACTGACTTCAATGATCAAATCCGTGCTGTACTCAATGCTAGCGGTTTGTAATTTATCGCTTTCTGATAATACCTTATCCGTGATAAAACGATTCGCTCAAGGCTGAGCTGTGTGTGGTGAAATGTCTTTAATTTCAACCGATAGATAATTTGATTTATGCGTGTTGATGTTATCTCAAAAAGGAATCATTGAGCTTTATGTTTTCAGGGATGCTATTTATTTTCGCTCCGCTTGTGGTGGGGTATCTAATTCCTATATCTCGATCTTCGTTATTGGAGAAGATCAATCAGTCAACGTCCTACCTTATTTACGTCATCTTGTCGTTGATGGGTCTTAGTTTGGCGGCGCTCGATAATTTAAGCAGCAACTTACAAAGTATTCTCCTCTATGCGAGTACGTTTTTTTTGTGTCTAAGTGCCTGCAACCTGTTGGCTCTGCCTATTATTGATAAAATTATTCCACTCCAGACCAATCAGAATCAAAAGAAGCTACCGTTATCTTCGATGGCTTTAGAGTCTGTTAAGCTTATCGTGGTCGTTGGCGGAGGGTTAGTGGTTGGCCTGCTGTTACCCATTGATTTGAGTTGGGTAGATACAGCAAGCGAATGGATACTCTTTCTACTTCTATTTTTTATTGGTATTCAGCTGCGCAATAGTGGGCTTACTCTGCGTCAAATCCTATTAAATAAACAAGGAATGGCCATTGCAGCCGTGGTCATCGCAACGTGTATGCTTGGTGGCGTTCTTGCAGCGGTGTTTTTGGATCTTCCTCTTTATCAAGCACTCGCAATGGCTTCAGGTTTTGGCTGGTATTCACTCGCAGGTATTTTAATGGGTGACGCTTTTGGTCCGGTATTTGGTGGCGCGTCGTTCTTGATTGAATTGATGAGAGAGCTAGTCGCACTGGTTGCCATTCCTCTCTTTATTCGTAGCTATCCGTGCACCGCAATTGGTTATGCCGGTGCAACAGCAATGGACTTCACCCTACCCGTTATTCAAACCACCGGTGGTGTGCGTTGTGTTCCTGTTGCTATCGTTAGCGGCTTTATTTTGAGTTTATTGGTACCAGTTATGATGCTTTTCTTTGTATCACTTGCTAGCTAGATCTCAGGTTTTCGCTTTAACATCCATTACAATACGGCAAAAATTTAAATACCCAGTTAACGTCAAAGTGGTCAATATTTTTTGGCAAGACCCCTCTTTCTTTTCGTCATTCAGCCCAACGATTTGTCACGACCAAATAGAAAGAAGGGATAAACATCAACTGATGTGCATTGCGTTAATAAAGGGATAACAACCAGAAGGAAGAAGAATGAAACGCTTTGTCGTTGCAGCGCTCCTCGCTACAAGCTCAACTTTTACGATTGCCGCAGATCAACAATGTCTTGCTAGCAAATACGATGGCTACGTCGATGCCTCACTACAGTGGTATCAAGATCTTGTTGATTTGACGGTTACCCAATATCCAGATCTGAAAGAAGTTAGTCAATGGTTCTTGGATGGACGTAAACATCACTTTGAATTAAACCGCGAAGCGGTTCACTACTTTCTAGAGAACGACCCTAGCCGCGTTGCGACGGAACAGCCAATCGAAGCATGGTTAAAACTAGAGCAACATGACGTTAAGCAGTTAGCGACCCGAAGCGATAAGTTAGGTGAAGTTGCAAAACAGACATTTAGCGACCGTCAATCAACTAACCACCCAAAAAACTACGAGCTTCGTTCAGCATTCGCTGATCTGCTTAGTCATCCCCAACAAATTGATACCGCACTTAATAAGTACAATCAGTCAATAGAAAAGATTGAAAAGCAGAAATGTGACTAAGATTGCTCGCATTAGTCGTTGATTAGCATTCGATAACATCAGAGTGTTTTAACGTACTCAATCTAGAATTTTTTAATGTGAATATCGTAACCTTCACCTAAAATTTTCATTTCTACAACTTGGGTTTCAACAATTAAAACGGGACTTTGCGCCCGTTTTAGTTTAGATTGTGCCGCTCGCATTACCAAAATAACTACAAAGATTCTTTGCTATGGTTAAGGAACAAAAAACCGCTGATGTTAGCTTTGAGAGCTTGCTAAAGATCTTCACTGTCCCAGAAGGTCCGGACTCAACGTTAACTAAAATTGACGAGAGCCTCTCGCGAAATCTAAATCAATTTCTTCGTGAACACATCGTGGCAGAAGAAAAGCCTTTACGCGAAATCGAAAAAGACTTTTCTTCTGCTCAGATTCCTGAGCAGCCAGAGTTCGTGTCAGATCATACAGAGCACTTACTCGACACTTTGGTGTCGCACTCAGTTCACACATCTTCACCAAGCTTCATTGGTCATATGACATCGGCACTGCCTTATTTCTTGATGCCACTGTCAAAGATCATGATCGCCTTAAACCAAAACCTGGTAAAAATAGAGACTTCCAAAGCCTTTACGCCACTTGAGCGTCAAGTTTTGGGTATGCTGCATCGCTTGATATATGGTCAGAATGATACGTTTTACAATCAGTGGATGCACAGTGCAAACCACTCATTAGGCGCATTTTGTTCCGGCGGCACCATTGCCAATATCACTGCGCTTTGGGTAGCACGTAACAAAGCGTTAAGAGCCAATGGCTCATTTAAAGGCGTGGAGAAGGAAGGCCTTTTTAAAGCCATGAAGCACTATGGCTATGATGGCTTAGCGGTGCTAGTGTCTGAGCGTGGTCACTACTCCCTTAAGAAAGCAGCCGATGTATTAGGGCTAGGCCAAGAGGGCTTGGTTGCGGTTAAAACCGATGCCAACAACCGTATTATTGTCGACGACCTTAAAGCGAAAATTGTTGAGCTCGAAAAACAAAACATCAAGCCTATTGCTGTTATTGGTGTGGCTGGCACAACAGAGACAGGTAATGTTGATCCATTGCCTGAAATCGCTGAAGTCTGCCAAGCTCACGGCTGTCACTTCCATGTGGATGCCGCATGGGGTGGCGCAACACTGATGTCTAACCATCACCGTCATCTTCTTAAAGGTGTGGAAATGGCAGACTCAGTAACTATTGATGCACACAAGCAGCTCTATATCCCGATGGGCGCTGGTATGGTTCTGTTCAAAGACCCTGACGCAATGAAATCCATAGAGCATCACGCTCAATATATATTGCGCAAAGGTTCAAAAGACCTAGGCAGCCATACACTAGAAGGCTCACGTTCGGGCATGGCGATGTTGGTCTACGCCGCAATGCACATCATAAGTCGCCCAGGTTACGAGCTTCTGATTGACCAAAGCATTGAAAAAGCTCGATACTTTGCGGATTTAATCAAACAGCAAGATGATTTCGAGTTAGTTTCTGAACCAGAGCTTTGTCTGCTCACATACCGTTATTTGCCGCCATTCATCCGTGAAGCATTAGCACAAGCAGAAGGCTCACAAAAAGAACAACTGAATGAGCTGATCAATGAGTTAACACAGTTTATTCAAAAGCGTCAGCGCGAAACGGGCAAATCGTTCGTTTCACGTACAAGACTGAACCCAGACCAATGGCAACGCATGAATACGATAGTGTTTCGAGTGGTTTTGGCAAATCCACTGACCACAAAAGAAATTTTGAGCTCAGTGCTTGATGAACAACGCGAAATCGCCAAGCAAGCACCAAATTTGATGAAAAGAATTCAACAGCTGGTTGTTGATATTCAATCGTCTTAACAGCCAGATCGAGTTACATCAATTTGAAATTTTTTTTCGTTTTGATGTAACTCAAACATCATTATCGTGCGACTAGCGCAACAAAACTTCGTTTACACATCCAATTCTGTAGTTTTTACAACATTTTGTTTGAGGCCTGTCAAATTCTCACTAAATAGTACCCGTTATTGGTTTAGACTGATTGAAGATCAGGTTTATACTGATTCTATGGCGCTGGTTGTTTTCGTTAACGCCCCACTCTACTCCGGAATCTTCGTGTTTCCTTTCGTTAGCAGAGCCAGCGAGTTGTTCTCTATACCCTCGTGAACACTATGAATACATTAGAAAAAATTCAAAAAAACCTGGAGAATTTCAGTAAGTCAGAGCGCAAAGTTGCGGAAGTAATTATGGCGTCTCCACAAACTGCAATTCATTCAAGCATTGCAACGCTGGCTAAAATGGCCGACGTTAGTGAGCCCACTGTAAACCGCTTCTGTCGTCGTCTGGACACCAAGGGCTTTCCAGATTTTAAGCTTCACTTGGCACAGAGCCTAGCCAACGGCACCCCTTACGTTAACCGTAATGTGGAAGAAGACGATGGCCCAGACGCGTACACCCATAAGATTTTCGAATCGACGATGGCGTGTTTAGATGTCGCGAAAAATAGCCTAGATCCAATGCAAGTGAACCGTGCGGTCGATTTGCTAACGCAAGCGAAGCGCATTTCATTCTTTGGCCTTGGTGCATCATCTTCTGTTGCCCGAGACGCACAAAACAAGTTTATTCGCTTTAATATTCCAATTACTTGTTTTGAAGATATTGTTATGCAGCGCATGAGTTGTATCAACTGCAGTGATAATGATGTTGTGGTTCTTATTTCTCATACCGGTCGAACAAAGAGTCAGGTAGAAATAGCGAACCTTGCTCGTGAAAATGGCGCAACGGTTATTGCGATTACAGCGAAGGATTCTCCTCTAGAAAAGGCAAGCTCGCTGGCCATCACGCTCGATATTCCAGAAGATACCGACGTTTACATGCCAATGGCAAGCCGAGTTGTACAAATGACAGTGATTGATGTGCTAGCAACTGGCTTCACTCTTCGCCGTGGTACAGGTTTCCGTGAGAACCTAAAACGCGTAAAAGATGCGTTGAAAGACAGTCGCTATGACAAACTAAGCCAGTACTAAGCACTAAAGCTTAGTCAATACTTTATCTAGGGGAGCTCAAGGCTCCCCTTTTGTTTTAATGCTGCTAAGGGAGCAATCACCCTAAGTCGTTGACACTCGATAAGTCCGTTCTTGATTCCAGTACTTCAACAGAACTGACATGTTGTGCACTCTCAGCTGCGCACTCTCCGCTACAATCACAGACTTGCTGTAATATGTGTATCAAACGTTCCTGATTAAGAGGTAAAGGATTCCCTTTGATTGCCATTGATTTAAGCGCATCATTCGCCACTTGCTCAAAAGAGGTTTGGCATACTCCAAATTGAGCCAGTAGCGGTAACGCTAACTTATCTAGCACCATATTTACCCAAAGAATTCCATCGTGTTCGTTAGCATTTACTCGCTCAGTGACTAATTGGGCCAGCTTGCGATAACGACTTATCACATCATTCCTACCCGCGAGTTTAGCGGCGTTAATGTTCTCCTGCATCACGTGCGGAGCTAGGCGAGCCGTAATAACGCTATGGGGGGCGTCTAACTTGCCTCCTAACGCCGATGCTAACCCATGAGCGGCACCTAATTTGGCATTAGTAATCGCCATACCACCAAGCAATGCAGCGAACGATAAATCAGAGCGCGCCTTATGATTATCTTGCTTACAAGCGGCAATCACTGAACGGCTTAAACGGCGTAGCCCCTCTTCGCAGACCATATCAGTAAGAGGGTTTGGCTCACCACACACATACGCTTCCATTAAATGAGTGAACGCATCCATTGCGCCACGTCCAGATGTGTATTGGTCGGTCCCGTAAGTAAGTGTCGGGTCTACAATGGCAACGTCTGCGAGCATATCAGGGCTTCGAAGACTCACTTTCACTTTATCTTGTCCAGATTTCAGCACAGCATTTCTGGTCACTTCTGAACCGGTGCTTGCTGTCGTAGGAATTGCAATAAAATGAAGAGGCTTTGCTTTTAAAGGGACGCTTCTTCCTACCACTTCTACGTAATCGTAAACATTGCCTTGATTGGGAATAATGGCAGCTAAGGCTTTGCCCATATCGATGACGCTGCCACCACCTATCGCAACCACCATATCAGGTTGGAATTTTCTACCGAGCACTGCGGTCTCTTCTACCATCGTGATGTATGGTTCACCAACGATAGCTACGTGCTGGTAACGCATATTTTGAGATTTAAGATATTGGATAATGGGGGCGGCTCGTTGGGTATCCTGCCCAGTGACCAGCAAAACACTGTAGCCAAATTGGTTAATAACGGATAATGAAGATTGAAGTGCACCTTCACCAAATATAATCCTTGTTGCAGTCATAAACTGAAACATACACACCCTCCCAAAAGAATATCCCCAAATAACCTCTTGCCCTCTGATTTAACACTTATGTTAGAGTTGAAGTTATTTGCGTATAGCCAAAATAGATTGCTATTTTTTTAAACAAAAAAAATTGACCAATTCCACCTTGCCATCATTAACCCTTTAGAATGTATGTTTTTTATGCGTCACTTCACATACTTCAGAGCCGTAAAATAAGAACACGCGTTTAGTTTTTATTCGATAGATTTCACCTATAGAACCAAGAGGTAATTGCCACTTTATTTCCGTATCTGGATCGGGCATAGTTACTCCAACAAAAGAAAGCGTACTCAGCCGCTATGTTTTGTACGCTTTCAAAAAAGAATAGATTTAGGAGAAATAAGATTATGTTCGTTATTATCTTTGGTCGCCCTGCATGTCCTTTCTGTGTTCGTGCAAAAGAGCACGCAGAAACGCTAAAAGCAAAACGTGATGACTTCAACTACCGTTACGTTGATATTCACGCTGAAGGTATTTCTAAAGCAGATCTTGAGAAAACAGTTGGTAAACCAGTTGAAACCGTTCCTCAGATCTTTATCGACCAAGAGCATATCGGTGGCTGCGACGAGTTCGAAGCATACGCGAAAGAGCACCTAGGTCTATTTGACGAGTAATAAAGACTGTTTTCAAAAAAGCCGCTTCATGCGGCTTTTTTATTATTTTTCAGCTGGTTATTACGTTAAGTCAACTAATGGTAAAACCTAAAAAAATTCACTTATCTTTTTGCTATATTTAGTTACAATTCACAGTTCTTAATCTTTTTTGGCACACACTCTACCGAGCCACACAGTGAACATAGACGTCGTATACCTTCTTGAGCAAAACCCTATCCTTCTAATCTTCGTCGTATTAGCCATTGGCCTTGCCATCGGAAAAATTCGATTTGGCAAATTACAATTAGGCAACTCTATTGGCGTTCTTATTACCTCTTTGGTAATGGGCCACCTTGGTTTCTCATTTAATGCAGAAGCTTTAACCATTGGCTTTATGCTGTTTATCTACTGCGTTGGCATTGAAGCTGGACCAAACTTTTTTGGTATATTCTTCAGAGATGGTAAGCATTATTTTATTTTAAGCATGACTGTTCTCGTGTCTGCGGTCAGCTTAACGTATGGCTTGAGTCACTATTTCGGCCTCGATTTTGGCTTATCCGCCGGTATGATGGCAGGCGCATTGACCGCAACGCCAGTACTGGTTGGTGCACAAGATGCCCTTAACTCTGGCCTTGCGACTATACCGCGGAATATGGAATTTTCTCTGGTATTAGAAAATCTATCCGTAGGCTACGCGATGGCTTATCTGGTCGGCTTAATTAGCATGATCATGTTTGCTAAATTGTTGCCAAAACTGCAAAAACAAAACCTTTCTGATTCCGCGCAGCAAATCGCACAAGAGCGTGGCCTTGGAAATTCAAGCCAGAGAAAAGTGTATTTACCCATTATTCGAGCTTACCGAGTGGGCCCAGAGCTAATTGACTGGACTGATGGTAAAAACTTGCGAGAACTGGGTATTTATCGTCAAACTGGCTGTTACATTGAACGAATCCGTCGCAATGGTATTCTCGCCCACCCAGATGGTGATGCTATCTTGCAAGAGGGAGATGAAATTGCACTGGTTGGCTTCCCTGACAGCCATGCTCGCTTAGACCCTAGCTTCCGTAATGGTAAAGAAGTATTCGACCGTAACTTGCTTGATTTGCGCATCGTTGAAGAAGAAATCGTCGTAAAAAGTGACGCTATCGCTGGTAAGCGTTTATCGGATTTGAATTTGTCTGAGTTTGGCTGTTTCTTAAACCGCGTAGTTCGCGCTCAGATTGAAATGCCTATGGACTTAGACATTGTGCTCGCTAAAGGGGACGTCCTTCAAGTGAGCGGCGAGAAAAGCCGAGTACATGGACTGGCGGAAAAAATCGGTTTCATCTCGATCCACAGTCAAATGGCCGATTTGCTCGCTTTTTGTAGCTTCTTTATTTTGGGTATTCTGTTCGGCCTCATCACAATGACGTTCGGTCAGGTGTCTTTCAGTTTGGGTAATGCGGTGGGTCTTCTGTTGTCCGGTATTACGCTTGGTTTCTTACGAGCAAATCACCCTACTTTCGGTTATGTCCCACAAGGGGCGCTGAATATGGTCAAAGATCTAGGGTTAATGTTCTTTATGGTGGGAATTGGTCTAAGTGCAGGTGGAAAGATGTTCGAGCACCTAACGCAAGTAGGACCAAAAGTCATTGGTTTGGCATTTATTGTCAGTGTTGTGCCTGTGGTTCTGGCTTACTTAGTTGGCGCACACGTACTCAAGATGAACCGTGCCCTGCTCTTCGGTGCCATTATTGGCGCCCGTACTTGCGCTCCAGCTATGGATGTCGTTAACGACTACGCTAAGTCCACCATCCCAGCCCTTGGTTATGCGGGTACATATGCGATTGCGAATATTTTAATGACGCTAGCTGGTACGATTCTGATAATACTAAGTTAATACTCACTTTGACTATGAAATACAAAAAGGCGCTCAATGAGCGCCTTTTGTTTATTGATTATCTAGTCTGTGATTCGATTAGATTTGAATGAAGTCTGCTTCAACTGCTGGATTCACATCCGCTTCGTAATCTACGCCTTCAACGCCGAAACCAAATAGTTTCAAGAACTCTTCTTTGTACTCAACGTAGTCAGTCAGCTCTTTTAGGTTCTCAGTCGTAATTTGAGGCCATAGCTCACGACAGTACTGCTGAATGTCGTCACGAAGTTCCCAGTCATCCAGACGTAGGCGGTTCATCTCATCAACTTCTGCCGCGCTACCGTCTTCTTTGTATAGACGTTGGCTGAACATACGGTAGATTTGTTCCATACAGCCTTCGTGTACACCTTCTTCGCGCATTTTCTTGAATACCATTGCGATGTACAGTGGCATAACAGGAATTGCAGAACTCGCCTGAGTTACAACAGATTTAAGTACCGCAACATTGGCACTACCACCTGTTGCTGCTAACTTGTCGTTTAGCGCTTTCGCTGCACGGTCTAGGTCCATTTTTGCTTTACCTAGTGCACCATCCCAATAAATTGGCCAAGTTAGCTCAGTACCAATGTAGCTGTACGCGACGGTCTTACAACCTTCAGCAAGAACACCAGCATCAGACAACGCATTGATCCAAAGTTCCCAATCTTCACCGCCCATTACCGTGACAGTGTCTTTGATTTCTTCTTCTGTTGCAGGCTCAACGCTAGCTTCGATGATCACATCTTTGTTGGTATCAACAGCCGTTGATGTGTAAGTTTCACCGATAGGTTTAAGAGATGAACGAACTAATTCACCAGTTTCTGGCATTTTACGTACTGGAGATGCCAGTGAGTAAACCACCATATCGATTTGACCTAAGTCTTCTTTGATCAGCTCGATAGTTTTCTGTTTCGCTTCATTTGAGAAAGCGTCGCCGTTTAAGCTTTTTGCGTACAGACCTTCTTCACGCGCTAGCTTTTCAAAAGCAGCGGCATTGTAAAAACCTGCTGTACCTGGCTTCTTCTCAGTACCTTCTTTTTCGAAGAAAACACCGATAGTTGATGCACCGCCACCAAATGCCGCAGCGATACGAGAAGATAGACCGTAGCCACTTGATGCACCAACAACAAGAACACGCTTAGGTGCGTTTTTGATTGGACCTTGCGCTTTGGTGTACGCAATTTGTTCTTTTACGTTAGCTTCACAACCAACAGGGTGCGTTGTAGTACAGATAAATCCACGAATTCTAGGTTTGATGATCATATTCAACTTCCTTTAAAAAACCTTGTTAGGATAAAAGTTTCGTTGGGATTTCGCATCTAATTTCTGTAAAAATGCTCTTAAAAGGCAAGTGGTTGGAGCACTATCCCACCATCCACTCCCCAAGAATACAAAAAAGCACCTCATTGAGGTGCTTTTCTTAACATTAGTTGTCTATTATGCCGCCGGATTCAACTGCGACTTTTTTGGGCTATGAGTTCGCACTTCAGAAAAGTCATGACTAAAGTGGTCAACTTGAATCGCCTTGTAGCGCAATTTATCTGCAGCCATGATTTGATCAATTTCTTGCTCAGTTAACACGCCTGCTTCAAATGCTTGCTGCAAACGGTCATGCAGCAGACCTTTACGAGCCACTTTACCATCCTTCGCAGCCTTCATAAGTTTACGCTCCAAAGGTTTAATGTCGTACATTGCAAGGAATGCATTCTCCATTAAGCCTACGCTGTCATCCTCTGATTTTCCGATGTAGCACAGATGCGTGAGGCGATCACGTTGCGCGCCTGGCGTCATCATCGCTTCAGCCAAATTCACACACAGCTCATCACTTGGCTTATTGAAATGATTACCAAGCGGGAACAATAGCCCCTTAAGCACACCGCCAACGTATTTCACAGGGAAGTTGGTGTAAGCCTCATTTAATGACTTAGAAGCGTTATACAAACAGTGTTGAACAGCGTAATGAACGAAGTCTAGATCGCCTTGTTGACGGCCTTCATCTTCATACTTTTTCAAGGCAGCAGATGCCATGTATAGATAGCTTAATCCATCACCCAAACGTGCGGAGATCATTTCTTTACGCTTCAAGTCTCCACCTAAGGTTAACATCGCAAAGTCTGCACTTACTGCAAGTGCACGACTGAGACGAGTAATGTCTTTGTAGTATTGCTGCGTTGGGCCACTCATGTGCGCGTTAACAAATCGAGAACCAGTTAGTGCTGCACCAAATGCACCGAATGTATTACCGAGCGCGTGCTTGATGTGTTTAAAGAGTAAGTTGTCAAATTCTTTCGCACCTTGTTCAGAATCTGGATTCGCCGCTGCTTCCATTTCTTTTAGAACATATGGGTGACATCGAGTCGCACCTTGACCAAAAATCATCAGGTTACGAGTCAGAATATTCGCGCCTTCAACGGTGATAGCAACCGGGATACCAAGGTAATGTTTAGCAAGATAGTTCATTGGGCCATCTTGAATCGCACGACCCGCATGGATATCAAACGAATCATTTAGAATGGTACGCGCGATTTCCGTCATGTGGTACTTGGCAATCGCGGTTACAATCCCAGGTTTTTCTTTCATATCGAGAGAAGTCGTCGTTAGCGTACGCGTCGCTTCTAGTAGGTAAGTAAGACCACCAATGCGCCCCATTGCTTCTGCAACACCTTCAAACTTACCGATCGACATTCCAAACTGTTTACGCACGTAAGCATAAGCACCTGTTGTACGTGTAGTAAGGTGACCAATCGCTGTGCCAAGCGCTGGAAGAGAGATACCACGACCAGCAGAAAGACACTCAACCAGCATACGCCAACCTTTACCTGCGTAATCAGCGCCACCGATCAACCAGTCCATAGGGATGAAGACATCTTCACCACGAGTTGGGCCATTCATGAACGCAGACCCCAGAGGATCATGGCGCTCGCCTATCTCGACACCTTCATGGTCAGCGGGAATCAACGCACATGTAATGCCAACCTCTTTCTTGTCTCCAAGTAGCCCTTCAGGATCTTGCAGTTTAAATGCTAACCCGAGCACTGTCGCAACTGGCGCAAGCGTGATGTAGCGTTTATTCCAACTAACTCGCACGCCAAGCACTTCTTTGCCTTCATGGGTGCCGTAACAAACTACGCCTTGATCAGGTATGCCACCCGCATCAGAACCCGCTTCAGGGCCAGTTAGGGCGAAACAAGGGATGTCTGTACCATCAGCTAAACGAGGCAACCAGTAATCTTTTTGCTCTTGCGTACCATAGTGCGATAGCAGCTCACCAGGACCAAGAGAGTTCGGTACCATTACCGATACTGCGGTACTGATACTTCGAGTCGCAATACGAGAAACAATGGTTGAGTTCGCCAAAGCGGAAAATTCACGACCACCATATGCTTTCGAGATGATCAAAGAGAAAAATCGCTCTTTACGTAGGTACTCCCATACTTCAGGCGGTAAATCCCTGTCTTCTTTGACAATCTTCTGGTCATCAAGCATTTCTAGCAGGGTTTCAAGCTCATTATCCATAAATGACTGCTCTTCTGCCGTCAGTGTAGGCGTTGGATAATGATGCAATGTTGTGAAGTTTGGCTTGCCTGAGAATAGTTCGGCATCCCACCATACACTACCCGCTTCCATCGCCTCTTTCTCGGTGCTAGACAGAGGTGGCAATACTTTTTTGAACACTTTAAAAGCCGGGTCACTAATCCATTTTCTTCGTAGAGAGCTCATAGTTCAGATCCTTTTGTTCACGTAACCGCTCTGGGTATAATCTTATTATTGGTTTAACTTTCTTATTTGTCTTATGCCAACTGCTTTGCTGACATTCCTGCTGACAAATATGGAATCAGTAAATCGACGACAGATTTCACATCGACTTCCTTTTCAAACTTACTTTCTGCCAGCTCCGAAAGAGCCTGGCTTGAAGCCATCGTAAATACACAGGTTCCTAACGTGAAGTGCAGTCGCCAAAACAACTGTTCTTCACATAGTTCCGGGTTCGCCTTCATTATCGAGAAAGTGAAAAGGTTCAGTACCTCTTCGTATCTGGTGGTAATGAACCAGCGTAGATGACCTTGAACGTCTGTATAACCGCGGCCAATTAACAACATAAATAGCGCAGTACCATTTGGGCGTACATCATTTAATGTACGTAAAGGTAATCGCAATGACTCAAAGACATCGTCCATGTTGTAGCTATCGCGCGTGTTTAACTCAATTAATGAAGTCTTAATGCTCGGCATTAGCGCTTCTAAATACCTATCTAAAACCGCTCTAACCAGCGTTTTTTTATCGCCAAAGTGATAGTTTACCGATGCTAAGTTAACGTTAGCTTTACCTGTTATCGTTCTTAGCGAAGTATCATTAAAGCCATGTTCAGCAAAGAGTCCTTCTGCGACATCGAGTATTTTTTCTTTTGTTGATGTTCTCGGGGCCATTTTAATCACTCGTATTAAACAACTGTTTGAAAATATACTCCCGAAACTTAAGATTAACAAATGATTAACATCACACTTTAACCAATTGGTCTGACCAGACTGTAAAAGGGGTGATCTAATCTTTTGAAATTCAATCGAATACTCCAGTGAAGCTTGTCAGAAGAAAACGATCAAATTTCTCAGTCCATCGCAATTGAAACGCTAACAATAGCCATGGCGGCTCGGAGTGAGCGACGAGAGTATGAAATACATCTTCGGTTCTAGGGGAGATAAAATGAGAAACACAGAAGTTAGTAACTTCGCCAAGTTGGTAATCCATCTCGATTTTTCTATTACTTTCGGGTGTGTAAGAAGCTAGAAAGCATTAAGTAGAAATTTTTTGAAAAAAAAATGGAACTGTTTGGAAAAGGCTCGGTCTGAATATACGTAACAGTTAGGGCATTTGAAGTTTCACTGGCCGTCAAACTTGTTTCCATCTAATTGTTACGTTGCTGCTTTTTTCTTATTAACTCCTATGTTTGTATCCGCCCAGTCAAATTTTCGGCTGGGCTTTTTTTCGCCTATAGATTTACCAAGCGCCTCTTTCGATGATTTGCCCTAACTCCATAAGCTAGACCTTAGTTGGTCACAAAAGTAATCACCCTGAAGTGGTTGATGTGCCGATCTGCAGATATAAAAAAGCCTCCCGAATGGGAGGCTTCATTAAACAGTGTGTATCTTACGCTTGCGCTTTCTTAGGCAAAGAAAAGTGCAGTAACGCGTAGCCAAGTAACGCGGCTGTCGTCGAGCCCATTAAGATACCTAGTCGAGCATAGGTATCAAACTCAGGGCTTACATTTCCAAACGCTAAAGAGGAAATGAATATAGACATTGTAAAACCGATACCACACAACACAGAGACCGCAAAGATATGCTTGAAGTTAATGCCTTCAGGTAACTTAGCTACACCCATTTTCACAGCAGCCCAACTAAAGGTGAAGATACCTAGAGGCTTACCAACCAGTAGCCCCAAAGCAATACCTAATGGCAGCATTGAAGTTAGGCCTGACATCGATACGCCTTCTAGCGAAATCCCCGCATTTGCAAATGCGAATAGAGGTAAGATACCAAATGCCACGTATGGATGAAGTGCATGCTCCATGTGCTTAAGTGGGGAATGTTCGCCCTGTTTACCCTTAAGAGGAATAGCAAAGCCGATCACTACGCCTGCAAGTGTTGCGTGAACACCAGATTTAAGTACCGCAAACCATAAGATCGCGCCGACTATCATGTATGGCGTCAGTTTCGTTACTTCCTTCGCATTCAACATGAACAGGACACCAGTCATGATGAAGCCAACAAGCAGCGCCATGCTAGAAAGATCACCTGTGTAAAACAGTGCAATAATAACAACCACGCCTAAATCGTCGATGATAGCGAGAGCTAACAAAAATACTTTAAGGCTTACTGGTACGCGCTTACCTAGTAGCGCCATGATACCTAGAGCAAATGCAATATCCGTCGCAGCTGGAATGGCCCAGCCAGAAACCGCCTCTGGGTCGTTAGCATTAAACGCAACGTAAATAAGAGCAGGGGCTAACATACCACCAACCGCTGCAATCGCAGGGAAAATTGCGGTTTCTTTTGATTTTAGCGCTCCTTCAAGTAGCTCTCGCTTCACTTCAAGGCCAATAAGTAAGAAGAAAACAGCCATTAGGCCGTCATTAATCCAGTGAGAAACTGACATACCGAATACATAAGTATGCAGTACAGATTGATAAGTTTCGCCCAGCGGTGAGTTAGCAATGGTCATCGCAATTGCCGCTGCAATTACGAGAAGAATACCACCTGCTGATTCCATTTTGAAAAAGTCACGAATGACATCGTTCATGGTTTCGTCCTTATATTTATTATCTTAATAAACGATTAACAAAGAGTGATAAGAGTGTATAGCTGTCGAAAACTTTAGAATAATCGCTTCTTCAGAGTATAAACTTCGGTTTTTTCGATGTTAAGTTTACTATACATCGTATTTTCCAACATGACACTCAATTTTGATCGGAGTTCGTATTTGTTTTTGTCGCACCAAATATTTATCAAGATGATGAGAAAATCAGCATAACACGGCTTGTACCATCATGATAACCCCGTACTTTTGAGAAAAAGCTAGGAAGCTTCGCGCACTAAAAAACCACCCGTAGGGGGTGGTTTTCTTCACAACTCAATAGCCTGTCAGCTGCATAAAGCCCCAAGCCTCATTGGAGCCGGAAGCTAAAGTAGGCCCTTCCCAGTAAGGTATTACAAAGGGTAGCCACATATCTGACTTGATAATGCGGGTAGTCAAATTAATTTGATGCTTCGGAATATTGATAATCCACTGCAAAGGTAACCTTCTTCCATTGGATAAACTGGTCACTTGCATTGGTTTAATACTGATATCATCGTCTGAGAGGTTGATGACTTTACCTGAGCGTGTCGACAACGTGCCAAACACGTGCGGTGTTTGCCCATGGTGACGATAACGGCTAACAGTTAATGCTCGACCATCATCTAAATTGAAAACAAACCAATCCCAGCCTTGTTGCCCCTCACCAATTAAGCCGCTGCCCCACTCTTTTTGCGCCCAAGCAGAACCCGTCACTGAGAATCGCTTACCATTTAAGCTTAAGCTGCCTTTTACTTTTAAAAATGGAGCACTGAAGCTGAAAGAAGCAACAGATTGCAACGCATGTTTAACTTGGAAGCCTTTGTCTCCATTCACCACAAAGGGGCCGCTTGTCATGGTATTGAGCTCAAGTCCAAACGTATCAGTATTCACATTCAAGTTGCCCGGGAAAGGCGTCGCACCGAGTGATCGCCAAGTCCAATTATCAATCCATAACCTGAAAGGACGATTGATCATACCAGCTTGGCCTATCCCACCTCTAGCTATCCGTTGCTCTTTCCATACATGCGAGCCATGACTGACGACAACATGTGAAATGTACAATTGAGGGTTCTGCCAACCGCTGGTTTCTCGCTCGTCCGTCGCAACCCTGAAATAGCTCCATTGAACATTGTAGATCTTGCCTTGCTCATCTTTTAGCTTCGCAAAGTAGTGCCACCATTCATGCTGATACTCGGGATGAAAGCGAAAGTCTGAGGGTAAAGAGACATGCTCATTAGGTAGTACAGGCTCGAAAATCGTTTGATTTTCACGCGTTAAGATAGAATCAAGTTCGCTTTCTCGTGTTGCTGTCGCCTCTAACCAAAAAGTTGAGTAAAAAGCAGCCCCAGTCAGAAAAGCGAACGTAACAACAATGAGCGTTGAAACCAACAAGCGTTTTTTAGAGCCCATTTTTTTCATTACAACGCGTCCCTTAATGACTTCATCGGTGTACTTTTGATCATTCTAATAACAGGCAATGCGCCAGCAACCATGATGGCAAGCATCGCCCAAGCAATGGTTTGAGCATACTCCCATGGAATCGTTTGAAGCTCTAGAGACCAGCCAAATGATTGCTTAATTATAATATCAACGATCAAATGTGCGAGCACCAAGCCGAGCGGCACTGCAATAATCGCAGAAATGGCTCCGAAGACGAATAGCTGCAAACCACCTAATACGACAAGTTCTTTTCCGGACACACCCATACACCTTAATAAGGAAAAATGCCGCTGCCGTGAAAGTTCTCCTGCCAACGTCGCAAAGAATAAACCAAACACGGCAATAATCAGCGTGATATTGCCCAAGGTTCCCGCTATCGCAAAGGTATGATCAAACACTCTCATTGCTTGGCTATAAATATTACCGTTATCAAACACACGATCTTGCGGGAGACGGAATACATTCTCTAAGCGATTTTTCAGCCCTTCTCCATTGACGTTATCTTTTAATACGACGCCAAGACCAACATTACCCGTACCTGCAAATGCATACAGCCAATTCCGGTGCGACATCATCACCTGGTTATATGGGTTTCCATAATCGTAGTAAACGCCTACGACTTGCCAGTCACCACCAAGCGGTTCTTGCAAGTTAATGAAATCGCCAGGGCGGATATCCAGCTTCAAGGCCATCGACTCACTGACCATTAAGCTCTTGGTAGCGTGCAGTTGATACCAGTAATTTGGGACACCTAACTTGACGGTAAGTGAGTCTAACTCACCTTCAGAAGAGCCCGTACTCACAACTTGCAGAGCACCATGCTCGGTCGGCATATCTTTTTCCCAGCGCCACCAAACCGAGTTCACCTCTGGCTGATTCTGGAGCCATGCGCTCATCCTAGCGGCTGAATTGTTGGTCGGATAGATGTACACATCAGCGGCTAATCGCTGATTTAGCCACTTATCGGTTGTATCTCGAAAGCTTCCGACCATTGTTTCTACACCAATGTTTGCCGCCAGCGCTAACATAAACGCCATCGTAGCCACACCGCGATAGCTCATGCTGGCTGCTGCATCAGCAAAAAACCAACGGACACGAACCCATCGCATGGTATAAGAAAAACTTTGGAACATATGCCACATAATAAATGGCATAAACAACGCCACACTAACCAACATCAGAGCAATAATAGCAAAGCCGGTTTCTTGTGTTTTCGGCGCCTGATACACCGCTATTGCAGCGACACAAAACGCACATGCCGCAAGCGCCTGCCAAGAGAACTCTCTTCCAGCAAATCGCATTAGCGACAGTCGAGAAGAAAGGCGGATTGGTTGTGACTTCAACAAACGGATTAATGGCCACAGACACGATATCAACGCACCCATCGCTGCCATGATTAGACTGTATAAGCTAGATTGCCATGACCATCCTATGGTTAAGCCTACGTTGGCATCATACAAATCACTCAGGCTCGAAGACACTGCTGGGATAAGTTCATTTGCTAAGATCAAGCCAAAAAAGTTACCACACGCCCACGCAATAAAGACGAGCAAAGACAACTCTAGTAATAAAGCTTGCGCTAACTGTGTTCCGTTAACACCAGTCTGTCTCAAAATACCTACCAAACGTTGTCGCTGGATGAAAGACAGAGACATCGCTTGATAAAAAATAAACAACCCGACCAAAAACGACAGCATTCCCATCGCGGTGAGATTCATATGGAATGCGTTAGTTAGCGACTCAAGCTCTGTACGCGTATTCCTAACGAGCGTCATTCCGTTTGGCAGCATGTTTTTCAGTGCTATCAGCTTTTCCTCTGGCATTTCACCACAAGAAATCGCAGACAAACCTGAGCTCCGCTTGAGCATACGCAACAACGATATATCAGTAACCAGCCGAGTACCCGAAAGCATCTTGTCCTTATCTACTTGAATAGGCCCAAGACGGCTTCCGTCATTCATCTCAATGAAGTCCCCATCCTGCCAACTCATGTAAGCGGCCAAATCTTGACTAACAAGAATAGGATAAGGAGGCTTCATTAGTGATAAAACAGGCATCTCACCTAGCGATTTTCCTTGTTGTAGTGGGATCATCGCGACAGGATCTATCCCCACCAACATCAGGCTCATATCGGTCTTGGCATCTAGATGAAGCACGTCAAACGGTGCACATTGGTTAAACCCAGCTCGACGTAACTGAATATAGAAACCTTGAGGAATTTTATTGGCAGAGTGCTTCGTTCGGATTCGGTATGGCAAAGGATTAGAGAAAAGTTTTTCCCCAGTTGCATAACTTTGTTTTGCATGCTGGTTGATAGAAGTAACACCAACAAGGAGGGACACGCCTAAAGTTAATCCCAGCCAGACAAGAATAATTTGTAGAGGGTAACGACGGTAATGACCGAGTAGTGCCTTAACTACGGGCCATAACATGTAGCTGCCCTCCTTGAAGTCGAATCTTTCCTTCCATATGGGCGGCCACTTTTTCACTGTGCGTCACTAACAGCAAAGTACACTCCAATTGGCGAGCGAGACTCGTTAATAAGCGCATTACTGCTTCTGCGTTTCGCTCGTCTAGGCTACCAGTTGGCTCATCAGCAAGCAGGATTTTGGGTTCCATATAAAGGGCGCGAGCAATCGCCGCACGTTGTTGCTGACCACCAGACGCCTCTTCCGGATAACGTCCTAGCAATGGCATTAAGTCCAAAGCAGAAAGAATTTGACGCCACAACTCTTTATCTTCCGGCAGACCTTTTAACTGACGACAAAAACGAATATTGTCGGCAATATTAAGTGTAGGAAGCAGGTTGAATTGTTGGAAGATATTACCAATATTGTTGCGGCGATAAAGGGTTCTTAAATGCTCCGGTGCTTCATGCATAGCAAAATTTGGAAACTGCACTTCACCAGAGTCGGCAGTATCTAATCCGGCGATTAAATTCAGCAGAGTACTTTTACCCGAACCACTTTCTCCCATCAGAGCAACTTGGTCGCCTTGCTGCAATGTTAATTCTGCCCCTTGTAATACAGGGTGAAACTCTCCCCCGTCTACATAGCCTTTACATAGGTCTGACAGTTTTAACATTGATTATGCCGCTCGGATGGTGTTTAAAAATTGGGATCAGAATCTACACTAAAATCCTGTTAGTAGAAAGTATTTTGAATGCTTGATCACACTATGGAATTACAAATGCAACTCGATTCACTTTCTGTTGCTAATTTTGTTGACGTTTTGAGCAGATTTTTGCAGCCAAAATAAACTCTGTTCCTCCTTACTGGCCAATCAGGTTTTTCATCCATTTTCGGCTAACCATTCTTGGCAAGCAAATCGCCCACTTCACAACTTCTTCCGTCAAAAAGAGTAAGTAAACCCATTGTGGGTCCCAATTGAGATAAATCGCTGCAAATGCTGCGAGTGGAATCCCGATCACCCACTGCGCCAAGATGTCTTGATACAAACAAAACTTAACATCACCGCCCGCACGTAATACACCAACAATAGCCATCATCGGCACCGAGCGTAGCACGACACCCAACGCAAGAATCACCATAAACTGTTCAGCTAGCTCGCGAGTGTCCGTTGTCAGTGCACTAAACGCATTAAGGATCCATTGATTTGACACTATCAACAAGACGGCGACCACAAATGCGATAAGCACATTCAAAATGACCGTAGCCCATGCTTGATAATAAACGGGTTCAAAATTACGAGCGCCGAGCTGGTTCCCTACTAGAACTGCGGCCGCATTCGATAAACCAATCATCATAGCCAATGCGATCGACTCAACAGGTGTCATTACGGAAAGCGCCGCCAAACCTTGCACGCCTGCTTGCCCCATGATGGCGTGATAAGCAAACAACCCACCAGCCCACGCCAAGAAGTTAAATGTGGTTGGCAAAGAGAGGCTCAAGAAACGCGTAATTTTATCTAAGACCAATCCTGCGCGTATATCATCCCAGCCAAATGCGATTATGTGTTTTTTCAACCATAGATAACCAAACAAGCAACCTACTTCGATCGCGCCACTGATTACCGTTGCGATCGCTGCTCCCGTAATACCCAAAGCAGGAAAGCCTAATTGACCAAAAATTAAAACCCAGTTAAGAAAAACATTAGATAAAATGCCTATACCACTAAAAAAAGTGCTTAAGCCTGGTTGGTGCATCGCCCTTAGGCCCACCGACATACTGGCCACACATGCAACAGCAAACATGCTAACCGACGAAATAATGAGATAGCTGGCCCCTAGCTCAATCACTTCTTGTGAATCGGTAGTCAAACTCATGATGGGCTGTGGAAAAACAACAAACAAAGCAACAGCAATCGCAGCAAACATCATTGCGATCATCCATGTTAAAGCGGTACTGCGACGCACCCCAACTTTATCGCCCCCCCCCCAATATTGAGCGGTTAACAACGCACCGCCCGTTGTCACCCCAACTAACATGATGGTGGTGACGAAAGTCGCGCGCGCAGCAACTCCAACAGCGGCAATTTCAGCTTCACCAAGTTGACCAAGCATAAGAACATCGACGAGGCTTCTGCTAGAAAACATCATGCTTTGCAGTGTAATTGGTAACGCGATTGCAAATAAACGACGTAAGAATGCTTTATCTGCGTGTATTGAGAGTTGAGAAAGAAAAGTCACAAGCACTCCAACGACAACTTATTGATAGAATGGGGAAAGTGTCTCATGATTATACTCTGTGGTGTTTATTCCACCAACGATAAAAGGACAGATAATGAAAAAGGTGTTGGTGCTAGGCGCCTCGGGTTACATTGGCTCTCAACTTCTTCCGTTACTTTTAGATAAAGGTTACGCCGTCACAGCAGCGGCGCGACATATTGATTATTTAGAGTCAAGAACTCAGCCTCACCCTAATTTAACGTTAAGGTATCTCGACTTGGCTGACGCAGAGACCACAAAGGCTGTAGTGAACGATTTTGATTTAGTCTTTTTTCTCGTGCACGGGATGGCTCAAGGTGATGACTTTGTTGAGTACGAACTAAACCTTGCTTTGAACTTCAAATATGCGTTGGAACAAAGCTACGTCGAGCATGTTGTATATTTGAGTGCCATTCAACCTCAAACCGGAAACTCTCGCCATTTAGCCGCTCGTAAAGCCACGGGAAAAATAATTCGACAGTCTGGTGTTCCAGTAACTGAATTGCGTGCTGGCGTTATCATCGGTCCCGGCTCTGCCGCTTTCGAAATCATGCGTGACTTTGTCTACAACTTACCTATTTTGATCGCGCCTAAATGGGTCGACTCAAAAGCGAACCCTATTGCCTTGCCCAATCTCAACCACTATTTGTTGAAGTTAGCAGAAGCCCCCTCTCCAGAAGAAAGTCAAATTTATGAAGTTGGTGGGCCAGATACACTTAGCTACCGCGAACAGTTCAAAGTCATTTGCCGAATCACGAACAAGCCGTATCGACTGTGGTCGACCCCGCTACTTACTCCGAAAATGGCATCGTACTGGCTAGGTTTAGTTACCTCAGTGCCAACTAGTATCGGTAAAGCATTACTTGCGGGCTTAGAGCACGACTACATTGCAGACTCCAAAGCGATTGAAGAACGATTTCCTCAAACGCTGATCAGCTACGAGCAAGCGGTAACTGATACCATTCAAGGTGAAGGCACATTTGTACGCAGTAATGTCTGGGGGTTTGAACCCGCAGCGCTTCGTCGATGGCAACCAGGATATGGCTATTACCCAAAACAAGCTGGAGCGAGCATTAAAACTCATGCCTCCGCTGCGGCATTATGGAAAGTGGCGCAAAAGATCGGGAGTCGCGAAAAAGGCTATTACTTTGCCAACATCTTGTGGCGTACACGTGAATGGCTCGATATCTTTTTTGGTGGCGGAAAACCGATTCGCGTTTCTCCTCCAGGACCAGAGCTTAAAGTCGGTGATTTTATTGACTCTTGGAAAGTGATTCGCTGCGATAATAATCAGTTTCTTTCACTGTTTTTTGGTATGAAAGGCCCAGGCCTTGGGCGTTTAGAAATTACCATCAAAGATCTCGGTGACGAACGAGAGCTGGATATTACCGCCTGGTGGCACCCGCAAGGGTTTCTTGGACTGCTTTATTGGTTTGCAATGATGCCAGCCCATCTTTTCATATTTAAAGGCATGGTCAAAGCCATCGCGAAAGAAGCAAACCGTTTAGAAAACAAAAAGCCCCAATAACAGGGGCTTCTAAACACTCAAAATGTCACTTTAGTCAGCTTTGAACGAGAGTGGAATTTCGGCTAACTGGTTGCCTTCGTTTGCTGGAAAAATAAGGTACTCGCCATGGTATTTCACCATCGATTTGTAGTCTGTTACCTTATGAACCATAAAGCCCGCTTGCGCTGCTTTCTCAACAAACTCAGCATGATTGCCACGCACAAACCAACTCATTGGCTTTACGAGCAACTCGCCATCAAAACAGCTTTCGCATTGGTCTGCACATAACGCTAAAGAGTTTTGACCTTCAGTGAAGATTTGTACTTTGCCGCACCCAATCAGTTGCTCAGACGTTGAGACTTCCCAGCCTGCTTGCTCCATCAAATCAAGAAAAGACTCAATATCTGAATCTTTGAACACTTTGGAGTCTTCACCTTCAGGGAAGAATTGCGCATAAAAAGCGGAAATACGTTTAAAGATAAACAACAAACCAGCATCGTTCCCCTTTGAGCGACCGGCTTTTTGCCAACGCGTTAAGTCATCGCCCACCGTACGTCCGAAACGTTGTGATTTTAGCGCCTTTGTTACCCAACGCACTAAATAATGGTTATTCGCAACAGGGACATTGGCTAACTTACCTGAGCGATGCTCTTGATCTAACTCTTCAAGTGCTGAGTTAACCAAGTTTTGAATTTCTTTGGTGTAATTCGACATTACGCCTTTCTTCCTAAAGTCCAATAAAACAGTGCTGAAAGCACAGAACAAGCAAACATCACGATGATCATCGGCCAAGCAACATTCCCGGGCAGTGATGCCACCAGCGCACCAACCAATGAACCGATACCGAATCTTAATGTCCCCGCTAGAGACGACGCCGTACCCGCCATTGATGGGTAACCACTTAAAAGCAGCGCCATCGCGTTACTACCTATCGTCGACAATGTACCGATAAACAGCACAACAAAAGGCACAATGCCCCATAATCCGAAGTCCATTAACCAACTTACGAATAAACCAATCCCCGCCAAAAGTTGCACGAACAACCCAAAACGAAGCATGGCATGGGAACCAACTTTCTTCACCAAGCGACCATTAATACTGGTCATGATGATCATCGCCACAATGTTCAAACCAAATAGGTAACCAAAGTGGTCTGGTCGAACACCATATAAATCAATATAAACAAACGAACCCGCCGTCAAAAATGCAAACATTCCGGAAAATGAAAACGCACCTGAGAGCATCAAACCGATCGCTTCAGGATTGGAGCATAATCTGGCGTAGTTTCTCAGCGTCGTGCGGAAACGAAGCGGCTGACGATTTTCAGGCTGTAACGTTTCAGGGATTTTCCAAAGTACGAGAAAAATCACAACTACAGCGAAAATAGCTAATACCCAAAAAATGGAACGCCAACCAAACCAAATCGCGAGATGGCCACCGATCATCGGTGCCACCAACGGCGCAATAGTAATGACCAGAGTAACGAAGGACATTGCGCGTGCAAAGTCTTCACGGTCAAACATGTCACGCACGACGGCTTGGATAATGACCGCCGCTGCCGCGCCAGCAAAACCTTGTGCCGTACGTACATAGGTCAGCGCATCAATGCCATTTGTTGTCGCACTCACAACAGCAGCCAAGCCGAAGAAAAGTACGCCTAAAATCAACACAGGTCTGCGACCAAAGCTATCGGCAAGCGGCCCGTGAATTAACTGGCCGATCGCAAAACCCGCGGTATAAGCCGTCAACGTAATCTGAACCGCGCCAGGCGCGACCCCCAAATCTTTCGCAATTGTCGGCATCGCAGGCAAATACATATCGATCGCCAAAGGCGTCAAAGCACCAATCGCTCCTAGTACCAGAAACAATAGAAAACTGATTTGGGATTGCGGAGCACTTTGAGCTTTTTCTGTCATTCTTTTACCTCTTGTTGGAGCCCTACCGTCAATACTTGCAGAACAAAGTGAAAATAACGGAAGTTCTCATATCGCTGAATGTAGAAGCCAAAAACCTGTTCTATCCAACGTTCGAGAATCATAAGGGCAAATATGTACCAAGGTGTGACCTTGACGAACTCGACATAGAAAAGCATGTGAAAGCGAAATGTGTTTATGGGAAACAAACACAATGCAGTAAAAATGATGGCGTTGACACCATCATTCCATTCACCGTAGCCGAAGGCTTTGCAATAAGAGTATGCATGCCTCAGCTAAATGCAAAGGCATATCACTGAGATGAGTAAGCACACCGGAATTGTCTAGGCACTAATTTTGGTAGGAAAATTTATTTTGAGCCAATCTCTACCAAAAGACTAGTTCCTATTAGGAACTAAAGAGTTTCCCATGCCGACAATTAATTCCAAATAGAATCAATTTCTTCTTGCGTGAGGTAGCGATAATCACCTGGTTCTAGTGCCTCATCAAGTTCGATAGAACCAATACGCTCACGATGTAAGTACTCAACTTTATTTCCTAACGCCGCGAACATACGTTTCACTTGGTGATACTTACCTTCCACGATAGTTAACAATACTTCATTCTCGGCCTCGTTCACGATTTCCAAACGAGCTGGCAATGTTGCTTCTGATTCATTGCGCAAAATGATGCCTTGTTCGAGCTTTTCCGCGTAATCTGGCTGAATAGCATCGACGAGCCAAACACGGTACGTTTTCTCACACTTATGCTTAGGTGAGGTAATACGATGAGACCACTTACCATCATCCGTAATCAATACTAAACCAGTTGTGTCGACATCTAATCGGCCCGCAAAGTGAAGGTTTTCAATTTTAGGCTCATCAAGCAATGCGAATGCAGTTTGGTTGTAGCCATCTTCATGTGAACAAACAAAGTCAGCAGGCTTATACAACATAATGTAACGAGGACCAGGAGCACCAATAACACGGTCTTCCCACATCACTTCCGCACCTTCAGGTACTTTAAATGCACCACTTTTTTGAACCTCACCGTCAACGGTGATGTCTCCACTTTTGATGATCTTTGTTGCCTGTTTGCGTGTTGCACCCAGAGCGTCACACAAATATTTATCTAAACGCATGAATACCTCATTGAATTATACCCAAGTGATCTCTAAATCTTGGTTTAAAGGTCACTTGGGTATAAAAGTCAGGTATTATAGCGTTCCTCGTTCGAATAGTTGAGCAATTTCACATATTTTCATGTACACACTTCGTCCTTATCAAGCCGACTCGGTTAAAGCCGTTATTCATTACTTTCGTAAACACTCGACACCAGCAGTGATCGTGCTGCCAACCGGTGCCGGGAAAAGCTTGGTGATCGCAGAACTTGCTCGCCTTGCGAAAGGACGAGTGTTAGTCCTCGCCCACGTAAAAGAACTGGTCGAGCAAAACCACGCGAAGTATGAAGGTTATGGTTTAAAAGGTTCTATCTTCTCAGCAGGATTGGGACGAAAAGAAACTGACCAGCAAGTCGTGTTTGCTTCGGTTCAATCGGTCGTACGTAACTTAGATTCGTTCAAAAACCAGTTTTCTCTGCTCGTTATTGATGAGTGCCATCGTGTGCCAGATGACAAAAACAGCAGCTACCAAAAAGTTATTACTCACTTACGAGAACTGAACCCTGGTATTAAGGTGCTGGGACTAACTGCAACGCCCTATCGTTTAGGAATGGGCTGGATTTATCAGTATCACACCCGAGGTCAAGTGCGAACCGAAGAGCCTCGATTCTTCCGCGATTGTATTTTCGAACTGCCGATCCGTTACTTGCTCGACGAAAACTTCCTCACTCCAGCCCGCATGATGGATGCGCCCGTTTTGTCTTACGACTTCTCTCAGCTGAAGCCCGCTAACACCGGACGCTACAAAGAAGCAGAAATGGACATGGTGATCGATAAAGCCAAACGTGCGACTCCACAAATTGTTGAGCAAATCATGCAATATGCGAAAGAGCGTCAAGGTGTCATGATCTTCGCTGCAACTGTCCGACACGCACAGGAGATCCACAGTTTATTGCCAGAAGGCGAAACTGAAATCGTCATTGGTGATACACCTACGCCGGAGCGCGATGCGATCATCCAAGCGTTCAAGAATCGCCAAATAAAATACTTGGTCAATGTTTCGGTACTGACAACCGGTTTTGATGCGCCGCATGTCGATTTAATCGCGATTTTGCGACCAACAGAGTCAGTCAGTCTGTACCAACAGATAGTAGGACGAGGATTACGCTTATCAGACGGAAAATCAGAATGTTTAGTGCTTGATTACGCAGGCAACAGCTACGATTTATACCAACCTGAAGTCGGTGATCCCAAACCAGACTCTGACAGTGAAATTATCACGATTCCTTGCCCGGCTTGCGGATTCAATAACAACTTCTGGGGTAAGTTGGATAGTAACGGTTTCTTGGTTGAACACTTTGGCAGACGTTGCCAAGGTTACTTTGAAGATGAAGACACAGGCGAACGTGAACACTGTGGCTACCGTTTTCGTGCCAAATACTGTGGTGAATGTGGTGCGGACAACGATATCGCTGCACGAATTTGTCATGAGTGTGACGCGACGCTCGTTGACCCAGATAAAAAGCTAAAAGAAGCCCTTAGTCTCAAAGATGCATTAATCTTTGAATGCACAGAAATGGACCTATCTGTATTTAAGTCCAGTGATGGTAAATCTCAGCTAAAAGTGACGTATTCTGGTGAACCATACCAAGGCGAAGGCAATGCGTTAGTTCATGAGTTTTGGTCATTGGGTACCAAAAAACAAAAACAAACGTTTAAAGATCAGTTCGTACGTCCCCACTTAGCAGACAAGCATCGCCCTTTTGAAGAGGCTTCACCGACACGCGTTGTCGCTAATCAACATCGTTTCCGTTTGCCTCAGTTTGTTATTGCTAGAAAATCTGGTCGCTTTTGGAAGCTGCGAGATAAGATTTTTGAAGATGAGTTGAAATAACATCGACAACACATGGCAAAACTTAATTAGCTGATTCACTCTCTGTTCATCTATATCCGATATACTGCGGCTAACGCTCCAGAAAAGGTTTGACTATGTATAAAGCAACGACTTCTCTACATTCTGCGTTACTTTTCGGCCTTATCACGACATTCATGTGTGCACCAAGTTTTGCCAAGCATGGCAACGAGTACACATCACAAAATGGCCACGCCATCGTGCAAGATGTCGAAAAGCCAGGAACACGCATCGAATTCGATGAAGATCAAGATGAGGTCTATCGCGCGGTTCAACAAGGATATATACGACCATTTTCGGAACTTTACGCCGCAGTAGAAAACGACCTATACGGCCGCATCATCAAGGTCGAGCTTGAAGAAGATGATGATGCTTGGGTGTATGAATTGAAAATTCTGTACAACAATAGCGTCCTGAAAGTTGAGTACGACGCCGCCACGCTGGAAATGCTTGAGATCAAAGGTCGCAGCTTTAACAAAGCGTTAAAGCCGCAAAACAACTAAACTTGTCTAATGCGTAATCCAGACGCGATGCGTAGCTTACTTCGATAAAAATCCAAACATAATAAGAATCATCAATATGAAAATACTTGTTGTTGAAGATGATCCTCGTTTAGGCGAGCAAATCATCGAAACATTAGAAAGTACCGGCTGGGTACCAGAATTGTCCCAAGATGGCATAGACGCTCTGTATCGCGCGACTTCGGAAGAATGGGACGCCATTGTTCTCGACCTCGGCTTGCCAAAACTGGATGGTCTTACCGTCCTAAAAGGCATCAGAGATGAAAACATTAATACTCCTGTCGTGATTCTAAGCGCTCGCGACACCCTAACGCAGCGAGTTGAAGGCTTAAACGCAGGTGCAGACGATTACCTAACTAAACCATTTGAAATGGTTGAGCTTATCGCTCGTATTCGTGCACAGCTGCGAAGAGCCTCTGGTAATGCCTCTCCTGTGATGCAAATTGGCGACTTGAGCTTGGATACACGCACTTCTAAAGTCATGTGGCAAGGGCAAGCGGTAAGCTTGACGGCGCTAGAGTATAAAGTGGTCGCTTACTTTATGCATAACCCGGAAAAAGTGATTTCTCGAACCGAACTCGTCGAGCACATTTACAAACAAGACTTTGATCGTGACTCCAACACAATCGAAGTTTTTATCGGCCGAATTCGCAAAAAAATCGCACCAAAGATCATCAAAACTGTCCGAGGGTTGGGATACCAATTAAATGCCGAATAGAAACAGGCTACCGTTGAACGCAATAAAACGACTGAGTATCAAAAGTCGCCTCGTTTTAGCGGCGATCGTTTGGTTAACGGCAATGATCCTCGCCGCTGGTGTGACGATACCGACGCAGGTCTACAACTATATGGTTGATGACACTCGCTCACAGCTCAGCATTTTTATGGATGAAGTCGCCGCACAGTTAGAAGTCGATAACACCGGGCATCTTTCACTCGCAGCTCAGCTATCAGACCCTCGATTTAACCGACCTTACAGTGGTTTGTATTGGAGTGCCTCTACAGAGGCAAGCCTCGAACGTTCTCGTTCTTTGTGGGACAAAAAAATCGAATACAAAGGTTTGGATAAAGATGCGTATGGAGCAAGAGGCGAAAAACTAATTACGCTAGAAAAAGCGCTGTATCTTCCTGATTACGATGGTCCTATTCACATTATTATTGGTATTGACGAAGAGCCCATTAAAAATACCCTTCAAACGTTAATCGGCCAACTTTGGCTTATTTTGGGTTTATTATTCGCGGGCGTGCTTACCGTCATTTTACTGCAAATTGCTTGGTCATTGAGTCCGCTTACAAAGCTACAAAAAGAATTAGCCGAGCTGAAGTCTGGTAACAAAAAGAGTCTAGAAGAAACCTACCCAAAAGAGATTTCTCCTCTAATCTTCGACCTCAACGCTCTGCTGTTCCATTACCAAGAATTACTAGAGAGAGCTCGCAATCATGCAGGTAACCTATCTCATGCACTTAAAACGCCACTTTCTGTTCTAAAAAATGAAGTTCAGACGTTAGAACCTGAGGCACAATCCCGTCTCCGAGCTCCAATCAATCAGATACAAGACCATATCGATTACCATTTGGGTCGTGCCCGTATGGCCGGGTCGATGAACATATTATCAGTGAAGTCGAACCCAGCAGATCGTGTGGATGCTATCTCAATGGCGTTTGATAAAGTGTATGCGAGCCGAAGCATTACCTTAATTAATGAACTTGATTCAGAGCTGAATGTAGCAGTAGAGCAGACCGATCTCGATGAAATGCTAGGTAACTTGCTAGAAAATGGCTATAAGTGGGCCAACAGCATGATTCGTGTGCACTCCTCTCAGGATAAGGAAAATATACACATCATTATTGAAGATGATGGGCCAGGCATCCCTAAAGAGAAACTGAGTCAAGTAATCAAGAGAGGAGTTAGATTGGATGAAACAACCCCTGGCTCAGGTCTTGGTCTAAACATAGTCAGTGAAATGGCACACAGTTACCGAGGTCAATTAACATTGGATACAAGCGCTTTAGGTGGATTAAAAGCATCTTTAGTGTTACATCTCAGCCGAACATAAAGCATATAACACATAAACTTTGTTTTTCGGACCATGATCAGTAAACCGATGAAAATGAAGTCGATGTGAACAAAATCCAAGCAAAGCATTAAAAGGGATAGCCTTCCACCCCGCTAAATCATACCTTTTTGTTGATTTGGATACGATTTGGGTTGCCCATTTATAAGTGGAATGATAGTATCCGCGCTCGCTTGAACAGTTCCTGTTTCAAGCTTTACCACGAACAACAAGGTCGCATTGTTGATTGTGAACATTTGATTTTTACTAATTTGAGAGTAAATACTATGAAATTCGAAGCAGTAGTACGTACTGAACTAGGTAAAGGTGCGAGCCGCCGCCTACGTCACGCTGGCAAATTCCCTGCAGTTGTATACGGCGGTGAAGAAGCAGCAGTAGCTATCGTTCTTAACCACGACGACATCGTAAACCAAATGGACAAGCCTGAATTCTACGAAGGCATCGTTCTAGTTATCGATGGCAAAGAAGTTAAAGTTAAGCCACAAGACGTTCAACGTCACGCGTTCAAGCCAAAAGTTGAACACATGGACTTCATCCGTATCTAATTCCCTACCAAGGAATTAATCGGATTAAATCCAAACCTTTTGCATAAAAGATAATCGGATTTACCAACCGAGACATCTACAAAATTTCAAAACCCCGGAGTCTTACCACCTCCGGGGTTTTACTATATTTGGCATATAGCATTTGATTTATGAACGGGCAATATACTTCACTAAAGTGAGATCGGTCAGCGTCATACTCTCAATCACTTCCGACTCTTCCTCTCCAGTACGCACAAAACCACACTTCTTGTAAAAGTTAAGCCCCTGTTGATTAGTATCCAGTGCTTTCAAACTGATCTGCATAACTGACGTAGAGAGCAAACGTGTCTCTAACTCATCTAACAGTGCACTTCCTGCTCCTTGCCCATAATGTAGCGGCGTAACGTAGCAACATGTCACTAATGCCGTTTTATCTTCGCTGGTGTGGTTAGGTAACTCGTAACTTAAAAAGCCAACAATTTCTCCTTGCCTCTCAACTACGATCAATTGGGCCAGTTGCTCCGTCATCACTCGCGCCCACATCCTTTCTCGACGCTCAATCGTAAACTGCTCTATGTAGCTCTTTGGCATTAATCCTTTATACGCCACCTGCCAAGAATCAACGTGTATCTTGGCGATTTGGGCTACCTCCTTTTTGAGTGCGTCCCTTACTGTGTATCTCATAAGCATCCTTTATTAGCGTTAACCATTTACAAATTCTTTTAACCCTACCCTTTAAACCAAAGCTCAAAGATTACAGCTACAGTCGCAACGCTTTACATTAATCCATTTCATTTTCATTAATTAAATGATAGTTCACATCATAATATTCGAAGAAGAACGATCCATTATTTACTTTTCATTTTGACTCATTAGGTTGAATCTATTTGTTTAAACACTCAAGTGTCAAATGCGGAATAAGCACGATAAGGTATCGGATGAGGATAAATAAACGATGCCTAAAGCATAAGGTTTCTAAACGATCGCAATTATAGTAAAGAGATAAATACAATTTTTGATAGAGTTAGGCAGAATAAAGCCATGATCAAATGAGTTTAAGTTCTGTGCTGTTCATTATGCATACAAACCGAGCCCCTCATCATTAGAGCGAAAATTTATAACGATTTGTGTCATACCTATTAGGGAAAACATAAACTTGGCAAAATTATCACCAAAATCAGCGTAATACTTCGCAAAAATGCGCATTGATTCACATAAACAACACACATTCAATTAACTACCTCACAAAAAATAGAGCTAGCTATATAAAATAAATACTAAATACCAATTCTGTTTATTTATAGACGTAGTTTGCAGGCTTATTAATTCATTGCTCCGATAGAAGTATAAATAAGAGATAGATCACTAAAGTTTCACATTAATTCCGTATATTTCACGCCGTAACAATAACAAAATCACAAAGAAAGGATCCCTTATGAAGTTTTCCAAATCTCTTTTGGTAGTGGCAGTGGGCGCTGCGCTAGCAGGATGCGGCTCAGACAGCGACAATTCTCCAGTAACCTGCGAGACTGCAGATTCTTGTACTAAGTTCACCGTTCTCCACACTAACGATAACCATGGTCGCTTTTGGCATAACAGCGACGGCGAATACGGCATGGCTGCGCGTCACACTTTAATCGAATCTATCCGCGCAGAAGTCGAAGCAAAAGGCGGTGAAACCATTCTGCTATCTGGCGGTGATATTAATACCGGTGTACCAGAATCAGACATGCAAGATGCGGTTCCAGACTTCGTAGGGATGAACCTACTTGGTTACGATGCAATGGCTGTCGGTAACCACGAATTTGATAACTCACTAGATATTCTCGATATGCAAGCCGAGCTAGCTGACTTCCCTATGCTGGCTGCGAATATCTATAAAAAAGATACAAACGAGCGTTACTTCGACCCTTACAAAGTATTTACTATCAACGGCCTTAAGATCGCTGTTATTGGTCTAACAACGCAAGACACTGCGAAGCTAGTCAATCCAGACAACGTATCAAACATCCACTTCGAAGACCCTCAAGTAGAAATCAAAAAGGTACTGAAGGAAATCGAAGAGAACGAAAAGGTAGACCTAGTATTTGCAACGACGCACATGGGTCACTACGAAGATGGTAAAAACGGTAGTGAAGCACCAGGTGACGTGAAACTCGCTCGCTCTCTTGAAGAAGGACAGCTAAACGCTATCATCGGTGGTCACTCGCAAAACCCTGTATGTATGGAACCAGGTACCAATGAGTATGCTGATTTCAAACCTGGGGATGATTGTGCCCCAGACCAACAAAAAGGCACTTGGATTATGCAAGCGCATGAGTGGGGTAAATATGTGGGTCGTGCTGACTTCGAATACTACGACGGCAAGCTTCACTTAGCGAACTACGCACTGATTCCTGTAAACCTTCTAGACGAAAACGATGAAGTTATCGGTGAACGAATTCAACAAGATGCAACAGTAAAAGCGTTACTACTGCCATACCAACAACAAGGTCAAGAGTTATTAGATGAGAAGATTTCTAATACGACGGGTAAGTTAGAAGGTGATCGTAACGTAGTTCGCTCTCAACAAACTAACCTAGGTCACCTACTCGGCGAGGCATACCGTACTTACAAAACGGTAAATGCTGACTTTGGTGTGATGAACTCTGGCGGCGTGCGTGATTCAATCCAAGATGGTGATATCACTTACCGTGACGTACTAACGGTTCAGCCATTTGGTAACTTCGTGACTAAAGCAACTATGACAGGTAAAGAAGTTAAAGAATACCTAGACGTGGTTGCGACGAAATCTGCAGGGTCTGGTGCTTACGCTCAACTAGATAACATCACTTTAGATGTAAATTGTGATGCTGGCTCAGTAACCATTACCGATATTAACAATAAAGGCTTCGATCTAAACGAAACGTACACATTCTCTGTAATCAGCTTCAGTGCTGCTGGTGGCGATAACTATCCAATCATCGATGTTCAATCTACACAGCTAACTGATGCATACGTTTTGCGCGAGTTCTTCGTAAACAACCCACAAATCTCTGCGGATAACTACGACAAGAACTTAGAGAACATCAAATACTTCAGTAATGGCCAACCAGTAAAAGGCTGTCCTGCAACTGGTAGCTAATACTCAACACCTTACCCCTGGCGCTAAGAGCTTTTACAAGCAATTTCGTCAGGGCTTTCCTTAAAACCGAAGCTTTGTGCTTCGGTTTTTTATTTTCGATAAATTACTGAAAACTCTCCACCTTCACAATATGTTCAAAAATTGTTCATTTGTGTTATTGACGCCCCTGTGTTGGGCTTCTATGTTTGATAAGGTCTTTTAAATATGCAGGTTCATCGGCTAAATTTCGCGAAACATTTTCAATCGCACAGTCAATGATTCTGAGAAAGATGTGAATGGCGTTACAAACACTGCTCTCAAACAATTTGTCTTTGGACTTCAAACGATGGTGATGTGCCTCCACGCGCACACTAATGAGCAGCGATCTGGACGTCAATGTGTTCAAACTGCTGCCATCGAGTTCTGGAGGTCAAAAATGAAACGAGCCAGCAATAGCTACAGACTCCAAATGATCAAAGAAGTAGTTACCCGTAGAGAGCGTGAAGCTTGTACGGATCCTATGGCGAGATACATTCATCAACTCATGGATGAACGCCCAACAAGTAAATTAGATGTTGAATTCAATCATCGATTTTCAGGAAATCACTTCGACGAACAAGCGGGAGGCTGGGTTAGCGACCGTTGGTCGATGAAATAACGCCAATTACCGCTTTATAGGGAAAATGGATAGGAGATTCCCGGTTCTTAAAGGACACCTTGCCGGACCGGGAATATGTAAAAGCCTAATCAGAACCGAAAGCGAAGGCGTAACCCCACAGACTGAACAAGAGTTCTAGAATAAGTCTTGTTGAGGCGATGACTCATCTTGAAGCTGTTCTGGCTTCGTCTTCCCTGCCAACATCTTTCTTCTGTACCTTTGACGACACAACTTAATAACGTGCAACTGCTGAGCGGGGGTTAAGTTAAGCCAATTAAACCTTTCCTCTCTCTTTCTCATACACCCCTTGCAATACCCTTTTTCATCGGAGGTACATACTCCAACACAAGGGCTTGGGACAGTAAAAAACTCCAGTTGCTCCATACTAAAACCGCTCTTTCCATATTAGGGCGTATTGGCCTAGTTTAAATAATGAGAAGATTAGTCAGCAACAAAACTTGCTATATGCTTCGTTATGTCAAAAACATACGAAACCATAACCTTATGCTGACAAAAACAGTGTTTTATTACTTATACTTACCGCGTTTATAAAAACGGAGTCTATAAAATGAAGCTTAGCCTAAAAACGTTAGTTACAGCAATCTCTCTCCCTGTTCTTATGACTGCTTGTGCTAGCAACGGTGATGATGTGAAAGAAATAACGGCTCAAGATTTGCAGCACCACAACTGGGAACTTGTTCAAGTTGATGGCAAAAATATCGTTCTAGACGAACACCAAAAAGCGGCTCGCCTAGAAATCGGTGAAAATCTAACCGCAAACGGCAACGCAGGTTGTAACAACTTCTTCGGTCAAGCCGAGCTGAAAAACAACCAACTACGCATCGAAAAAATGGGCATGACCATGAAGATGTGTATGGAAGATCAAATGAAGATCGAAAACGCAATGACACAAACACTATCTAACTGGAGCGATATCACGCTAACTACAGATGGTCTTGTTCTGAAAAGTGCCGATCACGAATTGACGTTTACACTACGTGACTGGGTAAACTAATCCCAACTAAGTAAACCAGATAGTATCTTAAAGCAGCCGAACGGCTGCTTTTTTTATATCGATGAATCGTTAGTCATGCATGCCAAAGTCATTTAAATGGCCAACTTTCTTTCTCTTTTCGCCCTCAATTCCATGCTTTAAACATCAATTTTGCTCTGTAAAACAACCTATTCATATCTCTGGGGACAATAATTTTCAATTACTTGAAAGAATATCCTCAAACAAACGGTCCGCTCCTAAAATGACACCAAATTTGTCCTTTCTTCGTTTTGCTTCACATTGAGAGTAATTCTTTGAATCAATGAGTGATTCCGTTTGGGATTGGCATTGATAATAGAGAGAGATGAATTACTATCCTTGTAACAGAGCGGAACGACTTGCGAAAACGTCAATAGAAACGAAAGCAAGCACCAAAAGACATAACACGGAATAGATATGAAAAAGCTACTCAGCAGCATTGGCATTTTAGCCACGACTTTTGCGACACCTTCTTTTGCCGATTCATCAGTGAATAGCGAATGGCAAAAAATCGAACAACAAGCCGACGGGCAATCCGTCTACTTTCATGCTTGGGGCGGAAGCCAAGAAATTAATCGCTACATACAGTGGGCGAGTAGAGAGCTAAAATCACGTTATAACGTGACGCTAAACCACGTTAAAGTAACTGATATTTCTGAGACCACTACTCGACTTATCGCAGAAAAAGCGGCAGGCAAAAACAGCGGTGGCAGTGTTGATATGGTTTGGATCAATGGCGAAAACTTCAAATCAATGAAGGACAACCAATTGCTATTTGGTCCTTTTGTCGAAGGTTTGCCAAGCTGGCAATATGTGGATAAATCTCTACCAATTGATGTGGACTTCTCCGAGCCAACAGAAGGTCTAGAAGCACCTTGGGGAGTAGGACAATTAGTGTTTATCCATGACGAGCAAACCCTCCATAACCCTCCAAAATCATTCGCAGAAATGCTGAGCTATGCAAAAGCGTTCCCGAATCGCCTGACTTACCCTCGACCACCAGAGTTTCATGGCACAAGCTTTATCAAAGCATTACTCATTGAACTGTCTAACAACGCCCCTGAGCTGCAACAACCAGTTACCGATGACACGTTTGAGCAAGTCACTCAACCGCTGTGGTCTTATCTAGATGAGTTCCATAAAGTCGCTTGGCGCGGTGGTAAGCAGTTTCCAGGCGGTACAGCAGAAACCCTTCAGCTACTAGATGATGGTCAGACTGACCTGGCGATTACCTTTAACCCGAACGCGGTTTTCTCTGCGCAGTCGAGCGGTAATCTTGCAGAGAGCACCAAAGCGTACGCAATGGACGCAGGAGCACTCTCAAATATCCACTTTTTAGCGATTCCTTGGAACGCAAATGCCAGTGCTGGTGCACAAGTTGCGATAAACTTTTTATTGAGCCCTGAAGCACAGTCTCGCAAAGGTAACCTAAACATCTGGGGCGACCCTTCGGTACTAAGCAACCAATACCTAACTGGTTCAGCCAAAAACACTCAACAATTCAAATCTATCGCTGAGCCACATCCAAGTTGGCAAGCGGCGTTAGAAAAAGAATGGTTGAAACGCTACGGGAATTAGTAAGAATCCATGTTAAGAGCGCTGTATTTAGTCATTATCGCAGTTTGTATTTTGCCTACCATTCCGGGACTACTTGGAGTGGTGGTCTCTGCGCTCGGTTATGTACCTCCTATCGGTCTACACCACTTTTCTTTTGATGGCTTCAATGCCGTCTTTGATTGGGAAGGTGTTTGGACATCCATCGGGCTTACTTTCTACTCCGCCATTTTCAGTAGCTACTTGGCTTGCTTCATCACGTTTGCCATTCTACAGGCGTCTTGGGGCAGCAAGTTTTGGCGAAAAATTGAAGTTAGCCTTTCCCCACTTCTCGCTATGCCGCACGTCGCGTTTGCAATTGGCTTTGCGTTCTTGTTTGCCCCAACTGGTATGGGCGTTCGTGTTCTCAACCAACTGTTTGGTTACGACCCGAATGCACAAACGGTGAATGACTTAGCATTGCTGATTAAAGACCCACATGCACTCGGTTTGGTCATCATGCTTGCGATTAAAGAAGTGCCGTTTTTATTGTTGATGAGTATTCCGATCCTTCAGCAATTGAAAGTCGATAAGGTTGAAAAAGTCAGTCACTCGATGGGCTACAGTTCCGCGCAAACGTGGTGGAAATGCGTATTTCCGCAATGGTTAGCAAAACTTCGTTTCCCAATGCTGGCGGTATTGGCTTACAGTTTGTCCGTTGTCGATGTCGCCCTGATTATTGGCCCTACCAACCCACCGACGTTCGCGGTTTTGGTATGGCAATGGTTTAACGATCCAGATTTATCGCTCCTACCAAGAGCTGCCGCTGGCGCAGTAATACTGTTTGCGATCGCTAGCGTTTTGATTGGATTTGCACGCTTAATGGAATGGTGTATTACCAAAGGCTTCAAACGCTGGCAGTACTCTGGTCGAAACGGGTTTCGTTTACCCGGTAAAACCCTATTTTCACTGATTGCTCTACTTGCACTTCTAATGATTCCACTCATGGTGCTGTGGAGCTTTGCCCAACGTTGGCGCTTTCCAGATTTGCTCCCAAGCCGTTACAGCCTGCGTTTTTGGGAATACGAATGGCACAGTATTCTAGGGACTCTAGAACAAAGTATGTCAATCGCCCTAATCAGCGCGACTGTCGCGCTAGTTCTTGCTTTAATAGCACATGAGTATCGTCTCCGTTATCGCTGGCAGGTGCCCGGTTACATCATCGCCATCCCGATGCTGATTCCTCAGCTATCCGTGCTATTCGGTATGCAAGTGGTAACACTGTACTTAAACAGTAACGCGTATTTCTTTTGGGTATGCTGGGCGCATGTATTCTTTGCGTTCCCATTTATTTACCTCTCGCTAGACGGTCCGTGGCGCAGCTTCGACAATGGGTTAACTCGTGTCGCTCTCAGCTTGGGTAAATCACCGATGCAAGCTTGGTTAAAAGTGAAACTACCAATCCTCCTGCATGCGATTGCATTCGCATGGGCTATCGGTATTAGCGTAAGTCTGGCGCAATACCTGCCGACATTGGTGCTAGGGGCTGGGCGCATTAGCACCATCACAACCGAAGCCGTTGCGCTATCCAGTGGTTTTGACCGACGTGTCACCGCGATTTACGCCATTTGGCAAGCACTCTTGCCGTTCTTGTTCTTCTCTTTTGCGATACTACTAAGCCGCTTACACATGAAGTATCGCCGCTTGTCTATAAAAGGTTTACTACTGAATGAGTCTTTGTCTCGAAAACCTCGCCATCCGTAAAGCCAATGGCGACACGCTTTTTTCAGCGTTCAACATGACTGTAGAGAAAGGTGAAATTGTTACTCTGATGGGACCAAGTGGTTGTGGTAAATCCACTTTGTTGGATGCCATTGCCGGGCACCTATCCGCCGAGTTCAACTACTCTGGATCCATTACGCTTGATAACGAAAAGTTGGATGCCCTCCCTGCCCATAAGCGTCAGGTCGGTATTCTATTCCAAGAAGATTTGCTCTTCCCTCATTTAACGGTGTGGGAGAACCTTGCCTTCGCGCTACCAAACTCAATCAAAGGTGAAGAGCGTAAAGCTCACGCTATGCAAGCGCTGAAGAACATTTCATTGACCAAACTAGCAGAGTCCTTTCCTGACCAAATTTCGGGAGGGCAACGCGCCCGTATTTCATTGACTCGTATGCTGCTAGCAAAGCCGAAAGTTGCGCTACTTGATGAGCCCTATAGCAAGTTGGATAAAGACCTGCGTGTACAATTTCGCAATTGGGTGGTCGAACAATTGCAGCAAGCGAACATTCCTACTTTGATGGTAACGCACGATGAAGATGATATTCCTGATGGCAGCCGCTGCCTAAACTGGCCGTGGGAGACAAATCATGCTTGATAGCCTGAGTATAAAGCTCATCCGCAAACCGCTGGCACTCAGTGCGACATATATCGATAAATGTGGCATCACCGCAAATCAGACGACAGTATTTGGTTTTGTGCTTGGCTGTTTTGCCCTGCCTGCTTTGATCGCCGAACAGTACTTGTTGGCGTTGCTGTTTATTTTGCTGAACAGAATCTGTGATGGGTTAGACGGTGCACTGGCAAGGATTCAAGGCATTACCGATGCGGGTGGCTTTCTTGATATCAGCTTAGATTTTTTGTTCTATTCGTTGATTCCTTTTGGCTTTGTGCTTGCCAACCCAGAACACAATGCCGTTGCAGGCGCATTTTTGATTTTTTCCTTCATCGGCACTGGTAGTAGCTTTTTGGCTTTTGCCATCATGGCAGGAAAACAAGGCATCGATAATCCGGTATATAAAAACAAATCGCTTTACTACATGAGCGGCTTAACCGAAGGTACAGAAACCATTGGCTGCTTGGTTTTATTTTGTTTGCTACCGCAACACTTTGCCGTCATCGCGTATATCTTTGGCGCGGCATGCTGGTTTACTACTTTTACACGTATTTATTCAGGGTTTCATACGCTTAACGATCATTAATACTGCTTAGACAATCGCGTTTCCTTAAGGGACAGGCCGCTAAGCCACTGTTTTATAAAGCACCAAAACGCAGGTTAAATTGGGGTATATACTCTTTGAATGAAGAAACCATTCGGAGGCTATATGAAAAAACAGATCAATTTAGGCATGTTGCTCACCATTACTTGTGTGCTCGTGCTTGGCGGCTGTAGCTCACCTAACCCGTACGGAGATGCATACGGCTCATCCGACACTCGCAAAGTTCAGCAGGTTTACTACGGCACAGTAGAAAAAGTAGAACCCGTAACCATTGATGCCTCTACCCAATCCAATGCCATTGGCACCATCGCTGGTGCTGCCGTGGGCGGGATCTTAGGCTCAAAAGTTGGGGGCGGTTCTGGCTCGGATATCGCTGCCATTGGTGGTGGTCTATTGGGTGGCTATGCAGGCAGCAAAGCGGCTGAAGCAACCGCGAAAAGAAATGGCGTGAATCTGACCATTCGTTTAGAGGACGGAAAGATTATCTCTATTGTTCAAGAAGCAAATCCAAACATGATTTTCCAACCAGGCCAAGCGGTCCAAATCAATGTTTCTGGTAATGACGCCAGAGTCGTTCCTCGTTAATTCGGACGAACCAAACCTTTGGCCTGCTTTGATTCAAACACCTAACCCGCGCAAGCTTACATCACTGGCTTGTTAACTTGCGCGTTTCTTTTCGTATCAAACTTGATCGTCGTCAATGGAACATCAATCTCCCACACCTTTCGATGTTCAAATGACATCAAGTTGCTAGCATGAGCCCATTCCAGATAACTTTGGGCTTGTTATGACTCCGACTGTTGACCACGTACTCCTTAATATTGCGCTAAACCTCAGCTCAAATCGTTCTCACGAGCAGCAATATCAAAATCTCATTGATGGGGTCGCGCAAGTATTCCCATGTGATGCGAGCTGCCTGTTTATCTTCGATGAGGATGGGTTTCTAACTCCTGTCGCGGTAAAAGGCTTATCCAGCTCGGTCTTAGGTCGTCGCTATTTCCCCAAGGCGCACCCTCGCTTAGATGCCATTATTCATAGCCGTGAACCGGTGCGTTTCGATGCCGATTGTTCACTGCCGGATCCTTTCGACGGCACACTATTAACTGAAGACCAATGCATTGATGTTCACGATTGCATGGGCTTTAGCTTGTATGTCGAAGGCCAACTTGTTGGCGCACTAACGATGGATGCACTAACAGTGGGCGCGTTTGATGGCATCGATCCTGTCGCTATCGAAACCTTTGCGGCTTTGACCGCTGCGACATTGCGTAACATAGCTCAATTAAAAGCGCTCAAAGCGCAAAACCAGAAGCAAAAAAGCGTCACTCAAACCCTTATCCAGCAAGCCCGTTCTCAACATGGTGAAATGGTGGGTTTGAGTCCGCAGATCAACCAGTTACGAAACAACATTGCGACTGTTGCTCAATCAGATTACGCGGTACTTATCACAGGAGAGACCGGTACTGGTAAAGAACTGGTCGCGCACTCGGTACACGCGCAATCTCATCGTAGCGATAAGCCGATGATTTACGTCAACTGTGCGGCCCTGCCTGAAGGTCTGGCTGAGAGTGAACTGTTTGGCCATGTCAAAGGCGCATTTACAGGTGCTAATAGCCACCGTGCCGGTAAGTTTGAACTGGCAGACGGTGGAACGATTTTCCTTGATGAAGTGGGCGAACTGCCTTTGATTTTGCAAGCAAAATTGCTGCGCGTAATTCAGCAAGGCGAGCTGCAACGTGTGGGTAGCGATCAGCATTTGATGGTCAATGTGCGCATCATCGCCGCGACCAATCGACAATTAGAAAAAGAGGTCGAAGCTGGCACATTTCGAGCAGACCTATTCCACCGTTTAAATGTATTCCCAATCCAAGTCCCCCCACTTCGTGCCCGTGACGGGGATATTCCCGTTTTAGCAGGATATCTGTTAGAAAAGGTACGCCAACAATTTAATGCGCCCAATCTGCACGTTCACCCTAAAGTGTTGACTCAACTGGAGTCTTTACCTTGGTACGGAAACGTACGCGAGCTCGAACACACTTTAACTCGCGCGGCTTTACACGCTATTCAACAAGGTGCAAGCACGATCATGCTTAACCATTTTGACACCTCACTGGCTCTCGATGATGTAAAAAACACATCGCATTATCTGCCTAAAGAAAGCCAACCAATGCGAGAGCTAATAGAAAGCTATCAACGTGATTTAATTGAACATGCTTTGAGCCAAACTGGTGGCGTTTGGGCAAAAGCAGCGGAGTTTTTACAAATGGATCGCGGGAACTTATATCGGATGGGTAAAAAGCTCGGGATCAATAAATAACCAACCACAAGAAGCCGATGTAATTAAGACATCAAGCCCGTTGTCTTAATTACATCAACCACTCTCCTAAATCTGATAAAATTCAATACAAATCAACAAGATAAAAACTGGCACACATTCTGCTCTCTAGTGGTCAACATCACGACTATTAAAACAATCACTGGAGAACCCAATATGTTCTGTATTCAATGTGAACAGACAATTCAAACCCCTGCTGTTAAAGGTTGTTCTTTTGCACAAGGTATGTGTGGTAAAACTTCTGAAGTATCTGACCTTCAAGATGTGTTGGTTTACACACTGCAAGGGGTTTCTTTTTGGGCATCAAAAGCACTTGAATTCAACATCATTAACGATGAAATCAACCAATGGGCACCAAAGGCATTTTTCTCTACATTGACGAACGTAAACTTTGACCCTGAACGTGTCCTAGAGCTAACTTCTCAAGCGGCAACGTACAAAGCATTGCTAAAAGAGCAAGTAATGTCTGCTGCAACACTCGCCGATACCGAAGTTGCTGACATCCCTGTTGTTGCTCACTTTGAGCTACCAAATAGCGCAGAAGCAATCTTAGCTTTTGCTCCTCAAGTCGCGGTTAACCGTGGTAAGGACCAAGTACATGAAGATGTTATTGGCCTACGCCTACTTTGCCTATACGGCCTTAAGGGTGCCGCAGCATACATGGAGCACGCACGTGTTCTTGAGCAAACCAACAACGATATCTATGCCGAATACCATGAAATCATGGCGTGGTTGGGCACAGACCCTGAAGATCTTGGCGAACTACTTGATTGCTCAATGCGCATCGGCCTGATGAACTACAAAGTGATGGAAATGCTCGACCAAGGTGAAACAACGACCTTCGGCCATCCAGAACCAACCACGGTGAACGTCAAGCCAGTAAAAGGCAAATGTATTCTTGTTTCTGGCCATGATTTGCATGACCTAGAAAAAATCCTGCAACAGACCGAAGGCAAGGGCATTAACGTTTATACCAACGGTGAAATGCTGCCTGCACACGGCTACCCTGAGCTGAAGAAATATCCTCATCTTGTCGGCAACTACGGCAGCGCATGGCAAAACCAACAGAAAGAATTCGCAAACTTCCCTGGTGCAATCGTAATGACGTCAAACTGCTTGTTGAATCCAAATGTGGGTCAATACGCAGACCGTTTATTCACTCGTAGTATTGTTGGCTGGCCTGGTGTGGCTCACATCGAAGGCGATGATTTTAGCCAAGTGATTGAATGTGCTCTAGCGCAAGACGGTTTCCAACACGATGAAATCGAACACCACATCACGGTTGGTTTTGGTCGCAATGCACTGATGAACGCCGCCCCTGCGGTTATCGACCAAGTGAAGCAAGGCAACATCAAACACTTCTTCCTAGTCGGCGGTTGTGATGGTGATAAAGCGGAACGCAGCTACTACACCGATTTTACGGCTGAAGCGCCAGAAGACACGCTAATCCTGACCTTGGCGTGTGGTAAGTTCCGCTTCAACAAGAATACGTTCGGAGATATCAACGGCATCCCTCGCCTATTGGATGTGGGCCAATGTAACGATGCTTACTCTGCAATCCAGCTTGCACTTGCACTGGCGAAAGAGTTTGACTGTGATATCAATGAACTACCACTCACGCTTGTGCTTTCTTGGTTCGAGCAAAAAGCGATCGTTATCTTGCTAACGCTATTTGCATTGGGCGTGAAAGGCATTTACACAGGCCCTACTGCACCGGCATTCCTAACGCCAAACCTAATCGCCATCATCCAAGAGAAGTTCGATATGCGCAGTATTGGCAATGTTCAGGATGATCTAAAAGCCATCCTAGCAGCTTAATAAACTTGCTTGTTCGCGCCTCCTTACGTGGAGGCGCTATCTATTTCGAACTAAAAATAGCCACAACCAAAGAGATTGTTATGTTTTTTGAATGGCAAGGTAACCAACCCGTCACACTCCGTTGCATCGACAAATACTTCGAAACACACGACACCGTCAGCATCAAATTGGCCGAACTAACCGAATCACTTCTGTTTCAGTTTAAGCCAGGCCAGTTTATTAACTTAGGCGTCGAAATTGATGGAAAAATGGAGTTTCGTGCCTATTCAATCAGCTCTATCAATGAAGACGATCACCTTCAACTCACCATCAAACGAGTATCTGGCGGTAAAGTATCGAACTACATCGTTGACTCGCTGCTGCTCGGTGATACCGTTCAAGCATTACCACCAGCGGGCGAGTTTAACTGCATTGACCACCCACCCGTTTTACGTAATGGCGAAACAAAAGCCTTGCTTATCAGTGCAGGTTGCGGCGTCACGCCCGTATTTTCGATGGCAAAACACTGGCTGAATAATCAAGATGAAGACGACAACGATGTGGACATCGCATTTCTTCATATCGCACGCAGCCCAGAAGAGACGATTTACTACGATCAGCTAGAAACGTTCGACGCTGTGTATCCCAACTTCCATTTAAAGCTGTTGCTGAAAAACCGCGAAGGAACGTCACACCCACAAGGTCGTTTGAATGCCGACTGGCTTAAAGAGCTTGTTCCTGATTTCAAGCAACGCACCGTTTACCTGTGTGGTCCAAGCCAGTTTATGCAAGATGTTCACGGCTATTTGAATGACCTTGGTTTTGACATGACGAACTTCTACCAAGAGAGTTTTACGCCTGCGACTGGCGCAGAAACATCGGTCTCCGATGAGACGGTTAACGTTTCTGTTCCTGATTTTGCTCAAAGCATCGATGCGCAAAAAGGTCAGGTACTGGCCGATGTGCTCGAAGGCGCAGGTTTACCATTAATCGTCGCTTGTCGAAGCGGGATTTGTGGCTCGTGTAAATGCAAGGTTCGTAAAGGCAACGTCTCTTCCACCAGCCTAGAAACATTGACGCCAGAAGAAATTGAACAAGGCTATGTGCTCGCCTGCTCATCAACCATCGAAGCGGATCTTGAAGTGCAGATCGGTTAATGCTGCTGGTATCAATCTTTTATTGTTTCCCGTCATTCCGGCGAGCCTAGGCGAGATCAGGAACCTAATATCAGCGTGTTAAGAATAACTCATTCTGATAATAGACTCTGAATCACACTCGCGTCTCGCTATTCAGATTGACGGGGTATCGCGGAAATGCCAGCCGTACTCAAACGGCTGGTATTATAGATAGGTACAACTTTCGTTTCGTCGTCATTGCTTCTCGCTAAACAGCAACACTTTCAATGCTGCTTCGCTGTCTACGTCCATAAACTCTGGTGGGTTATCCAGACGCTCACGGAATGTCAACTCTGGCGCTTCTTCTTTCATGCTTTCAATCAAGAAGTCGCTTGTCACAGATGGCGAGTTCACACATGCCATCACTTGACCGCCGTCTGCCAACAAATCCGGCAATCGACGTAGAATCTTTTTGTAATCTTTCGTCAGCGCAAAGCTGCCTTTCTGGAATGAAGGCGGATCGATGATAATCAAGTCATACTGACCAGATTTTTTAATCTTACCCCACGATTTAAAGATATCGTGCCCCATAAAGCTTACCTGGTTGATGTTATGACCATTTAGCTTGTGGTTCTCACGACCTTTAGACAGCGACGCTTTTGCCATGTCGACGTTAACCACTTTATCTGCGCCACCCGCAATGGCAGCGACAGAAAAGCCACACGTGTAAGCAAACAAGTTGAGCACGTTTTTTTGCTTCGCATTTTCGCGAACCCAATCACGACCGTAGCGCATGTCCAAAAACAGACCGAAGTTTTGATTGCGGCCAATATCCAATTGGTATTTCAAACCGCTTTCTTCAACGACAGGGCGAGCGTCTAATTCACCGACAAGCACTTCTGAAGGCGCACCATCGGCATAACGGTGCTGAAGAACCATAGTGCGACCTTGCTTGTCTGCCCACAGTGGTGATTGTGCCAACGCATTGAGGCTGCTTTTCAGCTCAGCGAGAAACGCGTCGTCGACTTCTTTAAACAAGTTGATGATCAACTGACCTTGTAACCAATCACAGGTGATTTGCTCTAGGCCCTCAAAACGACGGCCACGACCATGAAACAGTCGACGAATTTCGTTAGGAGCTTGCGCGAGCTCGGTTTCTAGATGCTGAAAGAACAGCGGAAGTTGTGATGCTTGCATCGAGTTCTCTTATTAGTTTTCTTTGTGACGGTTATTTGATCGTAGGCCAGTTCAGTTCCCAAGGGGAAAGCCAAGTATCCAAACCCTGGGAGACGGTTTCACTGCGCCATTTGCAACCTAGCACTTGGTATTCTCGTGGGTCGCAAACAAAGCGATATTGCTCATCTCGGTATTGGAAGCAAAGTGAAAATGCATGCAGATAACCGCGATCAGCCTCATTGCCTGCATTGTAAATCGGGTCGCCAACAATACCTGAGCCAACCGATTTTAATGCCACGCGGATTTGATGCGTTTTACCAGTGTGTGGCTTACATAAAAATAGGCGCTCTCCGGGCTCTGCCGTAAGAGAGAAAAACTGGGTGACGGCTGGGTTATTTTTGCTGTTGACCAGCTTCCATGATGAACGGCGCGAACGCTCCATATCACCAACGACCAAACCTTGTTTCTTTTTCGGCTTTTTAGAGCCAATCGCTAGGTAGAACTTTTCTACTTGGCGGTCAGCAAAAGCTTGCGATAACGTACTGGCCGCTTTGGCGTTGCGTCCGAGGAGCAGAATACCCGATGTCATTTTATCCAAGCGATGGATAAGATAGAGCTGCTCATCACCACTCTGCTTAGCCACTTCTTGCAGCAGCATTGTGTCGCCATCGTCTTTATGAACAGAGACGTAGGGATGCTTATTGATGATCAGAAAATCGGGATGGGTATGTAGAATATCGAACATAAAAAACTGGCTCCACGTTTGGAGCCAGCAGTATACATAAGTTACCGGACAAAGCTATCGAGGCATGCCCCAAGGTCTTTGCTAAAGCTTCTTCGAGAAAATGCCAGCAAGGCCAATGATTGCGATACCCAGCAGCATGATTTCACCTTTGCCACTATCAAAGCCAGACTTAATCCCCATGAAGGCAACAATAGCAATCGCAACAGGAATCAGGTATTTAACTAGGTTGTACCACAATCCAAATAGCGGGAAGGATACTTCGCCGTCATTAGTGATCTCTTTTTCTAGCTCAGCACGGCTTAGGCGCCATCCTGCAAAGATACAAACCAACATACCACCAACCGCTAAGAAGATTTTGTCCGTTAGTAAGTCAAAGATATCAAAGGCACCGGTACCAAACAGCGTTGGTCCCATTCCACCTAACGATAGTGACGCAAAAATACATAATGCCGCCATAACTGCACTTGCAGACAGAACAGCGTTAGAGCGCTTCATGCCTTTCTCGTCGATTAGGTAAGACACGACAACTTCCAATAGTGATACTGAAGAAGTTAATGCCGCCACCGTCAAACCGATGAAAAATAGCAATGCGAATAGCAACCCAATCACACCGCCCATTTCAGCAAATAGCTGAGGAACGACAACGAATACAAGACCAGGGCCTGCTGCAGGCTCCATGCCAAAGGCAAACATTGCTGGGAACATAGCAACACCAGCAAGAATCGCGACACCTGTATCCATCGCAGTAACCATACCGGTTGTTTGAACTAGGTTCTCTTTCTTCTTCAGGTAAGAACCGTACGTCATCATACAACCCATACCTAAGCTAAGTGAGAAGAACGCCTGCCCTAGTGCAGCAAGAACCACATTGCTGTCGACTTTAGAAAAGTCCGGCATGAATAAGAACTCAAGGCCCGCCATTGCACCTGGCAGCATCAAGCCTTTAACAGAAACAACGATTAGGATTAAGAACAGAAGCGGCATCAGAACCTTACCAGCTTTCTCAATACCACCCGAGATCCCTTTCATCACAATCATGACGTTAAGGAACAGGTAAACACCCATCCACATTAAAGGTTGAATCGGATCTGAGATGAAACCGCCAAAGCTGTCGCCAATTGCTTCTGGCGCGCTGAGTAGACCACCACCCACTTTAAAGATGTAGGCCAATGCCCAACCACCAACCACAGGGTAGAAGCCCATGATCAAAAGACCACTGAAGACTCCCATAACGCCAGTGAACGTCCAGCGTCGGTCAGTTGTTTTGAATGCACCTACGGCAGAAAGACCTGTCTTACGACCAATAGCGAACTCTGTCAGCATCACGCTAAAGCCGATAAAAATTACAAAGATAAGATAGATAGCAACGAATGCACCGCCGCCACTCTCACCTGCTGTGTAAGGGAATTTCCATATATTGCCTAAACCGACAGCGGAACCCGCTGCTGCCATTACGAAGCCTAGTTTAGACCCCCACGTATCACGTGGTGCTGCTGTATTAGTTGTAGCCACGCTTTTTCTCCAAAATTAGTTTGTTGTGTATGCATAGAGATAGGCGTCTAAAAAGTTTATGTAAAAATTATTGTACACTTATAAAATAAGCGTTCGACGCACTATGTCTAGAAAGTAAAGCAGCTCCCCTTTAAAATTGGAACCCCAAAAAAGTACATTTATCGCACAAGTGTCGAGTTACGCAGGTTAAATGCTGCTTTTTTGTTCAAAAGTTAAAGAATGACCTTATTTTTCACATTAAAATAACAGAATCAGCTGTTATGAAATTCGTTCCTCATATAAGGTCAATCCCATGTCTAAATGGGAAATCTATTCCCCCAACCCACTTTTATGCTTAATATCCTAGAAGGGCATATTACTCTGAGCGTATATGGACAAGTTTTATCACTTTCTTACTTTAGCTGGCATCGGGCTATATTGGTTATTGGTCGCAGGTGTGACCATTCGTGTCGTTTTAAAGCGCCGTGCAGTGAGCGTGTCTTTAGCTTGGCTAATGATCATTTATATCCTTCCCGTTCTGGGTGTCGCGTGTTATTTCCTCTTCGGTGAACTGAACTTAGGCAGAAAACGGGCCGAACGCGCAAAAGAGATGTTTACACCATTCGAGAAGTGGTTCAGTCAGCTTAACGACTGTAACGCGCACAACCCAGAAACGATGGGAAGGCACATCTACCGAATTGATGAACTATGTAACAACCGCCTTGGTCTTCCCGCATTGAGCGGTAATACATTGTCGCTGCAACAGTCACCTAATGAGATTTTGCATTCCATTATTGAAGACATCGAAAACGCGCAGAGCAGTATTCGAATGGTATTCTACATTTGGCATCCAGGTGGTTTGGCTGACTCTGTCGCTTCTGCACTTATCCGAGCGGCTAAACGCGGCGTAGATGTCAAGCTATTGCTCGATTCAGCAGGTAGCCCGCGTTTTTTCAGAAGTCCTTGGTATCGAATGATGCAGGATGCTGGAATTGAAGTTATTCAAGCGTTAGAAGTGAAGATGTGGCGTATTTTCTTACGTCGTCTTGATCTTCGCCAGCATCGCAAGATCATCGTAATTGATGATGAAATTGCTTATACCGGTTCAATGAACTTGGTTGACCCGGCTTACTTCAAGCAAAATAGTGGCGTTGGGCATTGGGTGGATATCATGGTTCGTATTACAGGACCAACGGTAAACGTATTGAGTGCCATCCACTGTTGGGATTGGGAAGTCGAAACTGGCGAACGTCATTTACCAAGACTACCTGAATGCAAGATCGATGAGAGTGAATTCCAACACCCTATTCAGGTTGTGCCTTCTGGCCCAGGTATGCCGGAATATCTGATCTATCAAGTATTAACATTGGCAATAAACCAAGCCAATCGCTCGGTACGAATCACAACACCATATTTCGTGCCCAATGCTGATTTACTCGAAACGTTAAAGATGACAGCACAACGAGGCATTGACGTTGAACTCGTTATTCCACATAAAAATGACTCTATGATGGTGCAATGGGCGTCACGCGCTTTTTATAGTGAGCTCTTGAGTTCAGGGGTCAAGATTTATGAGTTTTATGGTGGTTTGCTGCATACAAAATCTGTCGTAATTGACGACCAATTCTGTTTAGTTGGCACCGTAAACATGGATATGCGCAGCTTGTGGCTGAACTTCGAAGTGACCCTCGCCGTTGACGACGAAGAGTTCACCAAGCAAATGTCTTGGTTACAAGATAGCTATATTAAGCAATCTCACACTGTTGTATTGGAAGAATGGGAGAAAAGGAGCCTATTTTCTCGGTTCTTAGAGCGAGTGTTCTATCTCTTCAATCCACTCCTCTAATACCTCAAATACACAGGCTAAAAAACCTCCAGCGCTACATGCATCCTGCTGGAGGTTTGTTCTTTTAGCTCCCTATCTACACGATACCTCTCGACATCATTACCTGTTCATCTTGGCTGTTATTGGCTGATAGTTGACTTTTCCCTTGCATAACCTACGTCGTCCATGTTTTAAATATTCCAAACCGCAATATTTAAGACAGGGAACTTTTATGTCAGAGGGAAAAAAAACCAAACTCATTACCGCTGGCCGCGATAAAAAGTGGACAAATGGTGTTGTAAACCCACCCGTTCAACGCGCTTCAACTGTGGTATTCAATACCGTTGCAGAAAAGAACCAAGCCACCATTAATCGTGCAAACAAAACGTTGTTTTATGGTCGCCGAGGCACCAACACGCACTTTGCTTTCCAAGACGCAATGGTTGAGATTGAAGGTGGAGCTGGTTGCGCGCTTTACCCTTGTGGAACGGCAGCAATTTCAAATGTCATCCTCTCTTTCGTTGAAACTGGCGATCACATTCTAATGGTGGACACTTGTTACGAACCAACTCGTGACTTTTGTAACACCATCATGAAAAAGATGGGCATCGAAACCACCTATTATGACCCAATGATCGGTGAAGGTATCCGAGACTTGATTCAGCCGAATACCAAAGTCCTTTTCTTGGAGTCTCCTGGTTCAATAACCATGGAAGTCCAAGATGTACCTACATTAGCGCGCATTGCCCACGAGCAAGATATCATCGTGATGCTTGACAACACATGGGGAGCAGGCGTGAACTTCTCTCCTTTCGAGCATGGCGTAGACATTTCCATTCAAGCGGCAACTAAGTATATTGTTGGACATTCAGATGTCATGCTAGGTACTGCTGTGGCTTCTGAAAAGTATTGGGATCAGCTTCGTGAACAAAGCTACCTGATGGGTCAGTGCGTTTCTCCTGACGACGCATACCTAGGTCTTCGAGGTATTCGCACGTTGGATGTTCGCCTAAGACAGCACGCAGAAAGCAGTTTAAAAGTCGCTCAGTGGCTCGCTTCTCGCCCAGAAGTTGATCATGTCCGCCATCCAGCTTTAGAAACAAGCCCTGGCCATGAGTTTTTCAAACGAGACTTCACAGGTGGAAACGGCTTGTTTTCATTTGTTCTCAAAACGTCTTATCCAAAAGCGACGACGGCTCTGCTTGATGGTATGAAACACTTCAGTATGGGTTACTCTTGGGGCGGTTATGAAAGCCTCATTCTAGCTAACGAACCTAAGAGCTTTAACAGCCTGAGAACCGTAGCTCACCCACACTTTGAAGGTACTTTGGTTCGTATTCATATTGGCTTAGAAGACGTAAATGACTTGATCGCTGATTTAGAGGCTGGTTTTGCGCGTTATAATGCCTTAATGCTTGAAAAAGAAGCCTCCCTATAACAATGATTGAATCGCCCTGCATTGCGGGGCGTTTTTATAACCCTCTGACTTAATTAGAATTAACTAACATTCGCCCGAACCATTAATTAATGTTAATCATTTGTGTTGTTTTTCAATTGAGCAGTCACAGAATGAAATAATGTGCCATAAATAGGCTTTTCAAATTTAGAGTTTCTCTCCTACTTTTTATCATTCATAAGAGGTCATACCACAAGGAGATAGTTTTGAAACTCAAATTTATAGCGCTAATGCTTTTTACCTTAGTTACCGTCCCAATAACCTCCGTATACGCTGCGACAGGTTATACCCAAACCAAGTATCCGATTGTCTTGGTTCACGGTTTGTTTGGTTTTGATACCCTGGCAGGCGTTGATTACTTTTTCGGAATACCACATTCCTTAACAAAAGATGGTGCTAAAGTTTATGTTGCACAGGTATCCGCGACCAATAGCAGCGAAGTTCGAGGGGAGCAACTGCTTGCTCAAGTAGAAACCTTACTTGCAGCTACAGGCGCAGAGAAAGTCAATCTCATTGGTCACAGTCATGGTGGTCCAACAACGCGCTATGTTGCCTCTGTCCGTCCTGACCTAGTCGCATCAGTTACGAGTATAGGAGGCGTTAATAAAGGGTCTAAAGTAGCCGATTTAGTTCGTGGCACCGTATCTGAGGGTTCGGGGAGTGAGCAGCTCGCGGTAAAACTGGCGCAAGGTTTAACCACTCTTATTAATCTTCTATCAGGTGGTTCTGATCTCGACCAAGACCCTTTAGCCTCATTAGCAGCCTTGACCACGGAAGGATCATTGGCGTTTAACCAGCACTACCCAGAGGGAGTCCCTACCAGTGAATGTGGTAATGGCGACTTGCTAGCTTCAAATGGCGTTTATTACTACTCATGGACCGGATCATCCACTTTTACAAACGTTTTCGATCCGACTGACGCTGCCATGATGGTACTTGGCTTAGCCTTTGATGGGCCGAATGATGGCTTAGTTGGTGCGTGCAGCACACATTTAGGCAAAGTCATACGTGATGATTATCAAATGAACCATTTGGATGAAATTAACGGTCTACTCGGTATTCATCATCTTTTTGAAACCGATCCAGTCACGCTTTATCGCCAACATGCAAATCGTCTCAAACTTCAAGGTTTATAAGAGGTCATCACAATGAAGAAAGTCGCTCTCACCACTTTTATCCTGCTCTCGATATTTGGCGTGGGAGCGCTTTCTCTGTTGCAAAGCGACAAACAACAAGAGATAACCTCTAACCATTCGCCATCTCAGCAAGATATAGCCGCCGATGTCTCTTCCCCAAAAGATTTCTTCGAATATTCTCTTAGCCGGCTGGGCGAAGAAGATCTCGATACGATCAAAGCGGAAGTCAATGATGACACTTTAGCAAAGCAAACTCTGAATATTGATGCCAAACTTTTTCAAACCTACCTTTCCTACAAGCAAGCACTCTCTGCATTAGAGCCTTTTGAGCACAATCACCTAACGCTTGAACAGTTAACCATGCTGAATGAAGCAATACTGAACTTACAGCTTCAATACTTTAGCGAGGCGCAGATAACCCAATTGTTTGACGAAGAAAACCGACTTCGCCAACTTGCTTTAGAAAAGCTGACGATTAAAACACAGGCATCGGATATCGAGAGTCAAGAACACCTTCTCAATCAAGCGTTATCAGAACAACCGGATTACATACGAGAAAGTGAACGCAATAACGCATTAGCAAAGCAGCTCGAGCAAGCTTCTCAGCTTGATTCACAAGACAAGTACATCGCCCGTGTTGCTCTGGTAGGAGATGCCGGAGCGCAGAGGCTGCAAAAACTTGATGAGCAAAGAGAATCATTTGAGACTCAACTCGCCACTTACTTAAAGCAGCGTCAAAATATTCTGAATAGAGATTTTCTAGGGCAAGACGAAAAACAGGCAGAAATCATTGCTTTAAGAAAACAAAGCTTCGATGCCACTCAATGGCGTCGAATCGAAGCTTTGGAACGTATTCATGATAGCCAGAACTAACAACATTAGCTTAATAGCCAAACGTTACTTATTCTGCTTTTTAGGACATCCAACGATATGGTCATCCACCATGCCGACGGCTTGCATGAAAGCATAACAGATGGTTTCACCGACAAACTTGAAGCCTTTCTTTTTTAGGAATTTACTCATGGCTTTGGATTGCTCTGTCGAAACTGGCACGTCACTCATATGTTGCCATTGATTAATGATTGGTTCGCCGTCCACGAACTGCCACAACGCGTCTGATAAACTTCCGTATTCAGCAATTAACGCTTTGGCCGCTTTGGCATTACTGAAAACCGAGTTAATCTTTCCGCGATGCCTTACAACATCGAAGTTTTCCACGATGTATTCAGCGCGTTCTTCATTTCTTTGTTCCAACGCATCTAGATCGTAATTCTCGAACGCTTCTCTGTAACCTTCGCGCTTTTTAAGGATGGTGATCCAACTAAGACCAGCTTGCGCACCTTCCAAAGTAATAAATTCAAACAGGACTTGGTCGTCATATACTGGCACGCCCCATTCGGAATCATGATATTCGCGCTCTAATGGGTGATTCATCGCCCACGCACACGTTTTTTGTTCTGTCATTATTCTTCCTTAAAAAGCGCCTCTAACTGATGAGCTAGAGGCGCGATATTTTTCATCGTTATATCAGTAGCACTAAGCCTGTTTCGGTACTGCCACTTTATGGAACAAACGATACAACACTGGCACGACAATCAGTGTCAGGACTGTCGCAAAACCCAAACCAAACATAATCGTAACCGCCATTGGTTTGAAGAAAATATCTGGCAACAGTGGGATCATACCAAGGATCGTCGTGATAGCAGCCATACAAACGGGACGGACGCGACTTACCGCAGCATCAACGACCGCGTCATAAGCCTCTTTACCGGACTTCATTTCAATTTCAATTTGGTCCAGTAATACGATGCCATTTTTGAGCACCATTCCCGATAAGCTTAAGAAGCCGAGCAATGCCATAAAACCAAACGGCGTGTTGAGTGCCAACAAACCAGTGGTGACGCCAATTAACGCCAGCGGTACGGTAAGCCAAACAATGAGTGGCTCTTTGATAGAGTTAAATAGGAATACAGTGATCAAGAACATGAACAAGTACCCCATTGGCATAGTAGTAAACAGTGACTCTTGAGCATCACCTGAAGATTCGTATTCACCACCCCACTCTAAGGAATAACCTGGTGGTAATTGAATCGCTTCGATTTGGGGCTGTAAGCGTTTTTGCAATGTCGATGCGGTTTCTTCACCTAGAATATCAGGGTCTGCCATCACAGTGAGCATACGCTTACGGTTCTTACGTACGATGATAGGATCCTCCCAACGCATGTCGTAACCCATTGTGACTTGTTGAAGTGGGATAAACTCACTCTGTGCTGGACTCCATATTTTCATGCCTTCAATGTTACGAATATCAATACGTTCATCTTCAGGTAAACGAGCCACGATAGGCATGAGCGTCGTGCCGTCTCGGTAAAGGCCTATCGTCATTCCAGAGAATGACATGGACAAGAAGTCATCGACATCTGATTTGGTAATGCCATAGCGACGTGCCTGACTCTCGTTAAACTGAGGTTCAAGAACTTGGGTTCGTTCACGCCAATCATGCCTGATATTTGTTGCCTGAGGGTCGGCGTACATGATGTCCTTGACCTGAGCGGCTATCGTACGAAGGACGGTTGGATCTGAGCCAATAATGCGAGCTTCAATTTTTGCACCACCACCAGGGCCTAACTCAATCTGTTTGAGCTTGTAATTGATTTCTGGGTAGTTGGCTTTTAAATACTCTCGAAACTTCGCCATTAATGGTTTCAACGCTTCGTAATTTTCCATACGAGTGGTTATCTCACCATAAGCCGCATAACTTTTCTCTGGCGCGTACGTTAACATGAAGCGCTGTAAGCCTTTACCCGCGGTCGTCGTGATATGGTCAACATGCTCTTGCTTAGCTAACCAACTTTCTAACTCTTTAAGCGTTGTGTTGGTTGCTCGAATATCAGTTCCTTCTGGCATCCATACATCTAACTGAAAAATCGGCGTTGTCGAAGATGGGAAAAACGCTTGCTTCACAAAGGTGAACCCGTAAACACTTGCCGCTAATCCCGCAATCAGCACCACAACGGTAAACCAAGCACGACGCATACAAAACTGAAGAAACTTTTTATAAATAACGAAAATAACCCCGTTATATGGATCATTTTCTTCCCCTTCACCTTGTTTAATCTTCTGGCCTTTAAAGAAGATGTCAGCAAAGAATGGTGTCAACGAGATAGCGGTAAACCAGCTCAACATTAAAGAGATCAGCAGAACCGTAAATAAAGTGCCACAGTATTCGCCCGTCGAGTCTTCAGACAGTCCAATTGGCGCAAATGCAGTTACCGCAATCACAGTTGCCCCAAGTAATGGCCACTTTGTTTGGGTAACAATGTCGGTCGCTGCTTGGAGTCGAGTTCGCCCTTTTTGCGTACCAATCAAAATCCCCTCAACCACGACGATTGCATTGTCCACCAGCATACCTAACGCGATAACCAAGGCACCTAATGAAATCCGCTGCAAATCTATCGCGAGATACTTCATGAAAATGAACGTACCCAGCACCGTCAGCAGCAAGATTAAACCGATTAGTAGCCCAGAACGTAGCCCCATAAAGAACAGAAGTACGATAATGACGATACCGACAGCTTGAGCCAAGCTGACAACAAAACCGCTAACCGATTTATCCACCTCTTTAGGCTGACTGTAAATTTCCGAGATTTCGATACCGACAGGTTGTTGGTACTTTAGCTCGGCAAGGCGATGATCAAACGCTTTTCCGACTTCAACCACATTGACGCCTTCAGCAAAAGAAACACCCACGTTCAGTGCAAGGCTGCCGTTAAAATTAATAACATTACTCGGTACTTCTACATACCCGCGTTTTATTTCCGCCACATCTTTCAAGAAAATGAGCCCCTGAGCGCCCGACTCAGTAATCAACAAATCACCCAGCTCCTCCACACTCTGGAACTCGCCAGTCGGCTGAATTCTGATGTACTCGTCACCAATTCTGATCGCCCCTGCGTCAGAAACCACGTTTTGCGTCGAAAGAAGATTAAACACGGTATCCGGAGCAAGACCTATACTGCTCAGCTTTTTCATCGATACTTCGATGAAAACTTGCTCTTGCTGTTGCCCGGATACCGAAACTTTACTCACGCCATCAACCAGTTCGAGCTCTCGGCGTAAGTAATCGACGTAATCCAGTAGCTCTTTATAGCTATAACCGTCGCCAGTCACCGCTAACAAAATCCCGTAAACATCACCAAAATCATCGATCACTTGAGGTTCATTCACACCTGGAGGCAACGTCCCTTTAAGGTCGTTCACTTTACGGCGCAACTCATCCCAAATTTGTGGTAGATCATCAGGGCCATAATTGTTCTTCATCGTGACCGTGATTTGAGATAATCCCCGGCTAGAAATCGAATTTACTTCATCAACATAAGTAAGCTGCTGAATCGCTTTTTCGATTGGGTACGTCACTTCTTCTTCGACTTGTTGCGGTGTCGCACCAGGGTAAGAGGTCACTACCATCGCATCTTTAATAGTAAAAGCAGGGTCCTCAAGACGCCCTAAACCAAAGAATGCGGCGATACCACCAATCAAAAATATCAGTGCGACCATCCAACTGATGACGCGATTTCGGATGAAGTACGCAGCAATACCGGTCACATCATCATCACTTTGAGGCACTGATTTATTAAGATCGCTCATAGACCGGCCTCCTGCGTAGCCATTTCCTGTATCACTTCCACTTTCATGCCATCCCTTAATCGAGAAACACCGGCAATCACGACTTTGTCTTTGAGCATGAGACCATCAAGGATTTGAATGGACGTTTTAGATGCCTTACCTGCTCGCACCTGTTTGCGCGATACCGTATTGTCGTCATTCAGTACCCAAACAAATTTGTTTTCGCGCCCCAGCTCGTCACCATCCGCATTAAAAATGGCTTCGATAGGAACATTAATTCCTAGGTTGAGATCAAGCCCAACATTCTCGTCTTTAGAAGTTACCTCAACAGCCATACCATCTAGGATGTACTCTTCTTCCGGCATAGGAAGCGACAGTGTGACAGTAAACGTACCTGTTGTTGGGTCGGGTTCGGTTGTAAATTCTTTTACCGTCGCGTTATATTCGTTACCACTGGGCACGCGCACTAATGCTTTGATCGCGGTAAGCCTTTCTTCCGTTGGCGGTTGGTTCACATAGAGGCGGTCAGGAAGCTGAATCAACACTTCGACTCGCTCCAAGCTGTGAATATTAACGATATGCTGTCCGACTTGAACATTTTCGAATTGGTCGATATTAACTCGCGAAATAATCCCATCCACGGGCGCTTTTAAGGCAGTAAATGATAGACGAAGTTTGGCTAACTGAAGCTCAGCTAAGGCGATTTGTCGTTGTGCTGCAATTTCATCAAACTGAGACTTAGCTAATAGGCCTTTATCAACCAAAGGGCGTGAGCGGCGATACTGACTGTCGACAACAGAAAAACGCGCACTCGCATTATCTACATCCAACTCATAGTCAGTGGGATCTAGCGTTGCAATAACATCACCCTTCGTGACTTTGTCGCCCTCTTTTACCATGATGCGGCTGACTTCTCCTGCCACTCTGAAGCTCAAATGAGAGCGATCCGCTGCATTCGCAACCGCAGGGAAGTACAAGTTGTCATCCACCTTGTTTCCCGCTAATGACGTAACTCTAACTCGTGGCGTTTCGAGCTCTTTTTCTGGCGCCTTATCCCCACAGCCAACGAGAAAAAGCGTTGAAAGTAAAGTCGCTAGAGAGATGATTCCTTTCATATTACAACCCTCTTTCCTTAATCCACGCTCTTACCTTAATTCCGGGTTCAATTACACTGACACCCGAGATAATGATTTGGTCGCCATCGTTAAGCCCGGCTAACACTTGATTTTTGTCATTCATCTCAATTGCGGCTTTGGATACAATGCCTTGCTCATCGACACGCCAAACGTATGTTTTGCCGTTTTCTTCTAGCAACGCGGAGTTAGGAATCTTTGTCGCTCCTGCACTTTTGGACAGGAGGTAAGCATTGCCAGACATTCCCGGCAAAAGGCCAATTTCTGCTGGCCGCTCCATGACCATCGTGACTTTGTAACTGCCCGTTTTAGGGTCGGCTTCTGTATCGATTTCCTGAAAGGTTAAGTCAAAGGCTCGCTCGGGGAACGCATCAAATATCATTCTGGCAGAGACATCGCTCCCCTGCGTGTAACGATTTAGAAGATAGTCTGGGATTTGGAATATCACTTTGAGGAGTTGGTTGGACTGAATATTCATCACCCCTTCTTTCGCGGCAACATATTCATGGTTTTCTGCTGGAATGTACGAAATAGTTCCATCATATGGCGCGACAAGTTTGGTATACCTTAAGTTTGCCTTTGCTTGATTCCATTGAGCTTTTGCCGAGTTGTGGTTCGCTTTTGCCTCATCAAAATCTTGCTCAGATACTACTTGGTCTTTACGTAGCTTTTGGTATCGCTTGTATTGCACATCTGCGAGCAAAAAATTTGCCCGAGCTTGCTGTTCGAGCAGAGAATATTCATCTGGGTTTAATGACGCCAAAACATCACCTTTACTGACGACTTGACCTTCATTCACTTCTATCGTTTGAAGAAGCCCAGGAACTCGAAATGTCAGTACTGCTCTATCGCCAGCTTCCGTCGTGGCAGGAAAATGTCGCTCAAACTGGGCATTGCCAACAGATACTGTAAATAGCTTCGCAGGGCGCGATTCAGGTTCAGGAACAGGAGGAAGTTCTTTACCGCACCCCGACAAGACAGCCGAGATGGCAATAGGAATGAGCAATTTTCTCATTACATTCATCCATAAAAATTGGGGGATTATTTTTAAAGTAGATGAATTTTGAACGAACTTCCAGAGCAGAAAAGATTAATAGTGCTTTAAAATTAGTAATTTGTGATAAAAAAGCAGGCTTTATGCCTGCTTCAGTTAAATCTTCTTTGGATACAAAATGCCTAAAGCTTACTGAATTCTCTGTTCACCCTATATGTATCAGACGTAACATAAGCTTCCATGTTACGAATTTTGCCATCAAGACGGTCAAAATCCCTTTCCAACACACTGAGCAGTTGATCAGGGCTTTGCCCTTTCTGCCAAGGCTTACTTTTGAGCGTATGCTCTTGCTGCGCTCTGATATTTTCAGAATACGTTACTGGTTGCTTTTCTAACATAAACGCCATCGCGACGTACGCTAACAATACCAAAAACGTACCACCTAACAGCGCTGCAGAAATCACTACAATACGAATCAACCAAACTTCTGCACCAAAGTAGTTGGCAATACCGGCGCAAACACCGGAGATTTTGCCATTTACTGGATCACGATACAGTTCTCGATTATTCATACTTGCGTCTCCATGTTGGTGACTCAGCATCCAAGATGCGCTCCAATGTATCAACTCGGGACTGCATCGCTTCTGCTTTTTCAGATAGTACCTGAAGGCGCTCTAAATCCTGGCTCGACAGTGCACTATCTGTTTTGCGTTTGCTGCGATAGTGTAAGAAGAGCCATAGTGGAGCGACAAAGATTAAAAAGACAATCACTGGTCCTGCTATAAAAAATGCCGACATAAATGGCTCCTTTCTTATTTATCTTTCGATGACATCTGTTCTTTCAGTTTTGCCAACTCTTTTTCAATTTCGTCTTGTGCCTGCAACTCTGCAAACTCTTGTTCTAGCGATTTAGCATTACCGGTTTGAGCATACAGGTCTGCTTCCGCTTCCATTTCATCCACTTTACGTGAGTATTGCTCGAATTTCGCCATCGCTTCATTAGTACGGCTAGTGTGCAGGTGTTTTTGCACATCACGACGGTTAGATGCAGTTTGGTTACGAATTGCTAGTGCTTGCTGTTTTGCGCGCGTTTCAGCAATTTTGCTTTCCAACTTACCAATCTCGCCAGTAAGCTTATCGATCGTTTCTTCCACTAAGGTTTGCTCAGTGTGGAGGCCTTTAATCACTTGCTCTAGCTTTTGCTTTTCAATTAACGCTGCACGAGCTAGATCTTCACGCTCTTTAACTAATGCTAAGCTCGCTTTTTGGCCCCATTCGCCAATTTGCTCTTCTAACGTTTCAACCTTACGAGCCAACTCTTTCTTGTCTGCAATCGCTTTAGCCGAGTTAGTACGCACTTCAACAAGTGTGTCTTCCATTTCTTGAATGATAAGACGGATCATTTTTTCAGGATCTTCCGCCTTGTCCAGTAATGCACTGATGTTTGAGTTAACGATATCTGCAAATCGAGAAAAAATACCCATAACGGAACTCCTCTTTTTTCCTATTAAAACTCGACAAGGTGGTGATTAACCTTGTGTCTCCCTGAATATATAACAAGTAACGTGCCAACTTATAATTTTCTTTTAAATCAGAGTGTTATTCATTTTGTTGTCGTTACACACTATTGTGCTATGATGTTTTTCACCAACTGTTGGTGAAATTTACCAACTCTATCTCTAAATCATGGCTCGGCTGTTAAATAAGAAGGACTTTATGAAGCAAAACCTGATTGGTGAATCACCTGCTTTTCTCGCTGTACTAGATAAAGTATCACAACTTGCACCCATTGAGCGCCCTGTCCTCATCATTGGTGAACGAGGTACGGGTAAAGAACTCATCGCTCAGCGTTTGCATTATTTATCAAGACGTTGGGATAAACCACTACTATCACTCAACTGTGCGACATTAAGCGAAGGGCTAATAGATTCCGAATTGTTTGGACATGAATCCGGCTCCTTCACAGGCTCTAAAGGTAAGCATAAAGGGCGTTTCGAGCGTGCCGAGGGCGGTACTTTGTTTCTTGACGAGCTGGCGACCGCACCACTTTTAGTTCAAGAAAAGCTATTACGCGTCATCGAATATGGTGAATATGAGCGAGTTGGCGGTCATACCGCTCTCAATGCGGATGTTCGACTTGTTTGTGCAACCAATGCCGACCTACCAAAATTGGCAGAGCAAGGTGATTTTCGTGCAGATCTGCTCGACAGGCTAGCCTTCGATGTCATTATGTTACCGCCTCTTCGCGAGCGCAAAGAAGACATTCTCTCTTTAGCAGAGCACTACGCGATGAAAATGTGTCGTGAACTGCAACTGGAATACTTTGTCGGTTTTACCCCAAAAGCGCAGCAGTCGCTTATTGAATATGAATGGCCCGGTAACGTCCGCGAACTAAAAAACGTGATTGAACGTGCGATTTACCAACATGGTCTGAATGCTCACCCAATTGATGAACTGGTTTTCAATCCTTTTGAAACGGTTTGGCACAGCGCGCTTGGCCATAGTGCAAAACAAGCAGAACAACAAGAAGAGGAAGCATCAAGCAACACCATCCAATTCCCTCTAGACTATAAACAATGGCAAGAGGAACAAGATATCCATTTACTCAATCGTGCATTGGAAGAAGCCAAGTTTAATCAACGACAAGCAGCCGAGCTACTTGGCTTGAGCTATCACCAATTACGAGGGATGGTTAGAAAATATGGTTTGGTCGGACAAAGCTAACTTGACCGAGAGTACTCAATCAATACACGAGCTCGTGACTGCGCTCTAATTCGCATGCATTTATGGCATAACACCTTACAGTGTATGGATTTTATGTTTGGAGCGAGTTCACAAAGGTGATAAATTAGCGAGATCATTTTCGCTTGTTAGCTTTGAAAGAGTAAGATCAAACGAAACGAGCAAGATCCAATGAACATTTCATATTATGAATGCTTTTATAAGATTATCGCTGAGCCTTATTGGGATTAGCCTACTGACCGCTTGTGGCGATGAAATTGACCACAATGATATTCGCAAAGCTGGCTTTGTGTTTTGCGGACAAGGTAAGCCGACCACGTTTAACCCTCAGCTTATTGATAGCGGTATTACCGCAGAGGCTCTGAGCCCGCAGCTGTACGATACGCTGCTCACGCTCGATCCTAAATCACATCAGCCCGTGGCAAGCATCGCCGAGAGTTGGTCAGTAAATGAATCAGGGACGGAATACACGTTTAAGCTTAAACGTGGTGTTAAATTCCAAACCACACCTTGGTTCACACCCACTCGCCCATTGAATGCAAAAGATGTGGTATTTAGCTTCAAGCGAATCATCGATGTAGACCATCCTTTTCACCAAGTAGGTGGTGGTTTTTATCCATGGTTTGCAGGGTTAGATTTTCAAAACCTACTCCAAGACGTGGTTGCAATAGATGAGTATACGGTAAGGTTTACGTTATCTCAGCCAAACTTTTCTTTCTTGGCCAATATTGCCACCAGCCATGCGGTTATCTTGTCTGCGGAGTATGGACAGCAATTGGCAGCAAAAGATCATAAAGAAGAAATCGACCAACTTCCTATCGGTACCGGCCCTTATCAATTAAAAGAGTACCAAGTGAACGACTTGATTCGATTAGAGCGTCATTCAAATTACTGGAAGTCACCAGCAAAAATGGAACAAGTGGTGTTCGATATCTCTCACAGAGGGACGGGTACATTAGCTAAACTTTTAAGAAACGAGTGTGACGTACTCTCTTCACCTATTTCGAGCCAAATACCTGTCATTCAAGAAAATGACAACCTTGAGCTGACGGCTACACCAGCTAACAACGTTTCCTTTATTGCGATAAACACAGAAACCACCGCGCTGAGTGATGCTCGAGTTCGCCAAGCTCTTAACTTAGCGATCAACCGTCAAAATATTTTAGATTCGGTTTACTACGGAACTGGCTCCCAAGCTTATACCTTGCTACCACCTAATTCATGGGCTTATCAAAAAGACAGCGTAAAAATTCGTTATGACCGGAATTATGCATTGGCACTACTTCGAGATGCAGGCTACGAAGACGGCCTAGAATTGACCATGTGGGTACCACTTGAACCACGTGCTTTTAACCCAAGCCCTCGCAAGACCGCAGAGCTAATCCAAGCGAATTTTGCCGATATTGGGGTTAAATTAACGCTACTTACCGATGATAGGTTTGAACGTGTGGATTTGGAGAACATCAACGATATCGATTTACTTTTAACTGGTTGGATTGGTGATACCGGGGATCCTGACAACTTTTTCCGCCCTTTATTATCTTGCGAGTCTGACCGCGTTGGCCTTAACGTGTCCATGTGGTGTAACGATGACTTCGATTTCTTGCTCGATTTGGCTTTAGAAACTCAAGAACCGCGTTACCGTTTGAACCTATATCGCCAAGCACAGAACATTTTGAATCAAGAGTTCCCGGTTATTCCTCTGGCGCATGGCGTGCAGTTCCGTGTGCACGACAAATCGCTGACAGGCTTCAAATCAAGCCCTTTCAATGCCCAACCGTTTGATAGAGTTGAGAGAATTCACTGATGTTTTGGTATACCGTTCGACGCTTTAACCTATTTATCATCACTTTGATGATCCTTACATTAGTGGGTTTTTCTCTGCTGCGCCTTGACCCTCTCTCGCACTGGGCAAACGTTGATTTTTGGTCTGGCTGGCAAACTTACTTGATCAACCTTTCTCAACTCGATTTTGGCATAAGTAAAAACGGCAATGCGATTTACGACGAGCTCGCCGTTGTATTCCCAGCCACTTTGGAATTGTGTTTCTTTGCCTTTTTGGTGTCCCTTTTGATCGGCATTCCACTTGGAACCGTGGCTGGGATGAAGCAAGGTAAATGGCTCGATACCAGCATTTCATTCATGTCAATGTCTGGTTATTCCGCCCCAATCTTTTGGGTTGCTCTGTTACTTATCATGGTCTTTTCATTGGAATACCAACTCTTTCCCGTTGCGGGACGGTATGATTTACTTTACGAAATTGATCATGTAACCGGGTTTGCCATTATCGACGCATTCATGGCGAAAGGCGAATACCGCGCTCATGCACTGCAAAGCGTTATTGAGCATATGGTGCTGCCATGTTTGGTGCTCGCTTTGGCTCCAACCACCCAGGTTGTCGGACTAATGCGTTCCTCGGTAGCGGAAGTGATGAGCCAAAACTACATCCGTGCAGCGAGAATCAAAGGTCTTTCTAACCGCGAAATCGTAACTCAACATGTATTGCGGAATGCGATACCGCCTATCATTCCCAAAGTTGGTGTTCAACTTTCGAGTATGATTACCTTAGCTATCATCACGGAGTCTATTTTTAACTGGCCAGGTATTGGTCGTTGGCTTTTAGATGCGCTAGCAAGCCAAGACTATGCATCTATCCAAGCTGGCGTGATGGTACTTGCGACTTTGGTTCTTACCGCTAACATACTCTCGGATTTGATTGGCGCGATGATTAACCCTTTAGTTCGAAAGGAATGGTATGCTAACAAATAACGTTTATCAGGAAGAGCGTATTCCAACACAGTTTGAGCGTTTTTGGCGAAGCTACCGCGCCAACGGACTAGCCATGTTTGGCTTGTGGTGCTTGGTGTTTATCGTCCTTATTACCATTTTTGCCCCCCTACTTGCACCATTTGACGCCCAAGCACAGTCAGGTGAGTTGCTTGTGCCGCCATCATGGGCCCCAGCAGGAACGGTTGATTACTTTTTGGGGACCGATGACTTAGGTAGAGATATTCTTTCGCGCCTGATTATGGGCTCTCAGCTGACATTTGGCGCTGCTGTCGCCATCACCGCAATTGCTGCCGTTGTAGGCTGTTTAATTGGCGTATTGGCAGGTATGACGAAAGGCTTACTGTCGAGTACTCTCAACCACTTGCTCGATACCGTCATGTCGATCCCGTCGCTCTTATTAGCAATCATTTTTGTGGCATTTCTAGGCTTTGGTGGGTTCAATATTTTACTCGCAATCTGCTTGGCTTTGATTCCGCGTTTTATTCGCTCCGTTTATATAGCAGTCCACACCGAAGTTGAAAAAGACTACATAATGGCAGCACGCCTTGATGGCGCTAATGATTTCTACTTACTGTGGAGTTCAATTCTTCCTAACATTCTGACGGTCATTGCCGCTGAAATCACACTCGCGCTCTCTGCTGCGATTTTAGATATTACGGCACTGGGTTTTCTTGGCCTAGGCGCACAGGCACCAAGCACCGAGTGGGGAGCAATATTAGGTGACTCTGTCGAGCTTATTTATATTGCACCTTGGACAGTGACCCTACCCGGCCTGACCATCATGTTTACTGTTATTACCCTAAACTTAGTAGGTGAAGGTGTACGTCAAGCGCTTAATGCGGGGATCGAATAATGCCGTTGTTAGATATTCGACATTTGACCATTGAGATCGAAACACCTCAAGGGTTGGTCAAAGCCGTTGACCGAATGAGCCTAACTTTGAACGAAGGCGAAATTCGTGGTCTTGTAGGTGAGTCTGGTTCAGGGAAAAGCTTAGTTGCAAAAGCGATTGTCGGGGTAAGTAAAGATAACTGGCGCATCACCGCAGACCGTATGCGCCTTGGCAATATTGACTTGCTTCAGCTTACACCAAAAGAGCGTCGGCGCGTCATTGCTCGTGATATTGCGATGATTTTCCAAGAGCCTTCAACTTGTCTTGACCCTTCAGAGGAAGTCGGGCGTCAATTGATTGAATCCATTCCATCTCGCGCATTTGAAGGGAAATGGTGGGAGCGATTTAAATGGCGTAAAAAACAGGCCATCGCGCTTTTGCATAAAGTGGGTATTAAAGATCACAAGCGTTTAATGGGTAGCTACCCTTATGAACTGACTGATGGTGAGTGTCAAAAAGTCATGATTGCCATGGCGATAGCGACCAAACCAAAGTTGCTGATCGCAGATGAGCCAACCAACGACTTAGACCCGATTACTCAATCGCAAATTTTGCGTCTGTTGAGCCGCATGAACCAACTTAATAACACAACCATTTTGCTTATCGGCCACGACTTAGCGACCATAACACAGTGGGCAGGACGTATTACGGTAATGTATTGTGGTCAGTCGGTGGAGTCTGCCGATACCAGTAAAATCATTGCGGCACCCAAGCACCCGTACACCGATGCCTTGCTTAAAGCGATGCCTGACTTTAATGATTGGGTACCACACAAGCAAAAACTCCAATCCCTACCGGGCTCGATTCCGCCATTGCAGCATCTGCCTATCGGTTGTCGCCTCGGACCACGTTGCCCATATGCGCAGAAACAATGTGTAGAAATTCCACACACCAGACGAATTAAGAATCATAAATTTAACTGCCACTTTCCATTGAACACGGAGAAAAAGTCATGAGTGCGTTACTTGAAGTCGATAATTTATCGAAGCAATTTGTTACGCGCTCCCGTCTGTTCAAACGTCAGGTTAATGAGGCAGTTAAACCGGTAAGCTTTACTTTAGAGCCAGGACAAACTATTGGTTTTATTGGTCAAAACGGGTCAGGAAAATCCACACTAGCTCGTATGCTTGCTGGCGTTGTTGAACCAAGCTCCGGAGAGATCCGTGTGAATGGCGAACGATTGGAGCACAAAGATTACGCGACACGCTGCAAGCTCATCCGCATGATTTTCCAAGATCCAAACACATCGTTAAACCCACGTATCCAGATTGGTCGTATTTTAGAAGGTCCGCTAAAGCGAAATACCAACATGCCGCCAGATGCGCGCATGCAGCGTGTAAAGAACACCTTGCTCCGCGTAGGATTGCTGCCTGAGCACGCCTATTTTTATCCACAAATGCTAGCTGCCGGTCAAAAACAGCGCGTATGTTTGGCTCGTGCACTTATTCTTCAACCTTCCATCATTGTCGCTGATGAGGCGTTAAACGGTTTGGATATGGCAATGCGCTCGCAGATCATTAACTTATTCCTCGAGTTGCAAGAAGAGATGGGATTGTCATTTGTGTACGTGTCTCAGCACATTGGCATTGTTAAGCATATTACTGATAAAGTGATGGTGATGCATGAAGGTGAAGTGGTCGAGTTTGGCGAGACCAACCAAGTACTGACTCATCCCGAGCATCCTATTACTCAACGATTAGTCGAAAGCCACTTTTACAAAGCGCCAAGCCATCAAACAAAATAGCTTATCAAAGATGTAATCGTGCAAATGTAAAGAAGCCTGCTTTAACGCAGGCTTCTTTATTGCATGGGTACTAATCAAAAAACTAACGGCGGCTCGCTTGTTTGCGCAGTTCAAAATCAAACTCGTCAGGAAACAATACGACCCCTTCTTCATTTTGATTTGGGAATACAACAATCGATAGCTCGTCATCCTCTAGACCAGAGGTCCAACGGCTGTGCCACTTGTTTAGAGAGATCGCTTCTGGCTCGCAATCTTCCCAATCACCATTCGCCCATTGCAAAGCGAACTCTTCGTTTGGCCATACTGGTACACAATCATCATCTTCTGTATTTAACATGACACAGCCATGTTCGTCTTTCAGAATCCAAACCTTACGATTCGCCACAATCTCTTTTACGCAGTACTTTAAACGTTGCTCTTCGTTGTAGCGATTAATGGTATCCATCTGCTCTTGGGTCAGTTGCTCAGACATATTCGTCTCCTATTTCCCATAGAAAAATGCCCGCAGCTAGGCGGGCATTTAAAGTATATGCTAGAAAATTAAGCTAGCTCAGTTTGAAGCCAAGGCCAACCTTGCTTCTTACGACTTAGCGTGTTTTCCATCATTAGCATGCCGTCTTTTTCGTGCTTAACAAGCTTCTCAGCCCACTCACCTTTGTATAGAAGACGAGTTTGAGCAGTCGTGATGTCTGTTAGCATTACAGCAGCGAACGCTAGGTTATCTTTCTCACAACGAGATTCTAGGTCTGCTTCTAGTGCTTCGATCATACCGTCAACTTGCTCAAGAGTTGCAAGTTCAACTTGCCCAACCACTACGTCACGACCGTTGAATGGGTAACCTTTAAGGTCTTTCTCAACAAGCTCAGCCGCTGATAGACCTTCGATGTTTGTTTTAGCAATTAGAAGATCTTTAGTGAACGCGTCAACATCTTGTACGTCTGCGATTGCCGCTAGTTCAGCAACGGCATCTTTGTCTTTTTGTGTACAAGTTGGAGAAGCAAAACCTACTGTGTCAGATAGAATTGCTGACATCATTAGCTTAGCAATTTGTGGAGTAATCGCGTGACCTTCAATCTTGAACATGTTGAATAGAACAGTGTTGGTACAACCAACAGGCCAGATCCATGCTTCCATTGGGTTTACTGTCATCACGTCACCTAGACGGTGGTGGTCAACAATACCCGCAATTTCAGCTTCTGCGATATCGTCTGGTGCTTGTGCTAGATCTGAGTAATCTACTAGCCAAACGGTCTCACCCGCAACTGATGTGCGAAGCTCAGGAACTTCAGCGCCAGCAACTTCTAGGATGTGCTGAGTTTCACGGTTGATTTCGCCTTGGCGAATTGGCATAGCTTCAACGCCACGCGCTTTTAGAAGTTCAGTTGCAACGAGTGCACTACAAATACTGTCACTGTCTGGGTTCTTATGACCTACAACTAGAATCATGTTTCTTCCTATTCAAGTCAATTTTATACGCCGCCTAATACAGTTAATTAGGGCGTGTTTGCTCACAAAGGCCGATACTTTACCTGATTTCAGAGAGTTTGACACGAAGAAAAGTTCACAATGCTATTGCGAATAAATCTCATTTACATATAATGATAATTATTCCTATTTGCATTTGAGTAAACGATGAACGCGACCCAATTATTACACTCTGCACAACAGTTGTTTCAGCCTACTCAGTTTCGTTTAGCTTATAAGCGATTGCTGATCCCTATCGTCATGCTCATTTTGCTAGGCAATGAAAATACACGTGACGTAGCCGTACAGACGCTATCCGACTCATTCTGGGCAGTGTCATGCTATGTTGCTGCCACATTGGCTATTTATCATTATCTTTCAAACTTTATGTCGAAAACCAATCGAATTACCGAGCTCTACCATCGCTCGCGTAATCATCAGGTTTTCTTTGCTTCTTTATTGGGTGCTTTGCCTGGCTGTGGTGGCGCTATTGTTGTGACAACGCAATTTATTAGTGGCCGAGTGGGATTTGGTGCGATTGTCGCGGTACTTACTTCAACAATGGGTGACGCTGCCTTTTTACTTCTGGCCGCCAAACCAAGTGTTGGATTAGGCGTGGTTGGATTAGGCATTATCGTGGGTACTCTTTCAGGGTTAGTCGTTAATGCTTTTCATGCTGATAACTTTCTGCGACCAGAACCAAAAGAAGCACCTCAGACACATGCTTGTTGCCAACACCAGACAGACCGACACACGCCTCTTGAACAACGTGCAATCAATCTACAAGGCGCATTTTGGAAATGGCTTATTGTGCCTGCTAGTGTCGTTGCTGTGTTAATGTCTTTCCAAATAGATATTAATCAGTTGCTATCTTTGAAAGCCAACACCATTGAATGGCTGGGCGCTATCTTCGCGGTGATCACAATGTCATTATGGGCGATGACCAAAGAACTTGGCGATTATCAGTCAACGGTCTCTGAAGATGAAAAAATCGTGGACTCACACCCGATTCAAAAAGCAGCACAAGATACGAATTTCGTCAGTGCTTGGGTGATCGTTGCTTTTCTGGCGTTTGAGCTGACAACCTATTTTTCTGGACTCGACCTTGTAGAAACCTTTTCTCATTGGGGAATTTGGATGCCATTAGCTGGCCTAGCCATTGGTATGTTGCCTGGTTGCGGACCGCAAATTTTAGTCACTAGCCTATACATTTCTGGTGCAGCGCCACTTTCTGCGCAACTGGCCAATGCGATTTCTAACGATGGTGACGCCCTATTCCCCGCCATTGCAATGGCACCGAAAGCTGCTTTGGTCGCGACTATTTATTCGTCCATTCCTGCGTTTATTGTTGGATACGGGTATTACTTTTTATTCGAGTTCTAACGCCCAGAGCATCAAAACGAGAAAGGAGCCGCAATAGGCTCCTTTCTTGATCTTGGTATTGGGCGATTTACTTCACGTTATGCTGTAACGATCGCTTTCGCATTGAGCCCTTTATCCACGCTCACCATTAACAACTGGCAAGGTTCTTGGTTTAGCTTTTCCCCTGTCCAGTAATCATACCAGTCCACCGGTTGATCAGACGTCAGCGTAAATTCCATCGCTCCGTAACTCGCATAATTAAACAAACAATGGAGGTCATTCTTCGTCGTTAGTTTTAAAAACGCGTGATTTAAACTCAAAGCGGTAAACTTTGCAGATTGTTGGTTACGTTGTTGACGTAACATGAGCTTAGACAGTGTCTTCTTAGCAAACGGTGTAATCTCAGGGAGCGGGTCACCAGACAGCAGCAAACCACCACTCGCTAATAACACCGTGCGATGAAATTCATACTCTTCTCTGGATGCAGATTGATTAGCTAATGAAGTGAACGTGGCGCAATCCGGGTCAATTTGCCACAGTTTTCGGTGCTGCCAACTACGGTAAAAGGTTTCTTTGGCTATCTGTTCGAATCGACGACTATGACGCTCTACATCGTCAGAAACACGCATTGCATCCACAAGCCCCAGAGATGGCCACATTGGCGCGTTGCAACCTAAAAGCCACGCATCACCAGCGCCTTTGGCAATCGCTTCCATACCCATGCGGTAGGCTTCTACACCGGTGACACCCGATTGGCTTCGTTTACCTTTTAACGTGCCCCAGTAGTTTGCGTCTAATTTGAATAGCTCAACGCCCCACTCTTGACGCATAACAGAGACCACATGAGTTAGGTGATCTTGCACTTCAGGGTTTGAAGTATCGAGAATGTACCAAGGCGTGCATCGCCAACCACCGTATGTGACATCTTCTGCTTTAAGTAAGCTTCCATCTTTGTGGCGAACAAACCAATCTGGATGCTGTTTGAAGATCTCCGACTCAGGCTGAGCAATAAAGGGCGCCATCCAAATCGCCGGCTTTTTGCCTTTTGCACGGATACTATGAATGAGCTCTTTTACGCCACCAGAAAACTTATCTGATGGGGTTAACCAATCGCCCATAAAGGCTTGATAGCCATCATCCAGAAGTACCCACTCCAGGTCTTCGAGCTTATCTTGCATGCAATCAACGTTCTGCATGATGTTTTGCTCTGTCACGTCTGCGTAGTACGCGTACCACGAACACCAACCAACAGGCGCATCTTGTGTCACACCTTGGCGAACAGGATGATGCTTTGCAATCATCTCGCCATAGGTTTGATAAAGCTCGGACAGCGATTGACCACAGAGTACCGCCACGGATTCAAGTTGATTACTTTCCCAATCCGCCACTTGAGTCAACTCACCATCAATTGCGGCTGATAAAACCCAATGCCCATCACGCAGCACAACATCAAAATAGCCTGCAAAGCGATGACATGATGTGAAGCCAAATAATGTGTAGCCCGCTGAACCTTCCACCACTAAATAGTTGTAATAACGCTTAGGTGCATTTTTAGGGTAGATTCGATAAGAAGGATTATTGTCTGGGCAGCGACCAATATCAACGGGGTGATTGATCGTTCCCGCCGTTTGCGCCAACATTTGAAAACCATCCCCAATTACGTTGGCCTCGTGCTCGTACAAAAACGGCATTTCGAATAACACTTCACGGTCCGTAAAGGTTTTATTGTGAAGGCCAGCAAAAGAAAAACGTAATTGATTACCCTCGACTTCAACTTGGAAGTCATTGTTATTCACAGTGATCTCAGTGTGATTTGCTAATTGAATGCTCTGAGCCATAAAGAGTCTACTCACTTAATTATTATTGTTTAGCTTGGCGCATTATCTCCTGCTTGTCTCACCCAATTCGTTACCATCATCACGAATACCAGTCTCGTTTAACGTTATGAAGTTACTATTGAGACAACGCTCACTGAAATTTTGATAAAAAAATACCAGCCCTGAGGCTGGTATTTGGATTTATGCAAACTGCACTAATTAAGCAACTTCGATCGGACCACCAAATGAAGTGACTGGCGGCACTTTACCTGTGAACTTCTCGAAGTCTACGATACATGTGTTCGCAGAAGTCGCCTGTGCAAGCTCAGAAGAACCGATGTCTTGCGTTAGGGTGTTAGGATCACCGTAGGTACAGATTGCGCCTTCTTTCTCGTTTAGAGGACCGTACCATGCACCTTCTTCGATACGAATAACGCCACGTGGGTAGCTGTCAGTCAAAACAGCACCAGCTAACAGCTGACCACGACCGTTGAATACACGTACCAAATCACCATCTTTGATACCTTTTGCTTTGGCATCCGCTGGGTTGATGTAAACCGGCTCACGACCTTGTACCGCGTAAGTCGCGCGGAACTCTTCAGACTCACACATTTGAGAGTGAAGACGCTTATCAGGGTGGCAAGACTGCAACCAGAATGGGTATTTATCTGAACCAGGACCACCGTGTGAACGCTCTGATTTTTCGAACCACATTGGGTGCTCTTGACAGTGTTCGTAACCGTAACGGCCGATCTTGCGTGATGTAATCTCGATGAAGCCAGACGGTGTACCTAGTGGGTTAAGCTCAGGGTCTTTACGGAAGTCCGCATGACGAACCCAAGGTTCACCTTCACCGAAGTCTAGTACGCTCTTCTCCCAGAACTCGTTGAATTCTGGCATTTCAAACTTACCTTCGTTCGCTTTTTTACAATCGTTGTAAAGGCTTTCGATCCATTCCATCTCGCTCATACCACGAGTGTATTCTTCGCGGCGACCAAAACGCTGAGTGAGTTCACTCATGATTTGGAAGTCAGGCTTAGATTGGAACAATGGATCAACGAGACGATGCATCGCAATCAGACCTTTGTTCGAGTATGAACCGTATACGTCGATGTCGTTACGTTCCCATTGCGTACACGCCGGTAGAACGATATCTGAGAAACGACATGTCGCAGTCCAAGCAAACTCGATCGTTACAACCGTTTGAAGTTTGCGGAACGCTTTCTTCATGCGGTTACGATCTTGATGGTGGTGCCATGGGTTACAACCCGAGATAACCATCATCTTGAAGTCTGGCAGTTTCACTTTACCGCCGTTGTAGTTGATCTCTTTGCCAGGTTCTAGCAGACAGTCGATCCAACGTGCAACTGGGATAGTACGACTGTAACCGTTAAAGTCGTTGTTGTCCCACTTCGGTTTCATACCTTGGTCAAGGTTACGAGGGAAACCACCAGGGCCCGCGAAACCAGTAGAAGGCACACCGATACTTGAGTAATGGTGACCGTAAGAGATACCACCGCCAGGTAGACCGATTTGACCAACCATTGCAGCAACCACAGCCGCTGCCCAGTATGGCTGCTCACCGTGCTCTTGACGCTGGATACACCAACCCATCAGGATCTGTGTACGACCGCTGACTAGCATGCGTGCGAATTCACGGATCTTGTCCGCTTTCACGCCACAAATCGCTGCTGCCCATTCGGGCGTCTTCTCTACTTTGTCTTTTGTCTTACCTTGAACGTATTGAATGAACTCTTCAAAGCCTAGACAGTAAGTATCAATGAATTTCTTATCGTACAGGTTTTCGTTGTACAACACGTGTGCCACAGCGAGCATGAACGCTACGTCTGTCAGCGGGTTGATGTACAAGTGATCGTTCTCTAAGTAGCGCTGAGTTTTGTTCTTCACTGGGTCTACAGATAGAACGTTGATCTCACCTTTCGCCACTTTTTCTTTTAGTTGTGCAAGGTACTTAAACGACTCATGCGTTTCACAGTTCCAACCTACTTGAAGGTTTTTCACTGGGTCGTTAGCCCAAAGAACGATGTTGTCAGAGTTTTCTAGGATCTCAGACCAAGACGTACCTTGTGCATAAACTTCGGTTGAGCCTAGCACGTACGGCATAATGGTTTGACCTGCACCCGTCGAGTAGTCACCTACTTTAGTGATGAAGTTGCCATGCATACCTACTGCACGTTGCATGTGCGCAGTACAGTTGTTAAATGAACCCGTTTGGTTCCAACCTGTTTGACCTGCATGCAGCGCCCATGGGCCGTAGTCTTTTTGAATACGTTCTAGTTCACGGTAGAACAAGTCTAGCGCTTCATCCCAAGTTACTCGGATGAAACGGTTGTTACCGCGAGTATCCGCGCTGTATTTGTGTTTCTTCAACCAATCTAGACGAACCATTGGGTAACGAACACGTGAAGGGCTGTAGATAATACCCTTAATGCCGTTCAACATTTCTGTTGGGTTTTTGTCTAGCTCTAGCGGCTTGATCTCTTGAACTTTACCCGCGTAGATGTGGGCGCGGAACGCGCCCCAGTGAGAACCGGTTACTTTCCAAGTACCTGTCGTCTCAACGGCATTTGCAGAGGCGGACGCCAATAAGCTAGGACCAATTACTGACGCTGCACTTGTGGTTGCTACACCTTTAAGAAAACTTCTTCGTGTAATAGCCATTTAAAATTACTCCAATCCGACGCTTATTAGTGGTGACCTTCAGCATAATCTGAAGAGTGTTTCTGTAGATACTTCAAGATCAGTGCTTCACTGTCTGTATCTAGGTTAACGAACGCCAACATACCGTCGAACATACCTGGCCAGGTGTTCGCGTCGAAGTGCGCTTCCGCAGGTTGAGTGTGACATACAGAACAATTGGTCTTGTAGGCTTCACGAGATTTTTCCCAAACAGGATTGATGTCGTTCAGCATAGACTCTTTCTTAATCCATACTTTCGCCGCTACTTTTTCCCAAGGAAGGCCTGTTAGCTCATCCACTTTTTTCTCACCAGTCGTCACAATGTTGCTGTCTGTTGCTGCTTCTTTCATCAGAGACGCAGTCGCAATGTTCTTACCGAAGTCTTCTTGAATTACACGACCAAAACCTTTTGCTTTGCGCCAACCGTCAATTTCGATCTCAACAAACTCGCCTTTGTCTTCAAGAACTTTAACGGTCGATGCAGGATTAAGAAGACCAGCTTCTTTACTGCCTTGCGCATCAAAGTAAATTGGTAGGTGACGAACGCTCACGAGTTGCTGACCAACGCCGTAATCCGTGTTAGAAGTCATACCCTCTAGATCACCCACGATACCGCCAATGCTGTCCATGCCTGCTGGTAGGTTGTGCGCAATACCCTTGTGACAGTCAACACAGCTTTGATCTTTCTCAGCGGCTTGCTTCATTTGGATACGAGCCGTAGGAGACATTTGCTCGAAATCCATCGATTCGTAGTTGTGACAGTTTTTACACTCCAGAGATTTGTTTGCCGAGAAACGATCCCATTCGTGTTTAGCAAGTTCGATACGACGCTCTTCGAACACACCCGGTTCGTCGTAGTTGCCAAATACTTGTGCAAATACTTCTTTAGAAGCTTGCATCTTACGAGCGATCTTATCTGTCCAGTTATGTGGAACGTGACAATCAGGACAGGTAGCACGAACACCAGAGTGGTTTTTCCAGTGCACCGTTTCTTGTAGCTCAACGTACACGTTGTCACGCATTGTGTGACAACTAATACAGAATTCTTCTGTGTTGGTTGCTTCTAGAGCGGTGTTAAAGCCACCCCAAAAGATAACACCAGCAATAAAGCCGCCCATAGTCAGCACACCTAGGCTGATATGTACAGCTGGGCGCGTCATGGTACGCCACAGTTTAATGATTAATGATTTCATTATTTGCTCTCTTAAAATCTTTTCAAAAGTGTGGTTATGAGCTCACTGGCTTACATGCCGTGCGCGCCTGGAGGTCCAAAGAAGAAGACTTGCAACATCCAAACGATGAACCCGTAGCCGCCAACAAAGGCCACACTCAGAATTGGGAAGAGAACAACTGCAATGAAGAGGAACGACTTCCACTCCAGGGAGCGTTTTTCACCACTCTCAATTTTATTAACATCACTCATACATTTGCCTATTTTGTATCTAGTGTTATTGAAAAGCCCGCGTAACCAAGCTTAAGTTTTTTACAATCTCTAATGGAAAATGTTAGACCATACTAATAGTAGGGTTCAATCAAATAAGCGACCTCAGACCTTGTAATTCAACACTTTTTTGAGCTCATCCAGAGATATGATGGATTGATGTTATTTATTAAAAAACATGAACAGATGTGACAAAATAAGTCTTTTAAGGAGTTGTTAAATAAACAACATTTAAGAAACATCGATCACATTTAAATCGTAATTACCATGCCATAAATCGACTTAAAAACTCCGAAAAAGATAACCACTTGTAAACAGAATGCTGCGTATTAATGTCTAAAATAGCACTCAAGGTTTACTTTAAGAACAGCAAAAAGTGCACATAGTGGTTCATATAAAGGGGAGGCTTAGATACAATTATTCGCGTATTTTCAAGGAGCGATTATGGATAACGTGGTGGATATAAGCTGGGTCAAACTGGCACTGTTTGGTTTGATTTTATTGGTCCCCTTCTTTATCAATGCCCGCTACAAATTAGGGATAGCAAAAGACACCATAATCAGTGTTATCCGAATGACACTTCAGCTCATATTGATTGGCGTGTATTTAGAATATCTTTTTCAATTAAACAGCTTACTTGTCAATATACTTTGGCTTGCCATCATGCTACTGATTGGTGCCAGCTCAATTGCGGGAAAAGCTCGCTTACCTAAAAAGCCACTTATGCTTCCGCTACTAACGGGCCTTACCTGTGGTCTAATACCACTTCTGATAGCAATTACAGCAGGCCTAGTGCAACCATCCCCTATTTACAATGCGCAGTACATGATCCCACTTGCTGGTATGTTATTGGGTAACAGCTTGAGTAGTAATATCATCGCTCTTCAGAATTTGTTTACGGCTTTTGAGCAGAGACAAGCAGAATATGAGGCTGCAATCTCACTTGGAGCCTCTCCTCGCTACGCATCCTTCCCCTTCATTCAAGAGGCTCTTAGAAAGTCCCTTGCCCCGACTTTAGCTTCTATGGCCACTACAGGACTGGTTACCTTACCGGGTATGATGACCGGTCAAATTCTAGGTGGCGCGAGCCCGATGGTTGCGATTAAATACCAGTTAGTAATTATGCTGGCTATTTTCGTCATGTTGAGTGCCTCCGTAACCATAACGTTAGAAATGACATTGCGCTGGGTACAAACCAAAGAAGGCCGAATCAAGATAAAAATCGAGCAACCCGAATCGACCAAAACTCACGGTTAGTTGGCGCTTGTGGGTAAAGCCCGTTAAACAACTTATGGTGCCAAGTCGAACGTACTTATAACTGAATAACTCAACTATTCTTCGAGCACTCATCAAGACGCTTTCAGATGAAAAGTCAGGCAGAATTCTTTTTGATATAAGCCTCTAATTTTATGAAATTTTCTTTGCAAGTTTAGATACGCACGACCTTTGATACAGGTTATCCACAGAAAATGTGGATAAGCAATGAAAACATATACGCAATCAGAAACATAACCGGTTGTCTGGAAAAAGGTTTTTCCTACACACAAAGGTCAAAGAAAAGTGGTGTACTCACTATAACTGAGAGAGTGTACCACCATATGTACCACCTTTTATCACACCGAAAAAACTCACCTCATCACCTCTTTAAACGGGGTGATATCTACTACATAAACATCAAACATAACGGTCAAACTATACGGAAGAGTCTGAAAACTGATATAAAACAGTTAGCACAGGCTATTGTAGAAAATGTTGTTATCGAGAGAAGGAGGTTAGGAAGGGTGAGTATTGAATTACTAAAAACTATCGTAGATTATCAGGTAGATGCAGCGATTGAGGCAGCTACAGCAGTTCTTTTCCCTCGATCAACAATGGGTAAATCAAGTATCGTAGCTCATTACCAGCATACTATTGGAGCAACCCTCCATAATATGCAAGTAGAAGACGCTGAAGGATATACAGGTAAAAACCTAAGTGAGCATTACAAACATGTGCCGACTTTCAGAGAATCACAGATTGAAAAGCTTCTGCGACCTTCTCACTTACCGCAAGTAGATGAACACGATCAAGGGTTGGAACTCCACTACGAGCAACCGACACAAGAGCTAGGGATCTTAGACATTTACAGAAAGAACATTGCTAATGCTCTACAAAATGATGACCTAGTGACGGCCCACAACAACCTAGCAGCCTTAAAGCAAAGTTTTGAAATTGGTACAACGTCACAAATTGATGCTGCTAAACCTTCCCATACTCCAACTTTTTCGGTTGCTCTTGATCAATACATCCGTGACAAGTCGAGTAATTTGTACGTTAAGAAGAGTAAACCAGTTTCGGCGAAGGCTTCAGATGAAAAAATAAACTATCTATCATCCTTACCTTTGCATCTATGGAAGGACACCCCAATAGGTGAAATTGATGGTAGAGAACTCGATAGGGTTTTCTGGTTGTGGTCTAAATACCCTCTAACAAAGCGTAACCCTTGGAAATCGATGTCCATTGAAGAAAGGATCGAGGCTGCAGAAAATGAGGAAGTACCGCCAGATCAAAGAGTAGGCAAAACTCTAAAACGTATCAAAACGTCTGTAAATCTATTCTTCGATCACTTCTGGCGTCATGGGTTAATAGATAAAAATCCAGTCTCAGATATGAGGTTCAATAGTTACGTGGATGGAGGTGAACGCTCAGCATTCACGAAAGCAGAACTAAAAGCCTTTCAAATGTTCGCTACAACTGATCTTGATGGATTTAAAGTACCGATACTACTTCAAATGTACTCAGGATCTAGGAATTCTGAAATTTCTAACCTTCAGCCTGAAGACATCAAAATCGAGGAAGGCATTGAATTTCTACATATACGTGGAACAAAAACACAAAATTCAACGAGATACATCCCTATTCATCCAAAGTTAGTAGAATTTGGTGTGGTTGACTACATCAAGAATGGTGGTGAAATTTTCTCTAGCCAATCAATAACACAACGATTCAAAAAGCTTATGATATCCCTGAACATACCAACAGAGGACGAAAAAGGTTTACCACGTTCATTTTATAGTTTTAGACACAATTTTGCGTCCGGTTTAGCCTCTGGTGGGGTTTCAGAATTACACATTGAATGGATGATGGGACACAGCCATATAGGCACCAAGCAACGTTATATAGATCGAGGTGTTGAACACGTTCCAGCTCTTTATGAAAGTATCCAGTGTTTGAAGTACGAGATGGATTAACCATACCCATAAGTAAAATTGCATTTGTCAATAAGACTTGCAAATGATAATGATTATTGTTACAATATTATTAATGAGTTAGAAAGTTAGCTCATTAGCAAAACTCACCAAGCAGTTATTGGTGATACATATCGAACGCACTATCTCATAGAAAATGGCGATTGGTGTGTCTTTCTTTTTTCTGAAACACAAGGAAGCTTTATGCACTATACACCAGAAGCAGCAATGGTTTACTGCACTCAAAATCGACGCTTGCAACCAGTATTGGCAGTAATCCAAGCTCTTATTGAGGGTAAGACCGCAGAACAAATCATCCGTGAACAAATAGCACCAAGCCTATCAATCCGCACAATTCAATATTACGTCAGCAAGTACCAACCAGCACAGGAGATTCACTAATATGAATAAAGAACTAATCCAAGAACTTAACGAGCGTTGTCCTATTGTTTTTGACCAAGATCGACTAGATAAACTCGAATCTACAACCAAGATGCTGCATGAACGTGACGGTAAATATGTCAAAGAGTTCTATTCGTCTATCTATCATTTTCTTAACGATGTACCAGAGAAGTTGAAGCAAAAGTTTGTCATTGTTTCTGATAAATACAGATTAGCTGGTTCAGGCATCAGCATTGTTTATGAGTTACCACCAGCAAAAGCTAAGCAGAAGTTAGCCGAATCATTAGACAAGGTGCGAGTGGATTACCAATCAGATATTGAAGCTAAACAACAGCGATGGATTGAAGACCAGATTCAAACCCTACTGGACGAAGAAAAAGCACAAACACTTGCTGAAGTAGAAGAAAAAGAGCGAGAGTTCAAACGTAAGCTACTAGATGCAATGAGAAAGTAGTCTTAAAAGTGCCTATAACGCGCTCAGGCAAGCTTTTACATCAAAACCGACCATACCTACACAATAAAAACCGAACCCTTCCAGAGTCGCTCCCCTGCAACTTAAACGTGACTATAATATAATTTCTATACTTTTAATTTGCATATGTGTAAATTCTAGTTTGTCATTATTCCCGTAGTTGAACAAAGTCAAGTAAGGATAGTAATCCTACTTGGAGCCTTTTTGCATAAGCCTTGAATAGATATTCAATATTCTTTTGGGTGAAATGTAGATATCGACTCCCAACCCGCATTCTGTAAGGGTTTCGGCTATTGGTGAGTTGTGTGGTAAGTGTAATAGTGAATGAAATGAACGATTATGAGTAAAGAATACATACCAATTAAAGATAAGGGTTATCTCTTTCGAGGTGCGTATCGTGTTAATAAAAGTTACAGCTACGATTATGATCATCTGACCTCGTTAGTTAGGTGGTGGGAGTACCTTAACCACCAAACATACAGATACACCTTCCTAATCCTAACGCTGAACTATTCGGATAATGCCCGACATCAGCCTGATAACATCACTAAGCTCCTTAAAGAATTAAGACGTAGTTTTAAGGTCAAGGATAATAAAGTTCCTTTACACACTGTTTGGAAGTTAGAGCACCGTCCTATTGGCGACAGCAACAAAGAAGCTGTGGGGTTTCATTACCATGTTGTCTTTGCTTTCAGCCGTGATATTACTCAGTCAACGACAGCCTTAGCCGAGCTAATCAAGAAGCATTGGAAACACGGCAAAGTGCATATTAGCAATACAGTACATACCCCAAAAGAACTTGAGCGCGACTGGAAAAACCGACCGCTAAAACATCCAATCAAGAATACTCAGCCAGAACATTTTGCAGCTTTGTTTCATCATCTCAGCTATTTAGCTAAGGCAGACCCTAAACAGGTTCTACCAAGTGAATACACTGGTGACAGTTTCAAAACCTCCCAGATGTTGAAGTCACGACTCGATGCTCACCCATCAATCAAGAAACACAAAAACACAATTGCGATTGATGTTTCTTCCTTATATCCAGAAGAAGAGGAACATGAAAACATTCTTTCAAATGACGAATGGGGAGAGTGCCCCTTTTAAAGACCATTACGATTCAGAGCAAGAATACCTATTCCACCAGCGTCACCCAAACTTACTCTACAACTCAACCAGCAAACCTTTTGATTTAACATTCACGGATAGTAACGGAGACAGTTTTCTGGCTGTTGGTGACTTCTACGATATGAGCACAGGCTGGTGGATTGAATTAAAGTCTTGTGCGTTGAACAAGTACAGTACCAAGCGTGACAGCTTAATATCTCTTAATCTCGCTTTGCAGCATGCCAAAACTGACAAAACCAAAGCATTAGCCCAACTCAATCATGGCTGGAATCACTCCACAGAGAAACAAACCATTGTTCAAGCCAGTTTGAAGTTAAAAGGTATCAACCACGTTGTAATTTTTACCGATAACACCAAACTGACTTTTAGAAGTAATGGCGACATCAACCACATGAAAAAGAAGAAATTGTTTTGGCTATATGAGAATCAATACTTTAGTTTTTTAATTTAGTTTCAACTATTTAATTAAGTATTGTGTTAATTTTTCTAAATACTCACCCTCTCCAAAAGAGATGTAATCTTTAAATAAATAAGTTGTGCTCAGATCCTCTTTGTCATTATTTATTGCTATAACCTCTTTGTGTTCTAAGCTGTCCAGTAGCTCAACAGCTTTATCAATCAATTTCCGCTTGTTTACTTCCAACGTTAACTTTTCGACATCCGTTAGATTCTCTTTGTTCAGTTCACTTTTACAGTAGTTATATGACATAGCTAGTTGTTTATATCGGTGGATTGCTACCTTATCAAGTAAATCCTGATCAATTGGTTCTATGTTATTGCTAAACCATCCCATTGTTAACGCTCCCTTATTGATTGAAAAATAACAATCAAGTATTAGCACAAAAATGCTTAGCAAGTCCCTCTAGCTGTCCACAAGGTACAGAAATTTTTCTCAGCAATGATTTAACGTTAAAAAACCTAGAGTTGATCTTGGGTTGTATTCATATGTATACCCTAAAAAATGCAAATTAAATGAATACAAAAGCAACGTAATTACTAGCATAAATACACTTCAATCTGCAAAATATCTAGGGTTTAGACTTGTGAATACAAAAGAATTACACTACTATGCAACTAGATTAATTCAGTAAGGGAGAGTGACAATGACTAAGTATCATTACATCCGAGTGAGTACCGCAGAGCAGCACACTGAACGTCAGGAAGTGAAAACACCAGAAGGTTATGTGCAAATCATCGATAAAGTGTCTGGACGTTCTACAAAGCGCCCAGAGCTTACAAACATGTTAGTTAATCTGTCTGTAGGTGATGAGGTGTTAGTCGATGATATAAGCCGTCTAGCGCGCTCCTTGAAGGATTTAAACGAGTTACTCCATCAAATCACTAGTAAAGGAGTGACAGTTACCTTTGCAAAAGAAAACCTTACTTTTACAGGTGATAAATCAAATCCTACAAATGAACTTTTGCTAAACCTTATCGGCGCTGTGTACCAGTTTGAGGTTGATATCAAGAAAGAGAGACAGCGTGAAGGTATTGAGATTGCTAAAGCAAAAGGTGTTTACAAAGGCCGTTCAACATCGATGAGACAGAAAGCTGATGTGATTGCACTGCTTAACGATGGCGTACCACAAAGAAAGATTGCAGAACAGATAGGTATCAGCTTGTCCTCAGTTCAACGTATAGTTAAGAAGCACAAAGAGGAAGCAGCCTAGGATATTTTGCTATTTCTAGCCCGAAAATAATGGGCTAGATGTTCCTATGCTCAGTAATGCTCGATATGTACTTTTGGATATTCCCCTTAATATCTCCACCAAGAAGCACCACCAGCGATGATTCGTTTTTTATTTTAAAATCCTACATTTGCATGTTTATTCGTAACAATACTATGGATTCAAGAATCTCAAAACGTTGTGCTTACTTCCCTTTTTGAGTTGTCTAATAATTGGTTATGTACTACTGTAGGAACACTTCCTGTACGCCACTTGACCTAAGTTTTTGGTTGTAAAAAGCTTGTAACCACAGAAAATGTGGATAAGCCCCCAAAACCCATACGCAACCAGAAACATAGCAACATAAGTGATCAATCGAATCGTCATGCATTGATCACGTGACTGACATGTTCTAATTTTATAGTAAAGGCAGTGACCACAAACTTGGAGAGACGTACATGGATGTCTTAATGATCAAAGAAAATTACGATGAACTCCTGTCCGATGCACCTCTGGATTGGCTCGTTCAAGAACCAAAGGAAGTAACTTCTCATTGGCTCCCAACCGATTTTGGCATCAACGAAGAGTTGATTTAGCATGACTCGACTTATTTGACATTTGCAGAGACAAATAAAAAGAAAGGCGAACCATCTGGTTCGCCTTTCTTGTGATCTTCTAAACTTATCGCAAATGGTTATCTTCATCGCGTAGATAAATCATCCAATACCACATGCCAACAAATACGCCACCACCAATAATGTTTCCTATCGTAACAGGAATTAGGTTGTTTACGATGAACCCCATCATGTTTAAGTCCGCGTAGTTTGCAATATCTGCCCCTGTCATTTGCCAAAACGCTTCTGGCGCAAAGTACTTAATACCAATCGCCATAGGTACTTGGAACATGTTCGCAATACAGTGCTCAAAACCTGCCGACACGAACATAGCCACAGGCAAAATCATGACCGCTATTTTATCTGTCAATGTTCGCCCACTAAACGTCATCCAAACTGCAATACAAACTAATACGTTACACATGATGCCAAGCGCAACAGCAGCAAAGAAACCATGATGTAATTTGTGTTGGGAGATCGCCATCGCGTTAAGACCAACTTGGCCATGATCAAACATATATTGCTTGGTAACTAGCATACAGGCCACGAGCAAAATGGCCCCAACCATATTGCCAAAGTAAACCACCAACCAGTTTTTGATAAGTGCTTGCCAAGAGATTTTTCCACTCGCACGCGCAACTAGTGTCAGTACAGAGCTAGTGAAAAGCTCGCCGCCAGTAACCACCACCAAAATCAAACCAAGGCTAAATGCCAGACCACCAATGAGTCGTGTAATGCCCCAAGGCAGCTCGCCTGCGCCTGTCGTTACTGTGGTATAGAAGATGAAAGCAATACCAATATGAAGCCCCGCAGAAATGGCGAGCAGAAAAGATTTGATTGGAGCTTTCGTTGCTTTGCCTACCCCCACTTCAGCTGCGCGTTCCGCAGCTTGTGGCGGTAATAGTGAGTCAAACTGATTAAAGTTCATTCTGGTGTAACATTTAGAAACATTTAAAGAGGCGCGGATAATCGCTCTATTTCCCTATTTTTTCAAGTGCTATTTGGCGTGTTTACTAAAATCGTTGTTATTGGGAGATCAAGCAATAAATAGCGCCTATCATTCGCTACCGTAAGTATCATTGATACTTAACAAGTATTCGACCTTTCGAACAAAGATCCTGCGTTATATCAGCCTGATAGCGCCATACTTAACACTTCTTGTCGTTGAATGTTGCCCAACGCTACTTTTCAGACTAGCTTGGTAAAAAAAGCGCAAAGGAATCATTTATGAAATATTCAGCTGAACATATCGCCGAATTGAATCTACTTCTTCAGTTCGACCTAAGTAGTGCTGCAACTGGTATTAAAGTTCATACAGACGCGTCAGAAGAAATGCAGGCAGCCGTTGCTCGTCTATATGAGAAGCAACTTTGTACACAGCCTGACGGTGGTTATCTAACAGACGAAGGCATTGAAGTTGCAGAACATGCAGATAAGATTTTAAGAGTTTTGTCTGTGTAATTTGAACAAAAAACGCCACCGAACTCGGTGGCGTTTTTTAGTCCTATATTTTTCCTGTCGATGCCTGCGGCAATAATCGCTTTTTCATTTTGCTAAATGGTTGAACCTTGTCATACAACCAGTTAAAACCAGTAGCATAAAATAGGAAGAAAACGAGGAAGCCGGCTTCCAGCATCAGAGCTTGAAGAAGCGTAATTTCTAAGAACCAGGCAATCACAGGTAGAGAGATAAAGATCAATCCTCCCTCGAAACCAACAGTGTGTCCAAGCCGCATCGCTAAACTTCGCTCAGCTCGATTGCCACCAAACCACTTATCAAAGTACAAGTTGTAGATGTAGTTCCATATCACGGTATACATGCTCAACCCGACCCCAACCAACGCAAGATCACTAGAGCCCTTTCCAGTGATCAATGAAGCCGCTGGTACAATAATCGCGAGTGCGATTAACTCAAAAAGTACTGCATGAAAAATTCGTTCGTTACGAGTCATATTTCTCTGTCCAAATAGTTCTACTCAATGCTTAGAATTTTATCTATTATTTAGATAACCAAAAGTTAGATACCATCGGTTTAAGCGATATGTTTACCATCGAACAACTGCAAGCTTTTATTGCTACATCAGAAGCAGGATCATTTTCAGGAGCAGCTAGAAAACTGGGGCGAGCTCAATCTGTAGTGAGCCAGCACATCATGAATATGGAGATCGACTGTGGCGTTGAGCTTTTTGATCGATCAGGCAGGTACCCTAAATTAACTGAGAATGGCCTCGCGCTCGTACCTTATGCACAAGCAACAATCAGCCAACTCGACCGCCTAAACAATAGGGCATCGCAGCTCTTTTCCACGCCAACGAACAAATTAGTCTTAGCTATTGATGAAGGGATTCCTCTGACTCGCTTGCCGGATGTGCTAAAGAAGTTAGAGCAACGCTTTCCACACTTACAAGTTGAATGCTTAACGGCATCAAGCCCTGATATCATTGAATTGGTTAAGTCGGAACGCGCCACGACTGGGATTATTTTGAGTGATTTACAAATGCCAAGGCACATCGATTTCACCAATCTTGGCAATATTGCATTTGATGTCTATGTCTCTTCAACACATCCTTTAGCAAAGCAGCAAATCACTCACATTGATCAACTAAAACAACATCGTCAATTGGTCATACGATCCAAAAGTGCAGAGCCATGTGGTCTCAATCAAGCATTTAGCCCAGATATCTGGTACGCTGATAACTACTATATTTTGTTGGAATTGGCGAATAAAGGGTTTGGTTGGTGCTTTCTACCACAGCATTTAGTCGCGTATTCACCTAATACATTAAAAAAAGTTGGGGATGATTTCACAAAACTGGCTTGGCAAGTCAATGTTGACCTTATTCAGCACCAGAAATGGCATTCAGATCCCCTCCATCAACAAGCCAAAGCAGAACTGCTCAACCTATTCGGGCAGACATAAGTAAGTAGGAAGACCCAAATGGCAAATACATTGATCGTAGGTGCAGGCTGGCTCGGAACTCCGCTAGCAGAAACATTGATGAAAGATGGCCACTATGTTGTTGTCACTCGTCGTAGCCAAACTCGATTAAAAGAGTTACCCACCTCATTAACTCACTCCGCATTGTTCGATTTCAATCAATTGAACGCCACAGCACGGCTAGATGAGCTGCTCAAACAGCATCAAATTACGCACGTTATCGGTGCTTTTCCTCCAGGATTTCGTAAAGGACGCGGTCAAGAATATGCACAGCAATGGCAAATACTTGCCAACGCAGCTAAGCAAAACAACGTTGAAAAACTTCTCATGATCAGCTCTACAACGGTTTACCCTAACCTTGCTTCCGATATGGAAGAAGCTGACGCGTCAATCTCTTTAGCAGCCGAAAGCCCTTATTTCTCTGACAATGCACGTATTATGCTTCAAGCAGAGCAGCATGTTATCGACTCGAATATTAGCTTTGTTATTCTACGTTGTAGCGGATTAATCGGGCCAGATAGACACCCATCTCGCTTTGCAGCAAGGCTTCAACAAGTTAGTCGTAAAGCACCAGCTAATATGCTTCATCAAGATGATGCTGTCTCGGCTGCGAAATTTGCCTTAGGCAATTTAAGCAACCAAGTCATTAATGTTACGACACCTCATACTGTCAGCAAGGCTGAGTTCTACCAAGCTGCCATAAACAAAATCGGAAGTGAGATACCTCTTCCACCCGTCACAGAGCAAGCTGACAAGCGTATTCTTGCTGACAAACTACTCTCACTTGGTTATCGATTTCACTTCAATTCAACTTTGGATGCGCTATGAGACTCTATAGACATATAGAAACGCTTTGGGATTACATGCAACTTAAACATGAACTGAAGCCTGCGGACTGTTTGTTTGTGATGTGCAGTAATGATGTGCGTGTAGCGGAGCACGCTGCCAAGCTCTACCACCAAAAGTTGGCACCTTTGATTGTATTTTCAGGGGGTGAAGGTCGCTTCACAGATGGACTGTTTGAAAAAAGCGAAGCAGAAACCTTTGCCGAGATTGCAAAGTTGTCGGGCGTTCCAAGCAAAGCAATTTTGCTCGAGACTAAATCCACAAACAGCGGAGAAAACGTCCGCTTTACTGAGCAACGATTAAAAGAGGAAGGAAAACAATGTTCCTCGTTTATTCTGGTACAAAAACCGTTTATGGAGCGTAGAGCAATCGCGACATTTGAAAAACAGTGGCAGTCACCCTACACTCAGCTCCAAGTAAGCTCTGCGGCTCTTCCATTTTTTGAATACATTAATGAAGACATGCCATTAATGATGGTGCTAGAAGCACTAATGGAAGATTTCTCTCGCGTAAAAAGCTATCCAGAGAAAGGATTTCAAACCGAGCAGAACATCCCTCAGCAAGTCGAATCTTCTTACCAGGTTTTACTCGAGCGGTTTGGTTTTGACTTAGTCTAACTTTTTCTAACCGACAACAAAAAGCCACCAAGTTCGGTGGCTTTTATGTATCAATACGGCTTATTTACCGAGCGCTTCTTTGTAATGTTGGCGGCATACGGAGACATACTTATCGTTACCGCCGATCGCAACTTGATCGCCTTCTTTAATTGCCACGCCGTGTTCATCGGTACGAATAACCATATTCGCTTTGCGGCCGCAATGGCAGATTGTTTTGAGCTCAACCAGCTTGTCTGCCCAAGATAATAGATACTTACTGCCTTCAAAAAGTTCGCCTAGAAAATCGGTGCGAAGGCCGTAACACAATACTGGAATATGCAACTTATCAACGACTTCAGTAAGTTGATAAACTTGTTCTTTCGACAAGAACTGACACTCATCAACAAGAATACAGTGACGTTTTTCAACCTCATTCAGAGCTGCGATCTCCTGATACAAATTGGTATCCTGACGAAATAAATGTGCGTCAGATTGAAGACCAATACGAGAGCTCACTTTACCGACACCAAAACGATCATCTAGCGCAGCCGTAAAAATAACTGGCGTCATGCCGCGTTCTTGATAGTTGAAAGAGGATTGAAGAAGCGTTGTTGATTTACCCGCATTCATTGCTGAGTAATAGAAATACATCTGAGCCACAGAGCATTACCTAAAGTTAAAGTTTTAATTTATGGAAATGGAAAATAAAAGGGCTGAATTATCAGCCCTTTAAAAATGAAAATTCAATTACTTACGACGCCACGTTGTACCTTCTGGACCATCTTCCAGAACAATGCCCATTTCGGTCAGCTTGTCACGAGCCATATCTGCATTCGCCCAATCTTTCGCAGCACGAGAGTCGTTACGCAGCTTGATCAGAGCTTCGATTTCAGCCACTTCATCATCGTTACCTGCATCACCTTTTAGGAAGGCTTCTGGATCTTGGTGAAGAATACCGATCACATCTGCTAGTTCACGCATTAGCGCACCTAGCTCGCTCGCTTTCTCTAGGTTTTCTGTCTTCAGACGGTTAACTTCGCGCGCCATGTCGAACAGAACTGAGTACGCTTCTGGTGTATTGAAGTCATCGTTCATCGCTGCTGTAAAGCGAGATACGTACTCTTCACCACCAGCAGGCGCAGCGTTTAGGTCTAAACCACGTAGAGATGTGTACAGGCGCTCAAGCGAAGCACGTGCTTGGTTTAGGTTATCTTCGCTGTAGTTTAACTGGCTACGGTAGTGACCAGACATTAGGAAGTAACGCACTGTTTCAGCATCGTAGTGACCAAGAACGTCACGGATAGTAAAGAAGTTACCTAGAGATTTAGACATCTTCTCACGGTCTACCATTACCATGCCGCTGTGCATCCATGTGTTCACGTATTGTGTATCGTGTGCACAGCATGATTGCGCGATTTCATTTTCATGGTGTGGGAACTGAAGGTCAGAACCGCCGCCGTGAATGTCGAAGTGGTTACCTAGGATTGAAGAGTTCATTGCTGAACACTCAATGTGCCAACCTGGACGACCAGGACCCCATGGTGACTCCCACGTTGGTTCACCCGGCTTAGACATCTTCCAAAGTACAAAGTCTAGAGGGCTGCGTTTTGCTGTTTCGATATCAACGCGCGCGCCAGCTTGAAGCTGATCAAGGTCTTGCTTAGAAAGCTTGCCGTATTCGTTGAACTTACCCACTTCAAACATTACGTCACCGTTATCTGCAACGTATGCAAAACCGCGCTCGATTAGCTTCTCAACCAATTCGATTATTTCAGCAATAAACTGTGTCGCACGAGGTTCAACGTCCGGACGTTTCATGTTCAGCGCATCAAAATCAGCGTGCATTTCACCAATTAAACGCTCAGTCAATGAATCGCAAGACTCACCATTTTCTGCGGCACGTTTGATGATCTTATCGTCGATATCTGTGATGTTACGTACAAACGTCAGATCGTAGCCCAAGTAGCGAAGGTAACGTGATACAACGTCAAAAGAGACGAAAGTACGACCATGACCAATGTGACAGAGATCGTAGATGGTAACTCCACAGACATACATACCGACTTTGCCAGCTGTAATTGGTTTGAATTCCTCTTTCTGTCTTGTGAGTGTGTTATATATCTTTAACATGATCTCTATCTATGATTGTGAATGAATAAAAGAAGATGAGTATATCAACTCCAACCTAGTTAGGTAATAGCAATTAACCGATAAAACGATAATCGGCTAAACTTCAAGCACAAAACGAAGAATTTCCTCTTCCTGAGTTTTTAAAGCACTAGAACTTAGGCTAGAATCTCGGGCTCAACACAACACAGTAAAGGAAAGTAGCATGATCACCCTTCACACTAATTTTGGTGACATCAAGATTCAACTAAACGAAGAGAAAGCGCCAGAGACAAGCGCAAACTTCCTTCAGTACTGCCGCGACGGTTTCTACGACAACACGCTTTTCCACCGTGTTATTGACGGCTTCATGATCCAAGGTGGTGGTATGGAGTCTGGTCTACGTGAAAAAGCGACTCGTGCACCTATCAAGAACGAAGCAAACAACGGTCTTAGCAACAAAGTGGGTACACTTGCTATGGCACGTACTATGGAGCCGCATTCAGCAAGCTCTCAGTTCTTCATCAACGTAAACAACAACACATTCCTAGACTTCCGTAGCGAAAGCCTAGACGGTTGGGGTTACTGTGTGTTCGGTGAAGTAATCGAAGGCATGGACATCGTAAATAAGATCAAAGGCGTTAGCACTGGTTCTTACGGCATGCACCAAGACGTACCTCTAGAAGACGTAGTAATCACTGGTACAACAATTGAAGAGTAATTCTTAGGAATTATTTTTAAAAGATAAGTTAATGGGGAGGCATAGCTTCCCCTTATTTCTATGACGACATTATTTATTTCCGATCTTCACCTTACCCCATCACGTCCTGATATCACGGAATGTTTTGTGACGTTCATGCGAACAGAAGCAACAAAAGCTGATGCACTTTATGTACTCGGCGATCTGTTTGAGTTCTGGATTGGTGACGATGACAACACCCCTTTTGCAGACCAAATCCGTGCAGAATTTAAAGCACTGACGGATGCGGGTGTGCCAACTTTTTTCATCCAAGGCAATCGAGATTTTTTACTCGGCAAACGCTTTTGCAAAGAAACCGGTATGACATTACTCGACGATGTCTGCACGATTGATCTTTATGGTCAAAAAGCCGTAATCCTACATGGCGATACGCTCTGCATTGACGATGTGAAATACCAAGAGTTTAGAAAAACCGTTCACAAGCCATGGCTACAATGGTTGTTTAACCGTATTCCTTGGTTCATTAAGAAGAAAATTGTCTCAAAAGTTCAATCCGATATTCGTGATGATAAAATGAGCAAGTCATTAGATATCATGGACGTTAACCAAAATGAGGTCGAGAAAGTGATGTCTCAGAACTGCGTCAACATAATGATTCATGGTCACACACATCGCCCGAACACACATTTTTTTGACGTCGATGGCATTAAAAAGACCCGAATTGTTTTAGGGGATTGGTATACGCAAGGCTCAGTTTTAAAAGTAAATTCTGATAGTTTTGACCTGCAAACGAGACCGTTCATACAGAATTTGCGTTAAGCATGTAGAGCGTGTAGAAGATTCACGCTCAAGTCGTAGATATTTTGTAAAAAATCGCTATTATCATAATACTAAGTTAAACAGAACGAAGTACCTAATTGAAGTATTCTTACGTAGCTCGCCAACCGATTCTGGATAGAGAAAAACGAACCATAGGTTACGAACTCCTCTTTCGAGACGGCCCTAAAAATACCTTCCCTGAAGTAGAACCAGAGCTGGCTACTAGTCGACTGCTATCCGATCATTTTTTGTCGACGCATTACAACACATTAGGAAACAAACTTGGCTTTGTTAACTTTCCGCATCAAAGCTTGGTGAACTTGGTCCCAACTTTGTTTCCTAAAGAATCTCTCGTCATTGAAGTCCTTGAAGACTGCGAACCGACAGAAGAACTGTTAGAAGCCATCAAGCACCTTCATGAGTGCGGGTACAAAATTGCTCTGGATGATTTTGTTCCGACGAAAGCTTGGAAGCGTTTTCTTCCATACGTTTCCATGATCAAGTTTGATATTAGACTTGTGCCGATCAAGAAAGCTGCCATTTTTATTCAGGCGTTGAGCCCATTTAAAATCGACTTTCTTGCGGAAAAGGTAGAGACCTATGAAGAGTTTGAGCAAGCTCTAGAAGCCGGTTTTAACTATTTTCAAGGGTATTTTTTTAGCAAACCTGAGATGATCCAGAAAAAACGGTTGAACCCCGCGTTTCTTACCGTCATCCAACTTTGTAAAGAGATTGCAGATAAGCCCATCGACTTCAATGAGGTTGAACGTCTGTTTTCGATTGATGTGACGCTGTCATACAAGCTGCTTACTTACGTAAATTCAGGCTATACATTAACGACTAAGATCAAATCGTTCAGACAGGCGCTTATTTATCTGGGTGAAGAGCGACTACGACGCTTTATTTCCTTAGTTGCAATTGCCTCCGTTCAAGAAGATAAACCTGACTCTCTTTACTCTTTAGCGATTCAGCGTGCACGAATGTGTGAACTGCTACTTAGTCAAATGAACACTAGGTATGACCCTGGGCAGGCTTTTTTGACAGGCATGTTTTCTTTGCTCGGATCTTTGCTCGATCAACCGCTCTCGGATGTCATTGAAGATATCCCCGTTGACGAAGATATAAAACTCGCATTAACCAGTCGAAAAGGCGTACTTGGTCACTTACTTTCGATGACGATCGCCTACGAACAAGCGGACTGGGAGTTAGCCGAGCGATATTGCACCGTTCTTAAATTAACCGAACCTCAATTAGCAGACGCTTTTAATCAATCGACGGAATGGGCTCAAGAACTGCTGTCTCAAACGCCCTAAACGGCTATAATGCCCCAAAGAATACCTGCGACCTCACTTATGTGGGGTTGTTTGTTTTTACCGCTTAATTAATCGAGATTTCATTTTATGGCTTCTTCTTGTCCTTGCGGCTCTAACCGCACCTACCAACAGTGTTGTGAAATTGCCCACAATAACCACGCTGACGTCACCACTCCGGAGCAGCTAATGCGCTCTCGTTACAGCGCGCATGTGTTAGGTCTAGTGGATTACGTGGTGAACACATACCACCCAAGCTGTAATGCAGAAGAGCAACGTGAAGGCATTGCCCAATCTATCGACAGCGATTGGTGCAAGCTTGAGGTAGTGAAAGCTGAAGCGGGTTGTAACGAGAATGAAGGTTTTGTTGAATTCAACGCTTACTTTGACGAAGACGGCAAACGCTACTGCATGACAGAGCGTTCTCGCTTTGTAAAAGAAAATGGGCTTTGGTACTACATTGACGGCACGTTTCCAGAAGAAGAGCTAGAAGAAGAACCAGAACAAGATCCTCGCCTAAACCAACCAGTGAGTAGCCTAAAAGTAGGTCGTAACGACCCGTGTATCTGTGGAAGCGGTAAGAAATTTAAGAAGTGTTGTGGGTAAGATCATCCACTCCTAGCTTATTGAGCTCGATTTAATTGGATTCTTGACTTCGCCTAGGTTCGTTGGAGTGACGTGAATATATGTACCTATTTGAAGTAAATAACTCTACTGCAAGTACCATTAGAAAATATACCGTCATTCTGAACAGCGAGGGACGAGCGTGATTCAGAATCTAATCGCCACCAGCACTGTTGCCGGTTTTTGCCCCGAATCAAGAACACTAAAGTAAAAAGCCCCTAGGCTCGAGAGCATAGGGGCTTTCACTTATCGCAAGCTTACTTATGACGCTCTTTCAGTTTATTCACTACGTCATTCATCGATAAGCCTTGGTCTTGAAGCAATACCATTAAGTGATAAATCAAATCTGCAGATTCACACACTAACTCCGCCTTATCGCCCGACGTCGCCGCAAGCGCGACTTCAACGCCTTCTTCGCCCACTTTTTGCGAAATACGCTTGGTGCCACGGGCATAAAGACTGGCAGTATAAGAGGAATCTGGGTCGGCACTCTTGCGGGCAGCCAATAGCTGCTCAAGTTGATGAAGCCACACCATTTGTGACTCCTCTTGAGGGTCCACATCCCAGCAAGTTGTGTTACCCAAGTGACACGTAGGACCAATGGGATTCACTTTCACCAGTAGCGTATCGTTGTCGCAATCGAGCTGCATGTTCACTAGTTGCAATACGTTGCCGGAGGTCTCACCTTTCGTCCAAAGACGCTGCTTGGTACGAGAGAAAAACGTCACTTGACCTGTTTCGCCCGTTTTTGCCAACGCATCTTGGTTCATATAACCCATCATCAGCACTTGGCTTGATTGGAAATCTTGTACGATAGCAGGTACCAGACCATCCACCTTTTCCCAGTTGATTCGCTCAACTAGCGAACTTACTTCGGCGGCTTTCACACTCATAGTCGTACCTCAATGCCTTGTTGTTTCAAATACTGCTTTAGTTCACCAATATTGATGACTTGTTTGTGGAATACCGATGCGGCAAGCGCGCCATCCACATTTGCTTTTTGGTAGGCTTCTGCGAAATGCTCCATAGCACCTGCCCCACCCGATGCAATCAATGGCACGTTACACACTTCACGCACCATGTTAAGTTGTTCAATATCGTAACCGTTACGTACGCCGTCTTGGTTCATCATGTTCAGTACGATTTCACCAGCGCCACGCTTTTGTACTTCTTGCACCCAATCACGCGTTTCCCATTGGGTCGCTTTGGTGCGTTCTTCATCACCAGTAAACTGGTAAACCTGATACTTACCCGTCTCTTTGTCGTAGTATGAATCGATACCAACGACGATACATTGCACACCAAACTTATCAGCAAGGTCAGTAATCAACTGAGGGTTCGCCAAGGCAGGAGAGTTAATAGATACCTTATCTGCACCAAACTCAAGAATGCGCGCCGCGTCCTCTGCTGATTTAATGCCACCAGCCACACAGAACGGAATATCAATCACTTCTGCAACGCGAGCGACCCAACTTTTATCAACGACACGCCCATCACTTGAAGCGGTAATATCGTAGAACACAAGCTCGTCAGCGCCTTCTTCAGCATAACGCTGTGCCAGAGGAACGATGTCGCCAATGATTTCGTGGTTGCGGAACTGGACGCCCTTCACCACTTGTCCATCACGAACATCAAGACATGGAATTATTCGCTTTGCCAGCATGCAAATGCCTCCTCTGCTGTGAATTTACCATCTAACAGCGCACGACCAACAATCACACCAGCCACACCGCTGCCTTTTAGCGCTTCGATATCTGCTAATGAGCCAATGCCACCTGACGATTGAAACTGCACTTGTGGGTACTGTTTACATAGGTCGACATAAAGCTCTACGTTTGAGCCTTCTAGCGTACCGTCACGAGAAATGTCCGTACAAAGCACGTGCTGCAAACCTACCGTCAGGTAATCGTTGATCAGAGCTTCGATAGTCACGCCTGAATCTTCTTGCCAACCAGAAATCGCTACTTTACGTGTGCCGTCTTGATCGATGTTGATGTCTAGCGCGAGAACGATTTTCTCTGCACCGTATTTTTCCATCCAACCTTTCACAAGCTCTGGCTGTTTTACTGCTGTTGAGCCAACGACAACACGCTGAGCCCCCGCTTCTAGCAGATCAATCACGTCTTGCTCTGTGCGCACTCCGCCACCGATTTGGATGTTCGCTGGCGTGCTTGCTAGTAGCTTTGCAATTAAATCAAGTTGACGTGCTGTCGTGTCTTTCGCGCCAGTTAAATCCACCAAGTGCAGCCAGTTAGCACCAGCTTGGTGGTACAAGTTGAACTGCTCTGCTGGGTCGACTTTGTACTCAGTTACTTGGCCGTAATCACCTTGATAAAGGCGAACCACCTGTCCTTCAATTAAATCAAGAGCTGGAATAATCACACTAAATCCCTTTTATAATTCTAAGAAGTTTTGAATAAGCTTCGCGCCCGCTTTTGAAGAACGCTCAGGGTGGAATTGCACGCCGTAATAGTTACCGCTTTGTACTGCTGCTGTGAACGGGTTGCCGTATTCACATTCCGCAATCGTGTAATCCCCAACAGGCATCGCAAAGCTGTGCACGAAGTAGAAATACTCTCCTTCTTCAATATCTTTGAAAAGTGGATTACCTGCTTTTGCAGAGACCGTGTTCCACCCCATATGCGGCAACGGCAAATCGCCAGTTTGTAGTAGCTTCACTTCGCCATCACAAAGTCCAAGACACTCAACTAACTCGTCGGCTTTCTGCCCTTTCTCTTGAGACACTTTGCCCAACAGTTGCATGCCTAAACAGATACCTAGTAATGGCTTTTCTACCTGTTTTACCAAGCTGATCAGATCGCGCTCTTCTAGGTTCTTCATCGCTTCGCTGGCGGTTCCCACACCCGGTAGGAATAGCTTATCTGCGGATAATACGACTTGCGGATCTTTTGAAATCGTTACGTCATAGCCTAGGCGTTCAATGGCAAACTTCACCGAAGAAACGTTGGCACAGCCAGTATCGATAATGACAACTTTCTGTTCTGTCACTGTTTTTCTCCTTGCTAACGTTAGCCTTAAAGCACGCCTTTACTACTTGGTAGCTCAGTGCCTTCTACTTTGATTGCTTGGCGTAACGTACGACCAAACGCTTTAAATAGACTTTCAATGATGTGGTGATCATTGTTGCCCGCAGAAGAAAGGTGCAACGTACATGCTAATGTGTCAGTCAGAGAGCGGAAGAAGTGAACTACCATCTCTGTTGAAAGATCACCCACTTGCTCACGGCTGAATTGCGCGTCGAACTTAAGGTAAGGACGACCTGATAGGTCTAGTGCGCATTGCGCCAAACACTCATCCATTGGCAAACTAAAGCCAAAGCGACCAATACCACGCTTGTCACCCAGTGCTTCTTTCAACGCTTGACCCAACGCAAGAGCGGTATCTTCTACTGTGTGGTGATCATCAATGTGCAGGTCACCTTCCACTTTGCACACCATTTGGAATCCACCGTGCGTCGCAATTTGATCCAGCATGTGGTCAAAAAAGCCAAGACCTGTAGAAATATCGTTACCGCCTTGCTCGTCAAGGTTAACGAATACTTTAATGTCTGTTTCTTTTGTGGTTCGAACGACTTCAGCAACACGCGCCTTCACTGTGAGATCTTTTAGGATCTGTTTCCAGCCCATGGTTTCTGGGTTGTATTGAATACCACGAATTGCCATATTTTCTGCAAGTTGAAGATCGGTTTGACGATCGCCAATCACAACAGAGTTTTGGAAATCCACTTTGCCACCTTGAAGGTACTCTTTTACCAAGCCCAATTTAGGCTTACGGCAAGAGCAGTTGTCTTCATCAAAGTGAGGACAAATCAGTACGTCATCGAACTTCACACCTTGAGACTCAAAGATCTCCATCATCATGTTGTGTGGCGCATCAAAGTCTGCTTGTGGGTAGCTGTCGGTACCTAAACCATCTTGGTTCGTTACCATCACTAGGCGGTATCCTGCATCCTGCAACGACAACAGGCTTGGGATAACAAATGGTTCCAGTTTTAGTTTATCTAAACGGTCTACTTGAAAATCAATCGGCGGCTCGACAATTAAGGTGCCATCACGATCAATAAAAAGGATTTTTTGTTGTTTGCTCACTCGAACTTCCTTATTGCTATTCTTTTGGCGCTCCCGCTATTGAGCGAGAGCGATAAATTCTGTCTCTATTTATGCGTAGTAGTTTCTGATAAATCCAAGCGTTTTTTCGCACTCGTCACGGTTACCCACACTGATACGCACACAGTTTTCAATTGGCGAGTTACGCAAAATAATGCCCGTATCCCAAGCCGCTTTGAAAAGGTCATCGCCATCTGGGAATTTCACCAATAGGTAGTTCCCCCACCCTTCAAACACTTCCAAACCCGGAATCATTGAAAGGCCAACTTGCAAGTAAGCACGGTTTGCATTCAAATCGAGAACTTGAAACTTCGCTCGTGCTAAACCAGCTTCCGAAAGCGCCTGAGTCGCAATTTCTGCCACTGGAACTGGGACTGGGTAAGGTGCGATAACTTTAAGAAGTACATTAATAAGCTCTTCGTTCGCAAGCGTAAATCCACAACGCAGACCTGCAAGCGCAAAAGCTTTCGACAGAGTACGCAGAATCGCAAGATTCGGGTATTGCGCCAGTAGGTCTACCGTTGACGCTTCTGGACAAAAATCGATGTACGCTTCATCCATCACCACGATTGCACGGTCTTTTGTCATCTCAAGCAGAGACACAATGTCCTCACGCTTAACCAAGTTACCCGTTGGGTTGTTTGGCGAACATACAAAAACCAGTTTCACGTTATCCAGATTAGTTTCGATGCCTGCAAGGTCTAGTTGCCAATCTGACGTTAGCGGCACGGTTTTGCGCTCTACACCGATGGTTTCTGCACTGATGGCGTACATACCGTAAGTTGGTGGGCAGTAAAGAATCGCATCTTCACCCGGCTCACAGAATGCACGAATTAATAACTCAATACCTTCGTCTGCGCCGCGAGAAGTCAGTGTTTGTTCTGGTTTCACACCCGCATACGCTGCGTAAGCGGAAATCAGTTCTTTCGGTTGGCATTCGCTGTAACGATTAAGACGAGCAAAGTCTGTTTTGTATTCATTGTTAAATGGTGATTCGTTGGCATTTAGCCATACGTCACCCGTACCACCGATTCGGCGAGCCGACATATAAGGGGTAAGCTGTTGGACTTGTTTACGCGCTAGCTTTTCCATCTCATTACTCTCTTATTCTTACTTACTTGCTAATTTTTCTACGCGGATAGTAACAGCACGTTTGTGAGCGTCCAGACCTTCCGCTTCAGCCATCGTGACTACCGTTGGTGCAAGGTTCTTTAAACCATCAGCAGAAAGCTCCTGAACCGTCATTCGTTTAGAGAAATCCGCCAAACCTAAGCTTGAATAAGTACGTGTGTAACCGTAAGTAGGAAGGACGTGGTTAGTCCCCGATGCGTAATCTCCCGCAGATTCAGGCGACCAATCCCCAAGGAAGATAGAGCCTGCATTATCAAGTAGAGGTAGAAGCTCACGAGGGTTCTTAGTCTGAACAATCAAGTGCTCAGGACCGTAGTAATTGGAAATAGAAACTGACTGCGTCATCGACTCGGAAATAATGATCAAGCTTGATGCCAGAGCCTTTTCTGCGATGTCTGCACGAGATAGCTCCTTAAGCTGACGTTGAACCGCATCCGTCACTTGATCAGCAATCACAGGAGAAGGAGTCACCAATACCACTTGAGAATCAGGACCGTGTTCTGCTTGGCTCAAAAGATCCGCAGCGATAAAGTCTGCATCTGCGGTTTCATCGGCAATCACAAGAACTTCTGATGGCCCTGCTGGCATATCAATCGCAGCACCGCGGAAATCATTGCTAACCTGTCGTTTTGCTTCGGTCACGTAAGCATTGCCCGGACCAAAGATCTTATCTACTTTCGATACAGTCTCGGTGCCATAAGCCATTGCAGCAACTGCTTGGCCACCACCGACGTTGTACACTTCATCAATGCCACACAGCTTCGCGACATAAAGGATCTCATCAGCGATTGGCGGTGGAGAACAAAGAACGACTTTACGACAACCTGCAATTTTTGCAGGAACGCCGAGCATCAAAACAGTCGATGGCAAAGGCGCACTGCCACCAGGAATGTACAAACCCACTTTTTGAATTGGACGTGTTACTTGTTCACAAAGAACACCTGGCTGCGTTTCCACCTTGATCGGTTGCGGCTTTTGCGCTTTGTGGAACTTAGAAATATTGGCGTAAGCTTGCTCTAGTGCGCTCTTCATTGACTCTGACAAACGCTCTGACGCTGCCTTAATTTCCTGAGAAGAAACACGAATGGATTCAGGCTTAACACGGTCAAACTTTTCTGTCAGCTCAATAAGAGCAGAGTCACCTTCTTCTCGAACTTTAGCAATAACTTCGGCCACAGCAGTGGTGATATTGGCACCTTCTGCAATAGCAGGGCGCTCCAAAATAGAGTCTTGCTGATTCTCACTTAATGATTGCCAAACGACTGTTCTCATGATGCTTACTCCATCATTTTTTCAATTGGTAGAACGAGAATTGAACTTGCGCCCAACTCTTTCAGCTGTTCCATTGTTTCCCAGAATAGGTTTTCAGAACTCACTAAGTGAACAGCCATTTTCTGCTTATCTGCAGAAAGAGGAAGAACAGTTGGGTCTTCAGCACCTGGCAGTAGTGCTTTAATTTGATCTAACTTCTCTGCTGGGGCGTGAAGCATAATGTACTTAGATTCTTTCGCTTGCTGCACGCCTTGCATGCGAGTTAACAGCTTTTCGATTAGCGCCACTTTGTCTGCGTCGAACTCACCAGTGCGTTGAATCAATGTCGCTTTTGATTTGAAGATAATTTCAGCTTCTTTAAGGCCGTTCGCTTCCAGTGTTGCACCTGTAGAAACCAAATCAGCGATAGCATCAGCGAGACCCGCGCGAGGGGCAACTTCTACAGAGCCTGTCAGCATACATGTAGAGAATGGAACGCCGGCTTCATCCATGTACGCTTTTAGAAGTTGAGGATACGTTGTAGCAATACGCTTGCCAGCTAAGTCTTGTGGACCGTTGTACTCTTCGTCCTTGTCGATTGCGATAGATAAACGACAGCCACCAAAATCAAGTCGACGAAGCTGAACAAACTCGCAGGGTTCACCTAATGCTTTGCGGTCAAGGCGAACTTCTTCTAGTTCATTTTCGCCAATAAAGCCAAGGTCAACCACGCCATCCATAATTAAACCTGGGATGTCGTCGTCACGAACCAAGAGTAAATCAATTGGCATATTTTCAGAATGGACAACTAAACGCTCGCCCATTACGTTGAACTTTACGCCGCACTGTTTTAGTAGAGCTTGACTCTCTTTGCTAAGACGACCTTTTTTCTGAATTGCGATTCTTAAACGTTGTGTTTGCATTGCTTTGTCCCTATGCAAGATTTTGATATCTAAGTATTTTTCAAACTAATAAAACTAAAAAACCCTCGGGAGATTGAAGTCTCCCGAGGGTTTAAAATCTGCTTTTACTTTGATTTTACCTCCGGGAGTTTCCTGCCTCCCGGGTATGCGTACATCGCCCGAAAGACTAGATTGGGTGATGATGGTGATGAATGTTCATTACAAAATTACGCATACTTATTTCAAGGCTCTTCTCATTTGCTTTGTTACCAACCACACTAACCAAGCTGATTACTTTTTTCAACCCTTAATTTTAAAAAAATTCGAATTGTATAATACAAATAAAAAAGGAGGCCGAAGCCTCCTATAAATTTACTTTTTAAATCAGTGAATTACGCACTCTGGCAAGACGCTATTTTAGACTTTGAAAGCCATGACAAAATAGCGCAAACGATAACGAATGTTATCGACGCTGCAATGAACGAGAACGCTATTGAAGCAGTCATACCAAGGGCAATAAAGCCGACGCATGAAACAAGCGCGACTGATAATGCATAAGGTAGCTGTGTTGATACGTGATCAATGTGGTTACAACGTGCACCCGTCGATGACAAGATAGTCGTATCTGAGATTGGTGAACAATGGTCACCGAATACCGCACCAGCTAAAACCGCACTCAGCATCGGTAGCATTAGCGCTACGTCTGTTGCGCCAGCCATGTCTCCAGCGATTGGAAGCATGATGCCGAACGTACCCCATGAAGTACCTGTTGAGAACGCCATCAGGCCAGACAACAAGAATAGGATAACTGGGAGCCAATGAGGGTTGATATTGCCCTGCGCCATTGTCGAAAGGTAAGTACCAGTCTTCATATCACCGATAACAGAACCAATGGTCCAGGCAAATACTAAGATTAGAATCGCACCAAACATAGACTTAGCACCAATCCAAAGTGTACGTGCGATCTCAGCCATTGGTAGACCTTGCTTCACAACAGTAAACAGTGCAACTGCTAAGCCAAGCAAGCTACCGTAGATTAGTGATGTACCTACATCTGTATTTTCAAAAGCACCAAGAAGCGCAAACTCCTTACCATCAGCAGCCAATGCTTGGCCACCCGTGTAAAGCATTGAAGCGATAGTCGCGATAATCAGCGTCACGATAGGAAGTATCAAATCTGACACTTTACCCTTTTCACTTTCACGGATATCTAGCTCTTCGTTTAGGTCATGCGCTTCTTGCGAGTCATTTTCTTTGTCTTTATCAAAGCCACGACCTTGCGATGCAGAGATCTCATGCTCACGCATTTTACCAATATCAAGACCAAACCACGCAACAGCGAACACCATTAGCAGCGCAAAAACGGCGTAGAAGTTCATTGGAATAAGACGAACATATGCGCCAAGAGCCGAATACTCTGTGATCCCATGTGAGACTAAGATCCCGCCAATAATAGTAATAATGTAAGCACCCCAGCTAGAAGCAGGCATAATTACACACATTGGAGCAGCGGTTGAGTCTAGAATGTACGCAAGCTTAGCGCGAGACACATAAAAGCGATCGGTTACTGGGCGAGAGATCGCACCAACAGCAAGGCTATTAAAGTAATCATCGACAAAAATGAATACGCCTAAAAAGGCGGCAAGAAGTTTGGAGCCGCGTTTACTCTTCACTCGAGATTGTGCCCATTCAGCAAAAGCACGAGTACCGCCAGATAGCGTTAATAAAGCTGTTGTCATACCTAATAAGATTAGGAAACCAACAATGCTCATGTTCCAAGTGTTAATTCCGCCATCTTCAATAAAGACAGAAGAAACTTGAGAACTGACGTAACCTGCGGTGTCGCTGATAGACCAGCTATTAAGTAGCACCGCACCTAGCACGATACCTACACCCAAGGAAACTAATACACGTCGAGTCAAAATCGCCAAAGTCAAAGCGACAATAGGTGGCAATAATGAAACAGGAGAACTAGAAAAATCTATTAAATTCATGATCTTCAAAAACCAAAGTTTGGCTAGAGATCTACTGCAGACAAGTCACGTAGCATACGATACGTGCTCATGTTGAACTTAGCGACAGGGAAGCGAACACTCCACCCAACCCTACAGTAGCGCTCCATAGTTTAATGTGAATATATACTATGGCAGTGTTGTTCCTTTCAGATACAACCCCAGCAAGTAACTTTGATGAGTTACTTACTTCGGCAATCTTCGCCTTCCACTATTATTCATTGGCATCACCCCAATAATAGCTACTCTTCGAGACCGCGCCTCTACGGCAACAACAAACAATTAACCACTAACTGTACAAATTAACAACAAATTGTCTGCAATATTGCATCAGGTGGCAGCCATTGTACTTATGATGAGAGTCAATGCAACACATCAAACTAAATTAAACAAATAAATAATGACTGAGATAATTTATAAACCTTGCCTACTTCCATAAGTTTTGTGCAACTGAAATCACATCAATCATGTTATTTATGAAACATTATTACTACCTTAGAAATATCATGGTTTATCTTATATCAATAAATTAAGGATATATGACACAGCATTAAAGATGGATGCTTCATATTTTTAAGTAATAACTCAAATTTTTCTATAAAAAGCCAAGCTGTCACTCTCTCTATACAATAATGATTGTTGATTTTAGTTCTCATCTAATAATGATTTATTTCGAGTGTAATAATATTAATTGCTTTAAAAAATAGTCAAATTTAAACAAAATCTTGATTTAGCATTTGCACATAAGGAAAAGATAAAGTTAAATATAAGGACTCTTTGTTTATTTATAGATTGGCATTATTTAATCGTAACGATAAAAAGTGCCCAACACATTAACCTTTTAATAGGAATCGTTATGTCAGAGCTGACTAAAACCCTTCTAAATATCCGTAGCCTTCGTGCATTTTCTCGTGAGCTGACTCTAGAACAATTGGAAGAAGCTCTAGATAAACTCACTACTGTCGTAGATGAGCGTCGTGAAGCAGAAGAAGCAGAACGCGCAGCACAAGCAGAGCAAGAAGCTAAGCTTGCAGAGATTGCTGAGAAAATCGCTCAAGACGGTATTGACGTAGAAGCACTTATTACTGCGCTATCTGGCGAAACTAAGACGAAAGGCAAAGCGAAGCGCGCACCTCGCCCTGCTAAATACAAATACACAGATTCAAACGGTAATGAGAAAACTTGGACTGGCCAAGGTCGTACACCTTCGGCGATTCAAGAGCAACTTGATGCAGGTAAATCTCTGGATGAGTTCCTAATCTAGATCCGTGCTATTTTTTAAAAGGCTCCCATAGGGAGCCTTTTTTATTTAAACCATTACAAATAAAAAAGGCACATTTCTTAATGTGCCTTTTACTTTAGTTACAGAATAGTTAATTAAATCGCTTCGTATTAACGTTCCCAGTATGCTTCTTCTAGACTATCTTCTCGCTCAGGAAGTCCGCGCGACAATCGTGGTGAATGTTGCACGAGAACTTCGTAGCTCGCGCGGTTTGCGTATTTGCAGACTTGAGAAAAAGAAGAGTAAGTTAAATACTCGTTACTGTGCTTGCTTGAATTAGGCACATTTTCTTTATGGTATTTATTTGCTGCCATATCATGAAGAACAGCAGATAACGCGGCATCACCTGCGCCATTTGTATTCTTAATTTTTTCTGGGCCACCCATATATGGCGAGATATGCGAGTACACTTTTATTGGCGTCTCGCATGAGTCTTTTTTCGCCGGGCGACTAAATTCATAACGATTAAATTCAGCAATTGACCCTGGAAGCAATGGCAAAGAAGTTTCGCGCTTCGCGCTATCTTCCGTATACCCAGCCATAAATAGACCTACAGGACCCGCCGTGCACAATACTAGATCAGCCCACTCCAATGTTTTATCAGACGCAGCAAGTGGATCAGATTCCCCCGTCAGAGCTTCTGCTTCATCTTCATTCATCGCAACGACTGAAACGTTATCTCGAATGAATTCTTGCCAATATTTAGGGTCATCTTGAATAACAAACTTTGTGCCTAAAGTCAGAACAACAGGCACATCATTCTTTTTCGCGTACTCAATCGCTTTCATTGTTGCTTCCGGCATTGGGTCGCCGTCTTTGCAACGTACTAGATATGACGTCAGTACAAGTGCTGATGCATTTTTAAAGATTTTCTCTGGAATGCTATCAGGATGGAGTTGGTTCATTTGCCCTTCGCTGATAGCAAAAGTACGTTCACCGTCTTCTGTGATAAGAGCAAAACAACGGCCAATTGCACCATCTACACCTTGTAGGTAGTTCAAGTCCATGCGGCTTGATGTATTACAAAGATAACGGTAACCGTAGCTGCCAATCTTAATATCCTGGCTCATCACTCCAAGTAGTGTGGAGCGGTCATCAGCTAGCACGGAGTAGTTATGTAGCGTGTTACCAATTGTACCGCCCGCATACTCATTGGTAATCAAGTTCTCTTCTTTCAGTTGCTGGTATAACTCTTCTGCTCTTTCGTCATCGATAACCAAAGAGTGACCTTTACTCAGACCGTACTTTTCAATCACATCCGTTGTAACTTTTGCTTCAATATCAACCAAGGTTTGGTCAATACCAATGATGTGAGTGCGCGTCATCTTCTTGCTTTCTTGTGCTTGGCTCACCAGCGGGTCACGAGCATGAACAGGAAAATAGTGCTTCGATTTGCGTTGTCCAGGAAATTTCATATTGTCAGTCTGAGTAAGGGGATGAAAAGGAGAGCGGATTCTATACCGCTAATAATAAAGCAGCAATAAAAGCGATTATAGCAAACGTTTGCTGACTACTTTTTTCTTTTAGGTGGCTTATTCACCTTCCATAAAGCTGAGATCTGGTAGTTGCTCAAGGTGCTCGCTATAACGCTTTAGGTTGAACTCACCTTCATTCTTCATTACATCAAAAATCTCAATTGACATCGCACATGCCATCATCGCAACCGCATCTTCACGTGGTGTGCCAGTCATCATTAAACGCATAAGGGTTTCTTTTACTTTAAGCGGGTTGCCATCTTCGAGCTGATTTTCAACAATTTCAATCAACTCACTTTCTTGCATAAGTTGGTTTTCTTCTGTCATTTGGTGTTTCCTCTTGGATTTTGGCCAACTATGCCATATATACCTCTTCTATACTTGCGAAATTACTCGTTCGAATCTTTGTTGAAGAAAAATCCAGCGAAACGAATTGTGATTTCGATCTCGGATCTGTCACCGGTCTGTGGATTCTGATAGAATCTGCATCCCGTTTATTTAAGTGGTGTTTAGTAATGTCTGATAACAGCCAAAAGAAAGTCATCGTCGGTATGTCCGGCGGCGTTGATTCATCTGTTTCCGCGTATCTTCTAAAGCAGCAAGGCTACCAAGTAGAAGGCCTTTTCATGAAGAACTGGGAAGAAGATGACAACGAAGAATATTGTACAGCGGCAGAAGATCTTGCTGACGCTCAGGCAGTATGTGACAAGCTAGGCATCCACCTACACACTATCAACTTTGCTGCCGAATACTGGGATAACGTATTTGAGTACTTCCTTGCTGAATACAAAGCTGGCCGTACTCCGAACCCTGACATTCTTTGTAACAAAGAAATCAAGTTCAAAGCATTCCTAGAATTCGCTGATGAAGTACTTGATGCTGATTACATTGCAATGGGCCACTATGTGCGTCGCTCTTTCCCAGAAAATGGTGAAAAACCACAGATGCTGCGTGGTCTAGATGGCAACAAAGATCAAAGCTACTTCCTGTACACATTAAGCAACGAGCAAATCGCACGTAGCCTATTCCCTGTTGGTGACCTAGAGAAACCAGAAGTACGCCGCATTGCGGAAGAACAAGACCTAATTACTGCGAAGAAGAAAGATTCAACTGGTATTTGTTTCATCGGTGAACGCAAGTTTACGGAATTCCTGGGTCGCTACCTTCCAGCTCAGCCTGGTAATATCGAGACGCCAGAAGGCGAAGTGATTGGTCAACACCAAGGCCTGATGTACCACACGCTTGGTCAGCGTAAAGGTCTACACATTGGTGGCCGTAAAGGCGGCGGTGGTAACGAGGACCCATGGTTCGTTGGTGAGAAAGATCTAGAACGTAACGTTTTGATTGCCGTTCAAGGTAAAGACCATCCAATGTTGAAATCAGAAGGTCTACTTGCATCACAACTTCACTGGGTAGATCGTGAGCCAATTCGCGATGTTATGAAGTGCACAGTGAAAACTCGTTACCGTCAGGAAGATATTCCTTGTACAATCATCCCTATCGATGATGAAAACATTAAAGTTATCTTTGACGAGCCACAAATTGCTGTAACTCCAGGTCAATCAGCAGTGTTCTACAAAGGTGACGTGTGCCTAGGTGGCGGCATCATCGAGCAACGCATTAAATATTCTCAAGCTTAGGAGTCGTTACGTGGCGAATACACTTTATGACCGTACTATCGCTTTCGCTGGGATTTGCCAAGCTGTTGCTTTAGTTCAACAGGTAGCGAGAAACGGACATTGTGATCAAGATGCTTTTGAAACATCAATCAACGCTATTTTGAGCACGAACCCTGCTAACACAGTTGGCGTATTCGGTCGCGAAGCCGATCTAAAGCTCGGCCTAGAATGCTTGGTTAAAGGGATTGATAGCACACCATCAGGCAGTGAAATTACTCGTTACATTATTAGTTTAATGGCGTTAGAACGTAAGTTAAGCTCTCGTAACGATGCTATGTCTCAGCTTGGCGACCGTATTCAAATGGCCAAGCGTCAGTCAGAGCACTTTGAGCTACTAGACGATCAAATGATCAGCAATTTAGCGAGCATCTATCTGGATGTCGTTAGCCCTATTGGCCCACGCATTCAAGTAACGGGCACGCCATCTGTACTGCAGCAAACGGCAAGCCAACACAAAGTTCGTGCGCTGTTGTTATCTGGCATTCGTAGTGCAGTTCTTTGGCGTCAAGTTGGTGGTAAGCGTCGCCACCTAATCTTCGGGCGCAAGAAGATGGTAGAGCAAGCACAAATCCTTCTTGCTCGTCTGTAGTAAAATATCAAATAAGCAGCTCGCGTTTATCGCGAGCTCATTTTTTTCGACTAAAACAAATCTCGCGCAAACGTTTGCGCAATATTCGTGACAATTGCCACAGTTATTGGTATAAAGCTCACGAAATTTAGAAACCCAATTCAGGAGAACATCATGGAACTGTCAGCATTGACTGCTGTTTCACCAGTAGACGGCCGTTACGGAAGCAAGACAATTGCGTTACGCGAAATTTTCAGTGAATACGGTCTACTAAAGTACCGTACTATCGTTGAAATCCGCTGGCTACAAAAGCTTGCTGCTACTGCTGAAATTGCAGAAGTGCCAGCGTTTAGCGCAGAAGCAAACCAATTCCTAGACGACCTTGCTGCAAACTTCTCTGAAGAAGATGCACGCCGTATCAAAGAGATCGAGCGTACAACTAACCACGACGTAAAAGCGGTTGAGTACTTCCTAAAAGAGAAAGTAGCAGACGTTCCTGAACTGCACGCAGTAAACGAGTTCTTCCACTTCGCATGTACTTCTGAAGACATCAACAACACATCACACGCTCTAATGCTTAAAGAAGCGCGTGAGAACGTGATTCTTCCAGAAATCCGTAACCTAATCGACGCTATCAAAGCACTAGCAGTGGAATACCGCGACATTCCTCTTCTATCTCGTACACACGGTCAGCCTGCTTCTCCATCTACTATGGGTAAAGAAATGGCAAACGTGGCGTACCGTATGGAGCGTCAATTCAAGCAAATCGAAAACGTTGAGATCCTAGCGAAAATCAACGGTGCAGTAGGTAACTACAACGCACACCTTTCTGCTTACCCAGAGCTAGATTGGCACAAGTTCTCTGAAGAGTTCATCACAGAGTCTCTAGGCGTAACTTGGAACCCTTACACAACTCAAATCGAACCGCACGATTACATCGCTGAGCTGTTCGACGCTATCGCTCGTTTCAACACTATCCTGATTGACTTCGACCGTGACGTTTGGGGTTACATTGCACTAGGCCACTTCAAGCAAAAAACTATTGCTGGTGAGATCGGTTCTTCAACAATGCCTCACAAAGTTAACCCAATCGACTTTGAAAACTCAGAAGGTAACCTAGGTCTTGCGAACGCTGTATTCGGCCACCTAGCACAGAAACTGCCTATCTCTCGTTGGCAACGTGACCTAACTGACTCAACGGTTCTACGTAACCTTGGTGTTGGTGTTGGCTACGCTATCATCGCTTACACTTCTACGCTTAAAGGCATCAGCAAGCTAGAAGTAAACCGTGAAGCGCTTCTTGCTGAATTAGACAAGAACTGGGAAGTACTAGCTGAGCCAGTACAAACAGTTATGCGTCGTTACGGCATCGAGAAGCCATACGAGAAGCTGAAAGAGCTAACTCGTGGTAAGCGTGTAGACGGCGAAGCAATGCGTAACTTCATCGACGGTCTTGAGCTTCCTGAGCACGAGAAAGCACGTCTGAAAGAGATGACGCCAGCGAACTATATCGGTCAAGCAATCGAGCTGACAGATAAGCTGTAATCCTCCTGTAACGACCAGATACCTAAAAGGTTGACGCGAAAGCGTCAACCTTTTTAGTTAGGAGAGTTAGGTCGGGAGAAAATAATTTTAGTTATATGGCATGGATTATTAATTGAAGATCTTCCCCATTTGTTATGGCTGCTTTTGGAAGAACAAGGTTATTGTTCCTACTTCCACACCAAACTTTTTTATTTTCGTTAGATTGAAAACGTGTCTGTCATCCTGACGGTAAAGCCAATCATCAAAAGCAACCGTCACTGATGAATCCTCCATTTGTAGCTCAAAGTCATATTGCCACTGTAGCGCATTGCCCTGCTCTTCCCCTGTTGCTACACCTATAATATCGTCTGCCTTACCTTCATAACTACCGTCTTCTAATCTAGTGATAACCCAAATTCGCTGGTCCACCTCTCCGTCATCAAACGCGAAGTCTTCCACTAGCGTCAGCGTATCACCTTCTACAGTACCCACTATATCGACTTCAAAGCGACGGGTTTGCTGTTCGGTATAATCTTGCACCATCCCCCACGCCTTTATGTCGCCTTCGAAATAACCGAATACGTCAAAAGTCGGTGTAGAAGAGCGGTAATTATCAATGTCTGCGGAACATGCCGAAAGAAAAACAGCTGCCACTAAAGTCGCTGATTTAAAAATTCGTTTAAGCACTATCTAACCTGCCCTATCAATTGTTTTCGGAGTTTCGGAAATTCTGTGTTGGGTGATAACCATATAGCTAAAAATGCATCGTTCATTCGTTCGTCTTCAATGATGCCAATGTTCTTTACTTGCACGTCCCCAACCTGCTTATAAAAAAGCTGACCAGATTTTCCATCTGTTAGATAAGTAAGCTCGTCACCTTTTTGAATATCAGGAAACATACGATCGAGCTCGCTGATCCAAGCTTTTCGATATGAGTCAGTAAAACCCAATTTCGCCCACTGCTCATCCGTCACATCAAGCAGCTGTTGCTTACTGATGTCTCTCTTGTAATTAATTTCCAACGCAAGGGGATGTGGCGATACGTCATCGCTTACGATGAACTTTCCATCAGGCGCTTTTAATCTTGAGTGATAAATATCGAAGATGAACCAAGTAAGTTGGGCTTCTCCAACAGTTTTCCATCCCTTCCAATTCGCAATGTTGCTTGCGGCTTCGCTATTTCCAACAGGTTGAGCTTGCAGAGCAAAAGAACCAGTTACTATTACCAACGCAAGCAACCTAGTCAGTCTCTGAGTTAAAACTCTCTTCAAGCTTTTCATTTCCGTACACCTTGAGTATCAAGAGCATCATGACGCACCATTCGACAAACAACATTGCCAGTGTAGCGCCAGTGCTAAATCCAAATTCAACGGCTTGGAGCTTATAGCCAGCAAGGTAGCTCACTGTTCCTCCGAGTCCGCCTACTATTGATACGTAGGTTTTTGGGAAACGGTACAAAATTGACTTAAGTTGATAGGCATACCAAGAAAACAAAACCCACAAGCATAATAACCAGACTGGCAGCCATGGGGTTGGAAAGACAAAGACCGAGAGTTGTTGATTGAGCGTATCAAGCACGAGCCCGCTCGTGACGATCACACCAATACTTTTGAGCGAAGATGCGTCAGTTTTCAAACAATATAGTAGGGTTGCCAAAGTAAGGAATAACGTCACCCATTGCCATTGATAGGTTCCAAGCACCGCTGCAAACCAGCAGAGTTGGAACCATGTCGAAGCAAGAAACACCTTCATAACGAACTACGGGCGTTGAAACGTCATGTGAACGGCACTGATCGTGCGAGCCAAAAAGCCACCTTCACAGTAGCTCAAATAGTAGCGCCACATACGCACAAAGCGGTCGTCGTAGCCAAACGAGCGCACTTCATTCTCTGCTCGATTAAAACGTAAGTGCCATTCGTTCAGCGTCTTGGCGTAGTCCAAACCAATATCGAACAAGTCTCGCGTCACTAAGTCACTATATTTTGTTGTAGCTTGGGTTAGTGAGGTTACCGACGGTAAAAAACCACCCGGGAAAATGTACTTTTGGATAAAGTCGACGTTGTTACTGTAGTAATCGTAACGCTGATCGGCAATCGTAATCGCTTGAATCGCCATCAAGCCACCGGACTTTAATAAAGACTCACAGACCTTAATGTACGAAGGCAGGAATTGTTTGCCCACAGCTTCAATCATTTCAATAGAAACGAGCTTGTCATAAGTGCCGGTTAGGTTTCGGTAATCTTCTTTGAGTAGAGTGATTTTGTCTTCTAAGCCACGCTCTTTGATTTTTTGCTCCGCGTACACGTGTTGCTCTTCAGATATCGTTGTTGTGGTGACCTGACAACCGTATTGTTCGGCCATGTAAATCGCCATAGCGCCCCACCCAGTGCCAATTTCAACAACATGATCAGTGGGCTTCAGCTCAAGTTGCTGACATAGACGATCCATTTTGTTGATTTGAGCCTGCTCTAGAGAGTCATCCGCATGATTGTAAAGCGCCGACGAGTACAGCATATTGGTATCAAGGAACGCTTCGTATAGGTTGTTACCCAAGTCGTAATGCGCATGGATATTTTTACGTGAGTTCTCTTCAGAGTTTCTGTTTGACCAATGACTGAACTTGTACAGTATTTTAGTCAACCAACTGCCTTGCTCTTCGAGTTTATCTAGAGCACGCATGTTAAGGGCCATCAGTTTCATTAATGAGGTTAAATCGGGGCTATCCCACCACCCATCCATATAAGCCTCACCAGCAGCAATACTGCCGCCCTGCAAGATCCGTGAATAAAAGCCTGGATGTTTTACCTCTATAATAGCGACAACAGGTTGACCACTGTACTCCCCATTTGGCGCACTAAAACGCTCGCTTCGCTCTGTCGTTTCCGTCTTAAAACTTTCAATAACTGTTAAGCAGCCGATTTCCATTTTTTGCAGACATTGAAAAATAACTCCGCGAGCCGCTTTTTGCGTTGTCGTCAATTTACGCGGCAATGTCATAGAACTAGTATTTAACATGCAGAATTCTCCTTATGCTTTTTATTTTTTTTGTCTGTTTTTTCAGTATCGGCTTCTATTTCTTCATGCGTTGAATATTTAGGATGAGAATAAAAAGGTGCGCCTTTCACCCAAAGTTTTAATGCGTGCCAATAAATACCAACCATTACTTTTACCGTTTGTATTGGTGTAACGATCAAACACCTCAATAAGGTTTTGCTTGAAAGTGGCTTGGCTTTCATAACCATGGTGGCATCAAAGTGTTTCTCTCCTTTGTGACATTCAAGATGAATATTCAACTTGTCTGTCAAAGGTTTAATTCTCCAGCGGTAGAGTTGGTCAATCGGGTTGAATGGTGAAACATGGAATGCTTTATCTTGTTCCCAACCAAACTTTTCTTCTTCTTTATCTGCTGACACCACGTAGTAATGTCGTTCATTCCAAGGAGTGTTACTCACCTCTGCGAGGAGATACTTCCATTCTCCTTCCGCGTTATAAACGTAGTAGAAATTAACGGGACTGAAATAAAGTCCTAGATAACGCAAGTGACAGACTGCGATTACCTTGCCGGTACAGCGGACACCTGTCAGTTCTTCAATTTTGCTGTGCACTGCCGACTTGACGCTACCTTCACCAATGTAATCACTGCGCTTGAAGCGAGCCCAATGCCACCAACGCGAACCAAAACCCCATACTTTTTTCTCTAAAGCATCGATCTCGTCTACATCAATGGCGGGCATAAATAAAGAGTAGTTCAACTCATGATTCACAGGCGTGAATCGACGGTGACGAACGTTGCCTATAAACAATCGGCTGTTCATTTGGCTATCCATATCACGCTGCGCCTTTTTCGAAAGGAACCACATTTTGTTCGCGGTACTTTTCTTCTAGCTCTTTCACAACATCAAGCGCGCTACGCACGCCATCTTCATGAAAACCGTTGTACCAATAAGCGCCGCAGAACCAGGTACTTTGTTTACCCTGTATCTCATTTTTGCGCTGCTGCGCTGCAATAGACTCAGTGGTGAATACTGGATGATGATAAGTGAACGAACGCAAGACTTTATTTGAGTTAATTTGCTCAGTACTATTCAACGTTACACAAAACGTGTGTTCTGATTGAATATGCTGAAGAATATTCATGTTATAAGTGAGCGAAGGGAGGCGTTGCTGTTCCTCTTCACTTCCTTCCAATAGGTAGTTCCATGATGCCCATGCTGCCTTACGTTTTGGTAGTACGGCAGAGTCGGTATGAAGAACAACTTCATTTGCTTGGTATGTCATATCCCCCAAGATTTCCTGCTCAATTGGGCTGATATCCTCTAGCGTTCTCATTGCTTGATCACTGTGACAAGCAAAGATAACGTCATCAAACCAATGTGTTTCTCCGCGAACTTGAACGCCAACCCCTTTTTCGTTGCGAACCACTTTTTCGACAGGACTATTAAGACGAATATTCTCGACAAAGCCTTTAGTCAATGGTGGAATGTATGAACGTGAACCACCTTTAATCACATACCATTGTGGTCGGTTAGTCACATCTAGCAGACCGTGGTTGAGGAAGAAACGTAAGAAGAACATAAGAGGGAATGCGCGCATGTCAGCCAAAGTCGACGACCAAATCGCAGCGCCCATCGGTAATATGTAGTTATCGGTAAAGAAAGCACTGAATTTGTGTTCGTCAAGGAACTCACCTAACGTCTGAGAGTGCGTGGACTGCTCGCTAGCGAAGCGCTTGGCAAGTTTATTGAAACGAAGTATCTCGAAGATAAATCGATAAAATTTAGGGTTTGCCCAGTTACGTTTTTGAGCAAACAATGTCGACACTGTGTGGCCGTTGTACTCTAGTCCGTTCCCATCATTTCTGACACTGAAGCTCATTTGAGTCGGCAGACCTTCAACGCCAATCTCGCTCATCATTTTAATGAAATTAGGGTACGTACGGTCGTTATAGACGATGAACCCAGTATCTATCGCGTATTCTTTACCATCAAGGCTCACATCAACGGTTGCAGTATGGCCACCGATGTAATCGTTCGCTTCAAACAGCGTTACATCATGTTCTTTATGCAAGTAATAACCACAAGTAAGGCCAGAGATTCCCGTTCCCACAATCGCTATCTTCTTTCTTCCTGCTGTTTTCATTTTTATTCCTTCTTATGATACGAGTTTAGCAGTTAGGCGAGCTTGCCAACTGTATGGAAGTAACGAGATAAAACGTAAAATACTGGTAAATCTCGCCGGGAAATAGATATAGGTCTTGTTGGCGGCTAACTGCTTCCTGATAGAGTCCGACGCTTGCTGAGTAGAAATGATCATTGGCATTTCGAAGTCGTTTTTGTCAGTCAACGGCGTTTCAACAAAACCAGGAAACACCGTTACCACTTTGATCCCTTTCTTTTTCAAGTCGACGGCGAGCGTGCGTGCAAAATAACTGACTGCCGCTTTGGATGCGCCGTAAGCTTCAGCACGAGGCAATGCCACTTCTGATGCGATAGAGCCAACAATAACAATGCGGTGCCCTCTCTCTAAATGCACTTGGCAGCCTTCAACGCAGTTGGCAACACCGACAACATTTACGTTCATCACACGCGCCATGAGTTTCGCGTCGACCACTCCCTCATCCATGTACTCACAATCGCCTGCGTTAAAAACCCATGTGTTTGGCGTAAATGGCAAATTAGAGAGCGCCTGCTGAGTTTCCTCATAATTTGTCACATCAAACTGCAATGTATGAATTTTGGAGGAAACTGCCTCCAGTTCTGCAAGAACATCTTGATTCCGACCACAAGCAATCACATTCCATTCTGAGTTCGCGTAATCTAGGGCAAGCTGCCTTCCTATTCCGGAGGTGGCGCCTGTGATTAAGATGGTGTTGTTCATTGTCCTAACCTCTGCTTGATGGTTTTAACGACTGAACCAAGTAACGGTAAATGCTCATAGAGCATCTCTCCGAGATCAAAATAGTCTCGGTGATAAATGACCTGACCTTCGCTAAATTTGAGGTGCGAAACACCATTGACGAGAATAGGCGCACCCTTCTGAAGTTTGGGATGCTGAAGGTCCATTGTCCAAGTTAGGAAGCCTGTATCTCCGACTTGTTGATGCTCATGGATTACAAAATCACAACTGATGACGTTGGCATATAATGAGGTGAAATAATCCGAAAGTGCTGGCCATCCTTCTAAACGATGCGCTGCGTCCTCAAATACTACATCTTGGTGATATATATCCTTAAGCAGATGTAAGTTCGCTTTGTTGAGCTTTTGATAGATATTGCCAACAGACTGTATGTCCATTTTTTACTCCTACACGCCCATTAAGTTGTACAAAATTATTATATGTACAAGATAGTTCATTCCACCAAAGTTGTACAAAAATAATTTTGTATAACTTTATTTCTGTAAGTAGTACGTGATGAAGTTCGCACGCGATCAATCGGCGAAAAAAAAGCTTGGTCAAAACCAAGCCTTTTCAGCAGATTAACAATTATTTAAGTAGGAACAATTAGTATTGCTGGCCTCGCAACGCTGCAATACGTTTATCTAGCGGAGGGTGGCTCATTAATAGCTCAGTCAGCGACTGCTTGCCATTGATACCAAACGCCATCATGGTGCCATCCAGTTGAGATTCATGACTCACCTTCAAACGCTCTAGAGCCGCAATCATTTTTTCTTTGCCAACGAGGCGCGCAGCACCTGCGTCCGCGTGGAATTCGCGATGACGGCTGTACCACATAGTCAAGAAGCTAGCTAGGAAACCAAATACCAGTTCAAGCACCATGGATACGCCAAAGTAAACCATCATATTTGTACCTTGGCCTTCTTCATCATCGTTCGATGCCACGATATTGGCAATAAAGCGTGATAGGAAGATAACAAACGTGTTCACGACACCTTGCATCAACGTCATCGTGACCATATCACCATTTGCAATATGGCTCACTTCGTGTGCAAGTACTGCCTCTGCCTCATCACGAGTCATATTGTGTAAAAGACCAGTAGAAACGGCGACAAGAGAGTCATCTCGTTTTGCACCTGTCGCAAATGCATTGATATCTGGTGAATCATAAATAGCCACCGTTGGCATACCAATACCCACTTGTTGAGCTTGACGACCCACAGTTTCGACTAACCAATGCTCCGTTTCGTTGCGCGGGCTTTCAATGACCATACCACCAACCGAGCGTAGCGCCATACCCTTTGACATCATCAACGAAATAAATGCGCCACCAAAACCAAATACAGCAGCCATTACAAGTAAACCTGACAGACTGCCTGGTTGCATTCCAGTTACAGCGTAAACAATATTCAGAACAACACTAAGCACTAGCACGACAGCTAGGTTAGTTGCTAGGAATAACATAATTCGCTTCATTACTTTTCTCCGAGGAAGCTTATCGTTTTTTTAAAACGGATTGTTATAAGGAACAAATGGTAATCGCTATAAAAGCCAATTCCGTTGATTTTCATGTTCCGTGCGTTATAGATATAGTCTATCCGCGATAAAAACAAGGTTAAGCAATAAATTGCAACATTTGTTTTCGGGACTGAAATATTTGATTCAAGCGATTTCAAAACATGCTTTGGTAGGAGCCGGAACCTCCGTTCATATACATTTATCAAAATGATAAAATAAGCTCTGAGCTACCCATCATCTATTGATAGATGATCTTGGTGTTAAATCTATCACCTCTTAGCAACTTAGCTAGAAATTTTTTAATAGACCAAAAACAGTACGTTAGCTCTGCTATAGACTTTGGTCTTATTGTGCGGCTACATGGACATGCTAAATTCGAATGAGATGAACAAAACAGAGCCACTCTAAGTACATTGCAAAAAGTGCATTGGGTGAGCTCAAAAACTCCATGTATTGAGGGAAAAACCATGGTAGAAACTAACGACTATCAGATGGCTATTGATTTACTGCGTTGTCACCTAGGCATCTCAGAGGACGAGGCAAAGCAACAACTTGGTATTTCAACCGATCATCATATGTCTCAGCGTGTTGCAGAAACACAACAAGCATTGATGGGGCTCAGCCAAGATAAGTAATCTGACTTTTTAGGTTACACCAACAAGAAAGGGCTGCATTGCGCAGCCCTTTGGTTTTTTAGTCTTTTACCCTAAACACCATTAGTCAGTGTTTAGCAACGGCTCTACATTAATGTACTTGCCTAGCTCTTTACGTTTAGCACTTGGAATATATGGAATTTCCCCAAGCTTAGGTGCATCGATACGTGCTTCTAGCATCTCGATAATGTCAGCGTAGTGCTCTGTGCCTGGGTTGACGCGGTTTGCCACCCAGCCAACAAGATTCAAACCATCCGCTTTAATACTCTCCGCTGTGAGTAAAGCGTGGCTCAAACAGCCTAATTTAATGCCAACCACCAGTACAACAGGTAACTGCTCTTCTTTTACCCATGTAGATAAACAGTCCGTATCGGATACTGGCACACGCCAGCCTCCAGCACCTTCAACGAGAACAACATCGGCTTGCTGCTTATGTTGAGCCAGTTTTTGACTCAGAACATCGTAACTTATTTCGACATGTTCATGCTTCGCTGCAATGTGGGGAGAAGCAGGCAACTCTAAAGCGTATGGGTTCACATCATCATAGGCCACATCGAGTGTTGCGGCGTCTTGTAAGTGTAAAGCATCAGAGTTACGCCATCCGGCTTCAGTCTTGTCACTCCCTGCTGCCACTGGCTTATAACCAATAGTGTTTAGTCCTTTTGCGGCGATCGCTTGCAAAATGGCTTTAGACGCTACCGTCTTTCCAACATCAGTATCCGTACCAGCAATAAAAAAAGCATCAATCATAGATGTATTACTCCAAAACAAACCTGATAACTTGCAGGTAGAAGACCTTGATCGTTTTTAAACGCTTGGTACGCATGCTCAACTTTTAACAAAGTCTCGCGACTAGTTAAACCGTGTGAGCGCCCGCTTACGTGATTTGCACCTATACCTTTGAGGTCACGCATAACTGAAAATGCAGAGTCGTACCAAACTGTGATGGTGGTCAAGTCTAGTTGATGGCTGTCACATCGAGATTGCGCTAACGCAATTTTTACCTGATTGAGCGTTAGAAAGTTATTGACGTGTTGATATGCATCAATTTTTTCCCATGATGCACGCAGCTCATACAGTGATCCATCAACCAGTGTAGAGAACCACGCTTTCCCACCATTTTTTAGCACGCGGCGCACTTCTTTTAGTGGGTAACTTAAATCTGTACACCATTGCAGCGCTAAACTTGAAAACACGTAATCGAAGCTATCATCGTCAAATGGTAAGTTTTCAGCATCAGCAACTTGGTAGTGCATTCGTACTGCACCACAACGCTGCTCTGCTTTATCTAACATGGCTTGAGAGATATCGCCGCAGACTACTTCCGCACCGCGTTGTTGAAGTAGTTGGGAGAAATAACCCGTGCCACAACCTAAATCCAATACACGTTTTCCCGTCAAGTTTTCAGGAAGTTTATCAAGCAGCTGATGCCCGACATCACGTTGAAAAGCCGCATGTTTATCGTATGTTTCTGCTGCTTTACCAAACGAAGAGGCAATCGCGTCTTTATCTTGATGGAAACTCTCTAACGCGAGCGTTTGCGCTAATGCGGTAGTTGCATTATCCATTACAGCGCTCCTAATGCTTGCTTCAATGCCATTGAAAGCGTTTTAACTTGTTCGTTGGTGTGATTGGCAGTGAGTGTGATTCGAAGGCGAGACGTCCCTTTAGGCACCGTCGGTGGTCGAATAGCGGTAACCCAAATGCCGTTTTGGCGACAAGCGCTCGCAACCTGCAAAGCCAGTTCAGATTCACCAATCACAAACGGCTTAATCGAAGTCTGAGTCTCAGCAAAGCCCTCCAGATCGCTGAGGCAGTCTCGATACACTTCACTAAGCTCTGAAAGCTTTTCACGTCGCCAAGACTGCTCTTGAACGATAGAAACCGCATGCGTTAGCGCATAGGCTTGTGCCGGAGGCATCGCTGTGGAATACACATGGTGACGAGCAAACTGAGTCAAAAAGTCTCCCGTTGCGTGGTCGCATAAAATAGCCGCGCCCGACATACCAAACGCTTTGCCGAAAGTAACGATCAGTATCTCAGGTTTAACCGTTGCCAACTCGCAAGAACCACCACCGGATTGACCAAGAACGCCAATACCATGAGCATCATCGACAGCAAACCAAGCATCATGACTGCGAGTGGCTTCAGCTATATCGCTGAGCGGCGCGCAGTCACCGTCCATGCTGAATACCCCTTCCGTCACAACTAGATGGTTGTCTTCGCTATTAATCAGCGACTTTAGGTGCTCGATGTCATTGTGTTTGAAGCGCTTCATCTTAGCTGGTGACAACGCCCCCGCTTCTATCAATGAAGCATGATTCAAACGGTCTTGGATCAATACGTCTGACTTTTCTAACAAGGTGAACAACAAGGCTTGATTAGCACTGAATCCAGAACCAAACAGAATTGCTCTGTCGTAGCCCAACCATTCAGTTAGTGCGGCTTCTAAATTGCTGTGTGCTGCACTAAAGCCAGTGACCATTGGCGATGCTCCACTGCCACTGCCGTATACGCTTAAACCTTGCTGCCACGCACGAACGAGCGCTTGATCATTGGCCAAGCCCAAATAATCATTACTTGAGAAATTAATGTAGCGCTTGCCTTCGTGCTCCAAAACGGACTGGTTACCGGCAAACACCACATTCATAGAACGATTCAACCCTTGCGTTTTACGCTTAGCAAGAGCGGACTCGATACGAGATTTAAACGCTGGCATCGTAGAAAAGGTCGTCTTTTGTCGGACGGGCAGCAACGCGCTCTACGACGCGATCGAGTAACTCGTTTTCTTCGATTTCATCAGGCTTTTGAGACACCTCTTGGCTGTTAATACCGAGCTTGTTGAACAGCATCATATCTTTGTCTTCAGAAGGGTTTGGCGTGGTCAGAAGCTTGCAGCCATAGAAAACGGAGTTTGCACCCGCCATAAAACACAGCGCTTGCATTTGTTCGTTCATGTTTTCACGGCCAGCGGATAAACGAACGGCTGACTGAGGCATCATGATTCGTGCAATCGCAATCAGGCGAATGAAATCGAAAGGCTCAACATCATCCACTTCTTCCAGTGGTGTGCCCTTTACCTTCACGAGCATGTTGATTGGAACGCTTTCAGGGTGTACCGGCAAGTTAGCCAGTTCAACCAACAAACCAGCTCGGTCGTTTGCACTTTCACCCATGCCGATGATGCCACCGGAACAGATCTTCATGCCAGCATCACGCACGTGAGACAAAGTATCTAAACGGTCTTGGTAAGTCCGTGTGGTAATGATGTTGCCGTAGAACTCAGGTGAGGTATCTAGGTTGTGGTTGTAGTAATCCAGACCTGCGGTTGCCAATTGCTTTGCTTGATCTGGTGTCAACATACCTAATGTCATACACGTTTCTAAACCCATGCCCTTCACACCTTTGATCATGTCAGTCAAATGCGGCATGTCACGCTCTTTAGGGTTTTTCCATGCAGCGCCCATACAGAAACGAGTAGAACCAGCATTTTTGGCTTTTTGCGCAGCATCGAGTACGCGTTCTACTTCCATCAGACGCTCTTTTTCGATGTCTGTGGTGTAACGAGCACTCTGAGGACAGTACTTACAATCTTCTGGACAAGCACCTGTCTTAATCGACAGAAGCGTGCTTACTTGAACATGGTTGGTTTGTTGATATTGACGATGTACAAGCTGCGCTTCGAATAGGAGATCCATGAATGGTTTTTCCATGAGATCGCGCACTTCAGCATGCGTCCAGTTATGACGAACTTCCACGTGTATTCCTTTAGTCACTTTTGTTGTTGTGTTGACAGTCTACTGAGTCTCGATAAACTGTCAACACAACACAAAGGAACAAAGTTTACATCTGTTTATTTTTTAACCTCAATTATTATTGGAATCGCACATGGATCTCGCCTTCGACCGCCAGCATATCTGGCATCCCTACACTTCGACATTGACACCTCTGACCTGCTACCCAGTAGCATCGGCAAATGGTGTTCACATTAAATTGGAAGACGGTACTGAGCTGGTCGACGGCATGTCTTCTTGGTGGTCGACGATCCACGGCTACAACCATCCGCATTTAAATCAAGCCGCTCACCAGCAAATCGATCAGGTCTCTCACGTGATGTTTGGCGGGATTACCCACCAGCCAGCAATCAGTTTGTGTAAGAAGTTGCTATCCCTAACCCCAAGTAATCTTGAAAATGTATTCCTTGCCGATTCAGGCTCCGTTGCCGTAGAAGTCAGCTTAAAAATGGCACTGCAATATTGGCATGCAAAAGGCGAACGCCGACCGAAGTTTCTTACTTTGCGACACGGTTATCACGGCGATACGTTTGCGGCGATGTCGGTTACCGATCCCGATAACTCAATGCACTCTCTCTACAAAGGCTTTTTGCCTGAGCATATCTTTGCGGAGTCACCAACTTGTGGTTATTGGGATGAATGGAAGCCAGAAGACCTCACCGACTTCGAGCACAAGATTGAGACGCACCATAAAGAACTTGCTGCGGTGATCCTAGAGCCTATCGTTCAAGGCGCAGGCGGCATGCGTATCTACCATCCAGAGTTTCTCAAAGGCGTGCGTAGGCTTTGCGACAAATACGGCTTGTTATTGATTGCAGATGAGATCGCAACCGGATTTGGGCGTACCGGTAAATTGTTTGCCTGCGAACATGCAGACATTCAGCCAGATATTTTGTGTGTCGGGAAAGCACTCACTGGAGGCTACATGACCCTCTCTGCAACTCTGGCGAGCAAACACGTTGCGGATACCGTTTGTGGTGGTGATGCAGGTTGTTTTATGCATGGCCCAACGTTTATGGGTAACCCACTTGCCTGTGCTGTTGCAACTGCAAGTTTGGAATTGATTGAGCAAGGTAACTGGCAACAGCAAACCCAACAAATCGAAGCGTTGTTTTCTGAGTTACTACCAAAACTTGAAGAATACGACTTGGTGAAAAACACCCGTTGGTTGGGCGCTATTGGTGTAGTGGAAACGCATCGCCCTGTGAATATGGAAACCATCCAAGCCTTGTTTGTTGAACACGGAGTGTGGATTCGTCCATTTGGCAAACTGATTTATATGATGCCGCCGTTCATCAGCAAGCCAGAAGATATTGAAAAGTTAGTGAATGCGATTGATGCTGCGTTACAACGTAAAGACTGCTTCGCTTCATAGTTCAATTCAATACGAAAACGGTTTGAGTATGAGACTCAAACCGTCTCGTTATTTATTAGAGTAGTAAAGCTATCGAAGTTGACTGTCTTTACTCGCTCGTCGATTGAACAATGCTTGGCGTTGAGATACCAATTCGATTGTTGACTGACATTCGATACACAAACGAACGCCTTTCATTGCAAGACGACGCGCTTCTGGAATCTCATCACCACACTCATCGCAGTAATGGGCGCTCTCACCCTTTGTGATACTGCCACGAACACGGGAAATCTCGTCGTCTATTGTGTTTTGAATTTGTTGGCTGACGCTATCGTCGTTTGCCCACCCTACGGCCATAAGCCCTCCTCGTTACTTGAATGAGAAAATCTACTTACCGTGGTAAGGTGGATGATTATATCGATTACAAATAACAAGATAATTAGGGTAAATTCGAAAACACTATTACGCTTTGATAAAAATAGATAACCTAAAACCAATTACCATTCTTTAATTAGTTGGTATGACTCATTCTCCTGAAGCCTTGAAAGAACATACCCGTGAGTAGAACCATAGCTTCCGCTTAACACGCTGTTTTCCTTTAACAGTATTACATCCTCCAAACCATCATCATTGTAGTCTCCGGTCGCAAGAAGAGTAACTTTTTGGTAACCATCGGAGTTATCGTAAAATACAGCCTGGAAGTCATTCAATCGCTCAAAACTAGTGATTTTATCCATATCAGCCCATCGATGTGCTTCTTTTGATTTTCTCAATTGTTCATCAGAGATGATAAAACTCAACTCTGATGGAGATATATCCGGAAGACTCTCACTAATGATGCTTTCTGATATGTAAGAAGTATTAGATGGTTTAAGAGATCCCATCACTTTCCAAGATTCACATAAGACTTTTGTTGCCATTAACGCAGAATGCTCTGAGTCTATTTTAGCGCTAAAGTTTTTTTGGCTTTTCAGCTCGAGTTCTGCACAACTTTTAGCTACTGAGACTTCTCCAGAAGCGGACTTAAGTGGGAACTCAAAATACCACTCCGCTCCATAAACTGCTCTGACATTATCCTGAGTTAAGAAGGTCACTTTTTCGACAAAAAAACGATCAGAGTTATTGTAAGGACTATAGAAGGGCTCTATCGAAATTGGGTTTGCGAATAAGCTAGAAGAAGATAAACCTAGTAAAAGGAAGAGTGATTTCATTAATGAGACCTTAATAAGTTTGCTACATAAGCATTTCTTTCTGCTTGTACACCATTTCTTTTCGACTCGAGGGCCGCTTGCTGATAATTTCCGTTTCGAATATGCCCATTAAACTTGGGATAAGTATCTTTAAGTTTTGGCATACCTAAATTAAATATCATGTCAAAAAGCGCTAGCTTTACGTTGTCCGGATAAGATGTAAACGCTTCATCTCCATAGATAACCTTAAGCTCTTTTTCGAAAGACTGTATGTGATGTGCTACTTGCTCGTTCATCACGCTTTCAGTTAATTTGAGGGCTGTAAAAGGCTTAAACCTTGAAGCTGGCTCTGACTCTCCAAAAGGCCGGGCCTTAACACGCAAAAACTCTTCTTTGATTTGCTCGTAAGTAGCCGGTTCATTTGTAGAATTGTGAACAAATGGGAGCTTTGTTGCTGCGGTACCGTCGCTTAACATACTACCTACCCCAACAGTGATATAGCCTCTGGTATCCAAATACATATGCTCGACTCTTCCCTCATATTGCTCTAATTTAGCCTTGAGCTTCATTTTGAGGGAGGTTGAGACAGGCAAAGCCTTCTTCGCACTCAAAACCGTGATACCTTGCATCAACTTACGATGGCTTCTTCCATTCACATCTATCCTTCCATCTGGACGAGCCATCCCAACAAGGTTTTTCTGAAAAGCTTTAATTGCGGCGACAGTCTTGGAGTTTTCCGGTCTAGAGCCCAGTTTCCCATCCACTTTAAGTTCCTTTACTCCCCTTAAAGAACCAAGCAATTGGTTAATAGACCTTTGTACCGTACGAATATCAGCATCCACATTTTTACCACCCAAGCCAACAGAGCCGCTTATTCTTATTGAAGCCATGAAAGTACCTCCTCTTTATATTTTGGAGGAGCTTGTCACGCTCAATGAAGCTTAGAAAAATATCATTAGGGACTGGTTTTAATAATTTAGGCTAACTATGCAATACCTCATCCTATATTTACATAACAACGTATTTTCACTCGACGCAGATAACAAAAAACCCAGCACTGAGGCTGGGTTTTGGTGTTCAAGTGGTTAACGAATTAACCGATGTGCGTTGCGCCCGCCATGTACTTCTGAAGTACTGTAGGGATTGCAATGCGGCCGTCTGCTTCTTGGTTGTTTTCTAGGATAGCAACCATTGTACGACCTACAGCAAGACCAGAGCCGTTTAGCGTGTGTACAAGCTCAGGTTTCTTCTCGCCTTTACGACGGAAACGCGCTTGCATACGACGAGCTTGGAAGTCCCACATGTTAGAACATGAAGAGATTTCACGGTAAGTTTCTTGAGCAGGAACCCAAACTTCTAGGTCGTAAGTCTTACGAGCGCCGAAGCCCATGTCACCTGTACATAGAACCACTTTACGGTAAGGAAGCTCTAGAAGTTGTAGAACTTTCTCAGCGTGACCTGTTAGCTCTTCTAGTGCGTTCATTGAATCTTCTGGCTTAGTGATTTGTACTAGTTCAACTTTGTCGAACTGGTGCATACGAATCAGACCACGAGTATCACGACCGTAAGAACCTGCTTCTGAACGGAAACATGGCGTGTGAGCTGTCATCTTAATTGGTAGATCCGCTTCGTCAGAAATCGTGTCACGAACTAGGTTCGTTACAGGTACTTCTGCAGTAGGGATTAGAGACAGTTTACGTGGCTCTTCGTCGTTTACTTTTTCTACTAGCGGCTCAGTGTGGAAAAGATCTTTACCGAACTTAGGAAGCTGACCAGTACCGAATAGGCTGTCAGAGTTTACTAGGTAAGGTACGTACATTTCTGTGTAGCCGTGCTCTTCAGTGTGAAGATCTAGCATGAACTGAGCGATTGCGCGGTGTAGACGAGCAAATTGGCCTTTCATCACGATGAAACGTGCGCCAGTGATCTTAACTGCGCTTGCGAAGTCTAGACCGTCACCCATTTCGCCCAGGTCAACGTGATCTTTCAGTTCGAAGTCGTAAGACTTTGGCTCACCCCAACGAGAGATTTCAACGTTGTCGCTTTCATCTTTGCCATCTGGCACTTCGTCTGCTGGGATGTTTGGTACAGAAAGCGTGAATTCGTCTAGTTGAGCCATTACTTGCTCAAGTTCAACTTTCTTCGCGTCAAGATCGCTACCTAGAGTACCGATTTGTTTCTTGATCTCTTCTGCGCCTTCTTTGTCGCCAGCCGCCATTTTTTGGCCGATTTGCTTGGAGATGGAGTTACGCGTGGATTGTAAATTTTCTACTTCTACTTGAATGGACTTACGTTGTTCTTCAAGTTTACGAATAGTATCTACGTCTAGCTTAAAGCCACGACGCGCCAGTTTAGCAGCTGTTTCATCCAGCTCTGTACGAAGTAATTTAGAATCCAGCATTGTTAATCCTATGCTTTTTGTTGTGAAATCACGCGCACTTTCCAAGCGTACGCGTTAAAAAAATTTACTGAACAAATGTATCCAAAAACGCCTACTTTTCATAGCGCTTTTGTGGGCTATTTGCGTCTAAAGTAGCCAAGTAATCTAACTTTTCGCCGATTTTGGTCTCTAGACCACGATTTGTCGGCTGATAGTACCTACGATCGCCCATTTCAGGTGGCAAATATTGCTCACCCGCAGCGTAAGCGCCAGGCTCATCGTGAGCATAACGATACTCTGCACCGTAACCCATGTCTTTCATCAAACTGGTTGGTGCATTTCGAAGGTGATGCGGCACTTCATATTCAGGTAAGTTATGAGCGTCTGTGAGCGCCTGTTTCCACGCCACGTAAACAGCATTACTTTTCGGCGCACACGCTAAGTACACGATCGCCTGTGCAATCGCACGTTCACCTTCTGCTGGACCAACTCGGGTAAAGCAATCCCAAGCAGACAGTGCCACTTGCATTGCGCGAGGGTCAGCATTGCCTACATCTTCAGAAGCGATCGCAAGTAATCGACGGGCAATATAAAGAGGATCACATCCCGCTGCAATCATACGTGCAGCCCAGTAAAGCGCCGCATCTGGGTTAGAACCACGAATGGATTTGTGGACCGCAGAGATTAAGTCGTACCAGATATCACCTTTGTTATCGAAGCGAGAGACTTTCTCCCCTGCCACTTCAGCCAGCAACTTAAGCGTGATCTCTTTTTCACCTTGCGCATTGTCTTCTGCCATGTCGTAGAGCAGCTCAAGATAATTGAGAGACATGCGAGCATCACCGTTTACCAGTTCTGCTAGGCGGTCTAATACGTTATCAGCGAAGTGTGCAGGTGTATTGCCCAAGCCACGTTCTTTATCGCTGATCGCTTGGTTCAGCGCCAATGAGATTTCATCTCTATCAAGAGACGTCAGCTTGTAGACACGTGCACGTGACAGCAATGCGTTGTTTAACTCAAACGATGGGTTTTCTGTCGTCGCACCAATAAAGGTAACCGTGCCATCTTCAATATGCGGCAAAAACGCGTCTTGTTGAGATTTGTTGAAGCGATGCACCTCATCCACAAATAAGATGGTGCGGCGACCCGCCATTTTGTTCTCACGTGCTTTCTCAATTGCTGCACGAATTTCCTTCACACCAGACGTCACGGCAGACACGCGCTCTACTTCAGCATTGGCATAGTTTGCAGCCACTTCCGCTAATGTCGTTTTGCCTGTGCCCGGTGGTCCCCAAAGGATCATCGAGTGAATGTGACCCGCCTCTAGCGCACGGCGCAGTGGCTTACCGGGACCTAAAATGTGTTGCTGTCCGATGTATTGATCGATCGTTTCCGGTCTCATACGAGCAGCAAGGGGACGAAAATCTTCGTCCCCCGAGAAATCTAATGTGTAATTGCTCACTACCAATTAATTCCTTTGGTCATCCACTTCCACACCTTTTGGAATTGTGAACGTGAATCTGTCTGCTTTTGGTTTACCCAGCTTCACGTTGTTAAAGGTGAACAAACCTTTTTGACCGTCTTGCTCAACCACGTTGAAGCCTTTCACCACACCTTTGGCATCAATATTAATCTGGAATTGACCTTGTGTGGAGTCTACTGCGGTAGGAATGAGAGTGAACTGGTCACCTTTTTGAGATATTTTGTAGTTATTCCAATCACTTGCTCGGTTACGCGTTAGCAAAACAAATGGCGTTTGCTCTGTTGCTTGCTCTTGCCAGTAGATGCTCACTTGCTCGATGAATGGGCTGTAGTACCACAATGTCTTACCGTCAGAGACCAATAGGTTCTCATCGGGGAATGTTGTACTCCAACGGAACAGGCTTGGGCGAGCGATTTCAACCGTACCTTCTCCTTCCATCACCGTTTCGCCTTCAGGGCTGATAACCTGCTGAGAGAAATCCGCACTGAAGCCATCATTCATAGAAAGGCGTTTGTTTAATTCATCTTTAGGAGATGCTGCGTGTGCGGTAGAAAAGAGGGAAAAGCTTAAAACAAGCGCAGAGAAAAGTTTCGCTGAAAATAGTTTTTTCATTCAGATACCTATTATTAGAACCACTCACCTCAGTTGGACTGAGGTGAGTAACACAAGTTCATTAATCTTTTGGTGGCGCAGGTGCCAGTACTTCACGGTTACCGTTATGGCCCGGAGCACTTACGATGCCCTGTGCTTCAAGCTGCTCTACAATACGGGCGGCACGGTTGTAACCTATCTTAAATCGGCGCTGAACACCGGAAACCGAACCTCGACGTGATTGAACCACGTGCTCAACAACTTGATCGAAGAGCGGGTCTACATCTTCATCCGCTTCCATTTGCTCACCTGGCAATAGACTTTCTGGAGTTTGATCTCCACTGATGATCTCTTCAATGTAGTTCGGTTTACCACGCGCTTTCCAGTTGTTTACAACAGCATGAACATCATCATCTGATGCAAATGCACCGTGAACACGAGTTGTATGACTTGATCCCGGCGGTAGATACAACATATCACCCATACCAAGTAGTGATTCTGCGCCGCCTTGATCTAGGATTGTACGAGAGTCCGTTTTAGTCGATACCGTAAACGCAACACGAGTTGGAATGTTCGCTTTAATTAGACCGGTAATAACATCAACCGATGGACGCTGAGTCGCAAGAATTAAGTGAATACCTGCCGCGCGCGCTTTTTGCGCCAAGCGAGCAATCAGTTCTTCGACTTTCTTACCTACCACCATCATCAGGTCAGCAAATTCGTCAACAACAACGACGATGTAAGGCAGCTTTTCTAGCAATGGCGGTTCAGTATCCATGCTGTCGCCTTCCTGCCAGAACGGGTCATGGATTGGGTGGCCCGCTTCTGCTGCCATCTTCAATTTTTCGTTGAAGCCCTTCACATTACGTACACCTAATGCCGACATCAATTTGTAACGACGTTCCATCTCGCCCACACACCAACGTAGAGCATTTGATGCGTCTTTCATATCAGTCACAACTTCAGAAAGAAGATGAGGGATACCTTCATAAATAGAAAGCTCTAGCATTTTCGGGTCAATCATGATGAAGCGTACATCTTCTGGACCTGCTTTATACAGCATGCTCAAAATCATCACGTTCACACCCACCGACTTACCAGAACCTGTTGTACCTGCTACTAACACGTGAGGCATCTTCGCAAGATCGGCCACCACAGCTTCGCCCGCAATGTCTTGACCTAACACAACCGTTGTTGGTGACGTTGCTTGCTCAAACTGAGGGCTACTGATGACATCAGATAAATAGACCGTCTGACGACTCATGTTTGGCAGTTCCAAACCGATGTAAGGCTTGCCAGGGATTACTTCCACGACACGTACCGCCATCGCAGACAATGCACGCGCTAAGTCAGTTGAAAGACCAGAAATACGACTTACTTTCACCCCCGGCGCCAAATCAAGCTCAAAACGAGTGATCACTGGACCAGGATAAATACCAACCACATCGGCTTTGATTTTGTAGTCAGCGAGTTTGCTCTCTACCAATCGAGCGACCTGCTCTAACGCATCACGGTCGATAAAGTTTTCACGTTTTTCTGGATGATAAAGCAACTCGAGCGTTGGGAGTGGCTCTTCCGGAACTGGCAAGTTTTCTTCTTTCTGTACCAAAAATGGGTTCTGTGTTGCAGCGACTTTGGCTTGCGCATTGGAAACCATATCTTGGAATGCGGTAACGTCTTGGTCGTTGTCTTGGACCTCTTCTACCTCCACTTTTTGAGGTGCAGGTTCAAATGTTGTTGAAGGTGTTGCAACTTGCTGATGAGGCGTTGTTGGCTGTGCTTGCTGTGCAGGCTGAGACTCCACTTCGTCTTCATCATCTAACACATCAAAGTCAGAGATCGTAGGCTCAATATGTTGGCTCGACTCTGTTTGCGCCGTGATGCTATCTAATACAGCAGAATCAATTGCAGGCTCTTCATGTACAGGATGCTCAATACTTGGCTGCTGTACTTGCTCTGCTTCAAATTGTTCGTACTCCGCATAATCTGGTTCAACACTGATCGGTTCTTCTGTAGCTGTATGTTGCTCGACATAGGAAGAATAAGTGTCTGCAAATGATGGGGCTGCCTGTTCTTCAGTTCCCCAGTCATCTGCTTGTTGCGCCGCTGCTTCAAGCTCTTCTATCGTAACATTCAGTTGCTTGGTGCGTTCCAAGAGCGGATCAACGTTATCAGTGTTAACCGTATGGATAGGTTGTATTTGAGGCTCAGGTTCAGAATAAACTGGCGCAGCATTAACCGTAGCCTTGCGTTGTGGTGGAGTCGGTTCTACCATCGCCTGTTCCGCAGGCTTATCAGGTTTAGCTTGCGGCATATAAATAGGGTACTCATGCGCTGGCGCCGACTCTTTCGGTTCATCGACATCGTACGCCGTTAAATGAGGAAGCGGCTCATCATCAATTTCATAGTCTACATTATGTTTAGGCGTAGAGACTTTATCTTCTACAAACTCATCAAGCTGAGGTTCTAAAACTTCCTGCTCTGAACCTCTTGCCTTATTTGCAAGCGCGGCAATTAGTGCTAACGCACGATCACCAAGCCATTCCACGATGTTAAGCCATGAGATGCCAGTGAAGAGCGTAAAGCCCGCTCCCCACAAGAACAGCAGTACCAATGTGGTACCGAGTACATTCAATGTAGGTAAAGCGAGGCTAGACAACACATCCCCGACCACACCTCCGGATGAAAAATACCAAATGTCATCAAAATTAATATCGGCAAGACCGCAACTGGTCATAATAAGGACGACCAGACCGAGCAGCCTTGTACCCCATAGCATGAAATCAATGGGCTCATCTTCTCCTCGTTTACGGCAAATCACCCATGCAGCCGCCGCTAGCAAGAAAGGGATTGGGTAAGCGAGAGAACCAAATGTGAAGAATAGAGTATCGGCTAGCCAAGCGCCGAAAAGGCCACCAGCATTATCGATATCCCCTCCCCATGCGGTTTGGGACCAAGAAGGATCGGCCGGACTGAAGGTAAATAGTGCAACCGCAAGCAATACCGAGCTAAGAACGCCAACGATAAAGCAGCACTCTTTTAAGCGTTGGAAGCCATTTAAGCGTGAAGACTGGGGCTCTTCACTGGTTTTGATAATGGTTTCGACTTTCTTTGCGTTCTCTTTGAACATAAATCAACTTGAATATGGAAATGAAATAGGAAATTGCAAAACATTCCGAGCGGCATCAAGCCGCTCGGTAAATTGATTTAACCATATCAAGGAGAAAAACCCAATTACTCTCTGGCGAAAGCGGAAGCATATACCGCTTTCTTTGCAAGAAATTAACGAGTTTTGATCACAAGCTGGTTAGATTGTTTCACTTCTTCCATAACAACGTATGTGCGAGTGTCATTTACGCCAGGTAGACGTAGTAACGTATCGCCCAATAGTCGGCGGTAAGCACCCATATCTGATACACGGGTTTTAAGAAGATAGTCAAAGTCACCTGAAACAAGATGACACTCTTGTATGTCGTCTAGCTTTTGAACAGCTGAGTTAAACTGCTCAAACACATCCGGCGCACCACGGTTTAGCGTAATCTCAACGAATACTAATAGTGATGCATCCAGGAACTGCGGATTCAATAATGCAGTATACCCTGTGATATAACCCTGACGCTCTAAGCGACGCACACGCTCCAAACATGGCGTTGGAGAAAGTCCCACACGTTTTGAAAGCTCAACGTTTGAAATACGACCGTCTTTCTGCAGCTCATTAAGAATGTTGCGGTCGATACGGTCTAGTTCCTTGGACGGCTTTTTATAGTTGTCTGCCATTTTTTATTCCACCTTATTACTTCCTTGCAAAAAAATATACTACAACTTTTTAATATTTGGTGCCAAATTTTACAAATCTATAACTATACTAGTTATTAATTCGACAATAACACCCTACTAACAGTTAATACAACCATTATAGAAAGAGGATACAGGATGATCATTGGCGTACCTAAGGAAATCAAGAATCACGAATATCGTGTTGGTATGATCCCAGCTAGCGTGAGAGAACTCATCTCACATGGTCACCAAGTTTTAGTTGAGACCAATGCAGGTGCCGGCATTGGTTTTTCAGACGATGATTACATCGCTGTCGGCGCATCCATTCTCCCTCATGCTGCTGACGTATTTGCGCAAGCAGACATGATTGTAAAAGTAAAAGAACCCCAAGCAGTAGAGAGAGCAATGCTCCGCGAAGGGCAAATTTTATTTACTTATTTACACCTAGCACCAGATTTTCCACAAACTGATGAGCTAATCAAGAGCAAAGCTGTCTGTATAGCCTATGAGACTGTAACAGATAATATGGGTCGTTTGCCACTGTTAGCACCAATGTCAGAAGTGGCAGGTCGGATGTCTATCCAAGCTGGCGCGCAAACGTTGGAAAAATCGCACGGCGGTCGTGGTCTGCTCCTAGGCGGCGTACCTGGTGTTGAACCTGCAAAAGTCGTTATCGTTGGTGGTGGCGTTGTTGGTGCAAACGCTGCTCGTATGGCGGTTGGCCTTCGCGCTGACGTCACCATTCTAGACCGTAACGTAGACACACTTCGTAAGCTTGACGAAGAATTCCAAGGTCGCGCAAAAGTGGTTTATTCTACTGAAGACGCTATCGAGAAGCATGTTCTAGAAGCGGACCTTGTTATCGGTGCCGTTCTAATTCCTGGCGCAGCAGCACCTAAACTGGTCACTAAAGAGCACATTGCTAAGATGAAGCCTGGTGCGGCAGTGGTTGACGTGGCAATTGACCAAGGCGGTTGTTTCGAAACTTCGCACGCGACAACTCACGCAGATCCAACTTACATCGTTGATGAAGTGGTTCACTACTGTGTAGCAAATATGCCTGGCGCAGTTGCTCGCACTTCAACATTTGCACTCAACAACGCTACACTTCCATACATCGTGAAGTTAGCAAATAAAGGCTACCGCGAAGCACTTCTAGAAGATAAAGGCTTCCTTGAAGGTCTAAACGTTATTCACGGAAAAGTAACGTGTAAAGAAGTAGCAGAAAGCTTTGACTTGGAATACGTTGAACCAACTCAAGCTATCGCTATGTTTAATTAATGACAAAATAAAACATAACTTGTCACGTTTTGTTTACAAAAGCCCACTCATAAGTGGGCTTTTTCATATAGAGCGTTTGGCTATAAAGAATAACTAAATCTTATATGCACAAATTAAAATATTTCTAGGTGTGACCGATTTAGGGCAAAACTCTGACAATCTAACACGGTAACCACGTTCTTCAAGATAAAGCACTTTATCTAATGCGAGCCAGATCTCCAACGGACGTTGAAAAACAAGTTGCACTAAGCTCATTCTCTCCATTTGCCAGAAGCGTTGTTCGCTTAACTTTTCAAAATGAGAGAAATCGATTTCTTGAGGAAGAACAATGCCTTTTTGCTCCGCTGCCCAGCGACAGAACGATTCAAAACCATCACTTAATTGCGACTTACGGATACTCGGCACAGGCTGATACTCTGCCATTCCCAAAGCTTGTCGCGTGATCAAATCAAACCCAAGACGAAACATCATTTCCTGCTGACGATGACGACGCACGCGCTCTCCTCCCGTCACCGTTTGTTGTAATGGGATACGCAGTTCTTGCTTAGACAATGAGAGAGAAGAAGCCCTGCCCGATTCCGACATCGGCTGGTATTGTTCCGACTGAATCAAGTGGTAACAACAAGGTGATATGGTCATCGCAGCAATCCCATTTTCACTGCCGTACTGCATTAGACGAACGTGAAGGTCACCGCATGCATGCAGTGCTACTGCGTGTTGCGTTGGCTTAAACACGGCTTTCGCTTTGCTATCAAACGCGTCGCCTTGAATAAACGTCATCTTCCAATGATGTTCATTGGCTGCTTGTTGTCCCGAATCGCACAGTGCTTGTTGGTATTCAAAGCTGGTTACAGGCTGATCGGTTTGCGTGGTCAGGATTCGCCCCAAGTAACCTTTACCTGAGCACCATTCTAGCCATTCTTCGCCACAGTGTTGTTGAATTGCAGCTTCACCCATCGAGCTAATTTGCTCCAACTTACGTCCCGGAATACCGTTATCTAAACCACGAGCGAGTTCCAAGCCGTTTAACGACAAAAGCTCTAAATGAGTCAGTTTTGCGAGTTGTTCAAGCTCAGGCAAAAACGGACTAAGTGCTTTTAACGCGAGTTCTGGTGCTGCTTTGTATTCTTCGATTTGAGAGGGAGTAAGAGACGCTAGCCATTGGCACAGTCGAGGATGTTGCTCCTGCCAAGGTAATGATGTGTGAATGCTGCTTTTAAAAGGCTCGAATCGCCACAAAGATTGGTTTTCGATTAAGCAGTCATTAATAAACTGAAATTGCGTTTTCATAGCTCCCCCTACAACGAGCGCATTGTAGAGGGAATCGAAACATCAATGAAGTGTTATCTCACCGGAAGCTCGATGTCTTTAAACATCTCTTCGATTTCTGCATTAGACTTCAACGAAATCGCCTGCTCAACCACTGGACGCGTTAAGTGCGGTGCAAAACGCTCCATAAAATCGAACATGTAAGAGCGTAAGAATGTACCACGGCGGAAGCCGATGCTCGTGGTGCTCGCGCCAAACAAATGGCTCGCATCTATTGCAACCAAGTCACCGTCCTGCTCTTCATCCACAGCCATGCTTGCAATCACACCCACACCAATACCCATACGAACGTAAGTTTTAATGACGTCTGCATCAGTTGCCGTGAACACCACTCGCGGGGTTAAACCTTCGCGGTTGAATGCTGTATCCAGCTCTGAACGACCAGTAAAACCGAACACGTAAGTGACTAATGGGTAAGCGGCAAGATCACTGATCGTTACTTTGTCTTTCTTCGCTAGTGGGTGGTCTTTAGGCACAACTATTGAACGATTCCAGTGATAACAAGGCAGCATGATGGCATCTTGATATAAGTGAAGAGCTTCTGTCGCAATCGCAAAATTCGCAGTGCCTTTAGCTATCGCCTCAGACATTTGTGACGGTGTACCTTGGTGCATGTGTAACGACACTTTTGGATAACGAGAAGTAAAACCTTTGATGACATCTGGCAGTGCATAACGAGCCTGCGTATGTGTCGTGGTGATATTCAGCGTCCCCATTTCTGGATGGGTGTGCTCTCCAGCCACCGCTTTGATACTTTCTACACGAGCGAGAATTTCTTGAGAGATACGTACAATTTCTTCTCCAGCTGGCGTCACTTGCGTTAAGTGCTTACCGCTACGTTCAAAAATCTGAATACCTAACTCATCTTCCAGCAACCGAACCTGTTTACTGATACCTGGCTGAGAGGTATATAAGCTTTCCGCCGTTGCAGATACATTCAGATTATGGTTTACAACCTCAACAATATACTTCAGCTGCTGCAGTTTCATCGTAATCCCTTACTTATTCATGAGAGAGTTTATTGGCCACTCAAGCGAGCGATATAATAATTAGTTATAACGCGTTCAAATCGAAATGAACAGCAATTTCTAACTTATACCTCAATCACATACTAATAATCTTCAAGCAAGAAACAATATGCACAAAGTTGAGCCAATAAATGACCGAAGTTCTATGATGTGACTTCTATCAGTAACTAAAACGTGGGAGAGACAAAATAATCAAACAAATAAGGTGCCGAGTAAGATAAGATTCATGTATTCTTTAACGCTAGCCGCAGAAAAGTAAAGCAGACGCAAAGATATGAATATTGGTTTAATAATCGCTTTGGTAGCCATCCTACTGGTGTTAATCCTAGGCTATAACATTATGTTGCAATATAAGGTTAAAGTTGAAACCGCAAAAAGGCAGGAATCAGCACGATATGTAGCCTTGATAGATGGTACTGAAGAGTTGATTGGTCATGCGCACCATATCCCTTTTAGTAAAGAGCTGTTGCTGTGTCTAAACAATCGTATTCTTGACGCGCTAGAGAGCATGCATGAGCTGGACCCTAAGAACAAGCAACTTGCTCAACGTATCGAAAATATGAAGCAGCAGATTACGCAGCTAAAAGAGAATGGCCCTACTGGCGAGAGTACCACTTTCAAGATGCCGAGTAGTGACAAACAAGCTATCGTCATGCTTAAGCTGGTTAAACGACTTCGCGACACTATCCGTAACGAGCACAACAAAGGCCGATTGGATACCCAGACCTACGTCACCGAAAATGCGCGCTTGGAAACGATGCAAATTCGCATCAACATTGAAAATGTCATCAAAAGAGCAAACGACTCTATCTCTCGTGGCCAACCAGGCACCGCGCTTCAACTGCTGCGTAAAGGTATCGATGCTTTGAGCACTAAGAGCGATCCTTATTCTATTCAAGCGAAACAAAAGCTTGAAGAGATGTTAGGTGACTTAGATAAAAAGCGCCAAGATAAAAGCGATGCCGAAATGCAGCAGATTGCTGACAAAGAGCGTGACAATGACATGGAAGCACTCTTCGGCGAGAAGAAAAAGTGGTAACATTCACTTCAGATCAAGAAAGGCTGCAATTGCAGCCTTTTTTCTATCCGCAAGACAACGGATATGCCCAATAAAAATGTGAAGTACTAAAACTAAAATGATGAATCTAGACGCCTATCAAGATCTTCTTGCTCCCATTAACCAATTTCTGCAATGCAGTACACCTGATGAATGGGTAGAGGAAGCAAAGAAACCAGAGAACCTTCAAACCATTTTGTTAGACCACCTACTGTGCGAACTAAAAGCTGGCCAATCTGCCATGTTTTTAATTCGTAAGTATGCCGTTGACCAATCCAGTTCACATGCTCTACTTGACTGGTTTAAGCCCTACGAAGATTTTGCTTACCGTAACGTAGGCTCATTGGAAACTTTAAAAGGCAAGAGCAATATTTCTAAGTCAATCATGGCTAAGTCCGACTCACCATACAGCCAAGATTTGATCGATAAGATGGTGCTTTTGATAAAAGAGGAGTTACACCACTTTTATCAAGTTTTAGAGATCATGGAAAGTCGTGGAATTGAGTATAAAAATATTCCAGCAAGTCGTTATGCTAAAGGACTGATTTCGCATATGAAGACTCATGAGCCGGAAACGCTGATCGATAAACTCATCATTGGTGCGTACATCGAAGCCCGATCTTGTGAGCGTTTTGCCAAACTAGCACCACATATGGATGACGATATCGCAAAGTTCTACATTTCTTTATTACGTTCTGAAGCACGCCATTACCAGGATTATCTTGTATTAGCGGAGCAAATCGCAGGCAAAGATATCAGCGAGCGCATCGCCTACTTTGGACGTATAGAGGCAGATTTAATTTCTACGCCAGATACAGATTTTAAGTTTCACAGTGGTATTCCAGCCTAGCGAGCATATTCTCCCAAGGTTGAGCATACTCTCAACTTATATAGACAGAGAATAAATAAGCCGGACATTTCGTCCGGCTTATTTATTGTAGCAATGAGGTTAGGAATAAAGCTGAAACACAACAACTAGAGCTGGAATGAACCCATTCGAGTTTTCAAGTTGTGCGCTAGGCTACTAATCTGCTGACAAGCCACAGCCGTTTGTGAAGCTCCCTCAGCCATCTCTGTTGAAGCACTATTAATATGCTCCACACTGCGATTCAGCTCTTCGGATACAGAATTCTGCTCACTGCACGCCGTTGCGATTTGTGTGCTCATTTGCGCTATGTTATCGACAGAATGTTCAATTTCTTTTATCTGGCTATCAGCATCATTAACTTGCTCAACACACTGAGAAATACCCTCCTGACAATCACGGCTTGAATGCCCTATTTTACTGCTGCTCTCTTGTAGCTGATTAACAATTTCCACAATTTGTGAAGTGGAGTCTTGAGTGCGTTGCGCCAGAGAACGAACCTCATCTGCCACAACAGCAAACCCACGTCCTTGTTCACCAGCCCGAGCGGCTTCAATTGCGGCGTTCAATGCTAACAAGTTTGTTTGCTCGGCAATCCCGCGGATCACATCGACGACCACATTGATATTGTTTGAGCTCGATTCAAGCTCACGTGCCAGTTCATCTGATTCTTGGATCGTATGTGATACACGCTCAATTACTGCGATAGTTTGTTGTAACGTCGCCGTTCCTTGCTTTGCCACTTCCGCAGCCGAATAAGCAGAGGTTGCGCCAACTTCGGTATTTTGTGCCACTTCACTTACAGCAGCTTGCATCTCTGTCATCGCAGAAGCCACCGAGCTAAGTTCAATTTGTTGATTTTGCATACCAGAGGCGGTCTGAGAAGAAATAGCACTCACTTCCTCTACTGCTGCCGTTAGCTGAATCGTTGAGTCATTAATCTCAGAAACCAGCGAATGTAAGTTTGTTTGCATACCGACAAGCTCTTTAAGCAACGTTCCTAACTCGTCTTTGCTCAATTCACTTTCGTCGATTTGATTATTCAATTGACCCTTGGCGATTTTAGAAGCGAATTCCAATGCTCGATCAACAGGCCCGCAAATGACTCGAGAAAGCAACATGGCAGACATTACCATGACCAATGCGACGACGAGCGCACCAACAGCAGCGCTGTATTGTGTAAATGCCGCTTCACTTTGTACTTCTTCACCAATCAAATTCACCAACTCATCGTTCAACGCGAGGGTATCATCCAAGCTGCTCAACGCTTTTGAGTAGGTATCGAAACTCGATAAAATCACATCATTTGCACTTTCAGCATCACCTTGGCTTAGCAGTGCGTTGTAAGTCTTCGTTTCTTTGATGTATTGATTCCAAGTTTCTTTAAAAACGCTAAAAGACTGCGTTTCACGCTTATTAAGGTCGAGCTTTTCGTATTCTGCAATACCAGCCTGCACATCAGAACGCCATTGGTCGAGGCCTTTTAACCACTCACCAATTTTGGGGTGATTTGCGTTTGGCAATAAAGAGAACTCATCTTTACGCACTTTAGTAATATCAACTTGGATACCTTTCAAAATCGCAACAGAAGGTAAACTTTTATCTGTTAACACTGAGATGTCTTTATTCAGTGTTAACAAACCTTGCACCAACATTACTGACACTAAACCAAACACGGCAAAAACGGTTAAATAACTAACCGATATTTTCTTTACGACACTTAAGTCTTTAATACGCATGCACTTTCTCCCCGCAGCCTTTCCAAACCTCTCACTTAAGTGAAAGCTTAACCTCTAAAACACACTGTTTTTTGCGCTCGATATCATTGAATGCTCTTATATACATCGGCTTGAGAGATCAAATCTTGACCAGTAATTGATAGTTTTATCACATGCTATTTTAGAGATAGGCTCGTATGCTCCTTATTGTGTCTACATCTTTTCATGAGCGCTTCTCGGCGCAGATCCAAGATCTCATCGATGAGCTTTTCTTTCGCGTTTATCCCAAAATGCTGGGCATAATTTTTTACTTTTGCTATCTCATTAGGCTGCAAGCGGTACACCTCTTTCTTTAAACGCGCTTCTGCTTCACTTCTAATCAGACCTTGCTCTTGTAACAATTTAATGATGGTTTCATCGGTTGGATTTACTGCTCTAGCCATGGTGCTCCATCTATCAATTTGAGTTCTAGCCATATGGCTAGATGAATGACGCCGCACAACTTATAGAGCAAAGATGACAGCTTGATTGCAGTGAATGCAATTCGTTGACTGTTGGTATTATTTTCCACCGCTTCAACGGCAACACACTCAATACCTCCACCCTCACCATTGAATAAAGATCACATTCTGATAACAATTTTCAACACTGGCTTAGGTGTCATCCATATTTAACGTGCAAGTAACATTTATAAACAAGAATGATTACTCTAGTTCAAATGATGGAAAAATAAGATGAAATTTTCGCAGTGGAGCCTTTTATTAAGTAGCTTGATAGCGTTACCCAGCATTGCAGATACCGACGTTTACCTAACGAATAACTCTGATCAACCGTTAACTATTCAAGTAAAACATGAAGGTAGTGATTTGCTTCAATACGGAGACGAGTGGCAACAACATGTGCAGGTACTTGGTCCGTGGGAAACTAAATCTGTATTAAGCTTCAACCGCTGGGAGGGCGTGAAATCAAATCAAACTTACCGTTTTGAAACTGTGGTTTCTAGCCCCGAAGGTGAAAGCATAACACTCAATCAAATAATGGAAGGCCATTGGTACAATTCGACCATTGAATACGGCTTATCCGCAGCCGATGTCGAGTTATCTCTCAAAGATGATCGTAACATTCATCGTGCCAACACTAACGCTTTTGGTACGAGAGAAACCGAACTGGCATTTAAGTCAGACAGTACCGCTCGATATGATGATCTTTACTACACCATCACGCCAAGCAAGGTAGCGGAGTCTGTCGACAACGAAGAACAAAACCTTAAGTTGATGACTTATAACATCTGGGCGTTGACGGCTATTGCATCGCACATTGGAGATCGTTACGAACTGATTCCTCAACATGTAAAAGGTTACGATGTTTTGGCGCTGCAAGAGGTGTTTGCCAGCGGCCGTGAAGCATTCTTACGTGAGTTAGCCAAGGAATATCCTTACCAAACAAAGATGTTAGATAAAGAAGGCGTTAATATTCATGATGGTGGCGTAATCATAGTTAGTCGCTACCCTATCGTGAACGAAGCGCAATATGTCTTTCCCGATTGCTCTGGTACAGACTGCTTTGCCGATAAAGGCGTAAATTATGCGGAAATAATTAAAGGTGGTCAGGCTTACCATGTGTTTGCTACCCATACCGCATCTTTCGATACAGACACCGCCCGTGAGTATCGTCAGCGCCAGTTCAAACAAATCCGCACACTCGCCCAATCTCTTGACATTCCTTCGAGCGAAACTGTGGTATACAGCGGCGACTTTAACGTAAACAAAAGAAAGTTCCCTGGTGACTACCAACAAATGATCGCTAACTTAAGTGCCATAGAGCCTCACTACTCTGGTTACACGGAGTCAACCTTTGATCCCCGTATCAATAACTTCGCAGGTGAAGCGTTATCAGGTGGCGAAAACGTGGAATACCTTGACTATGTTATGGTGAGTAGTGAATACGGGGTGAAATCATTCAATGACAACCGTGTAGACGTGCCGCGCACAACCGCAGAGAGTTTATGGAAACACTACAACCTTTCTGACCATTTCCCAGTAAGCGCAACAATCAAGCCATGAAGAAAATCGCTTTGATAATCATGTCCGCCATTATGGCGGGCATGATATTTTTAACTTTCAGTCACGATGTTCAAAAAGAAGAGCTCGCTTCCTCTCCTTCCCCTAAGACAAAAAATCAGAATGTCTCCAGTACATCACCACAAACAAGCAGCATCGTGCCCGATACAGATACTTCACCACAAACCGCTAAGCTCCCTTCCACAGTTCAAATAACGACTGAGCGATTAACTCAACTCAAAGGCAGGAAACTTGTCGCCGAACTTGAGACGTTTTGGCAAGAGTGTATGTTGAACCGTAGTTGTGAAGAGCAGGTCGCCTTGTTTGAGGCGCATTTATCTTCAGCTCGATTCCAGCTTTTGGCGAACTACCCTCAGCTCAGCAGCCAATGGCAAGAGAGTGTAGGAAATTTGTTATTTGATGAGCAACAATCACTGGCGTCGCGTGTTGCACAGCTGAAGAACGAAGCAAGAAGCATCTGGGGGGAATTGGCTGATGTTGTTTTTGCGGATGAGTTCGCGCTGTACGATTTCAACTTAGAAGCCCAAAAGCTGGACACTCAAAGCCCAGATAACTTTTTGCGAGCTTTCGAGCAACTCACCATTGACTGGCAAGAACATGCAGGTGCTATCGGGCTAACAAGCGAACAGGAAAAATATGAGCGTGCGGTCACCCTGATTCCTAATAGTATGAGCCTACCAGATCGCTTGGCGATCATCGCAGAGCTAGAACGAACTTACTTAACGAAAGAAGAAAGTAAAAACATTCATGCTCGTCAGCAGCAAATTACAGAGCAAAAAAAACGAGTCAAAGATTACCAACAAGCATTACAACAACTTGAGTCCAAGCTAAGAACGCAAAGAGCTTCTAGCCATTCAAATTTGTCAGAACCGGAATGGCAAAGCTATTACCAACAAGAAGTCGCGGATTTTCGTCGTGAATTTTTTTCTTCTTAATAATGCGCTTTGACTGACTGGGAACTTAAAAAGGCACGTTGCTAACCAGCCGTCGTGCCTTATGTTCAACTCTCTACTTTTAATTCAGAACAAATTTAAACCAAATACATCTTTCACATCAAATAGCACTTTTTCGGTTTTCTCGCGAGAACGCTCACTACCTTGTTTTAAAATATCAATCAGCTGCGCTTTATCATTCAAATACATAGCGCGCTTTTCTCGAATAGGGCGAAGCATTTCTTGTAAGCATTCTTCTAACACTTTCTTGGTCAAACCATCACCTAATCCACCTCGTCGATAATGGTCTTTTAGCTGTTCGACATAATTTTTATCAGGATGAAAAGCATCGAGGTAGATGAATACAATATTCCCTTCGACTTGGCCTGGGTCCTCAATTTTCAGATGATTGGGATCGGTATACATAGATTTCACTGCCGCGGAAATCTCCTTTTCGGAGGCCCCTAAGTTGATTGCGTTCCCCATGCTTTTAGACATCTTATTTTTACCGTCAGTACTCGGCAAACGAGGTGCATCGCTAAGTAATGGACGGCATTCTCTAAGAACTTCTTTTCCACCCAGATGGTTTATTTTTCTCACGATTTCATTAGTTTGCTCTAACATCGGCAGCTGGTCATCACCCACTGGTACTAGCGTCGCATGAAACCCCGTAATATCAGCAGCTTGAGAAATTGGATACGTTAAAAAGCCTGCGGGAATAGAGCGTTCAAAGCCTTTACTTTGAATCTCATTTTTAACCGTGGGGTTTCGCTCTAATCGTGCGATAGAAACAAGATTACTGTAATACATTGTCAACTCGGCTAACGCTGGAATTTGAGATTGCAACGTGATCGTAGTTTGAGCGGGGTTGATACCAACAGCCAAATAATCTGCAACGACATTGAGAATATTAGAGGATACCTTTGATGGATTATGCGCGTTATCCGTCAACCCTTGCATGTCCGCGACCAAGATCGTTTGCTCGTGCTCCGTTTGCAATTTGACTCGTTGTTGCAATGAACCAATATAGTGCCCGAGGTGTAATGGACCTGTTGCTCGATCTCCGGTAAGTATAATTTCACGCTGAGATGTATTTTTATGGCTATTCATATTTGTCTCCAAGTATTTAATAGATCGCTACTGGAGATAAAAAGATCAAACACTCTTAGCTACCATCCAGCAGCTTAAGAATGTAAGTATTCCGCGCCGCTCTATTTAGAGCGCCACCAAGAGAAGGTTGTTAATGAAGGGCGAACGTGTATTTTCATGTTTTTTAAACTAACAGCACACACCGCAGAACTCAATCTGTTTTGTACTGAATTAGTGTGAGTGTTCCAACAGCGAATTAAGAGGATTACATTGGTAAAGACATCGCAATGACCAAAACCGCACCAAATACCGAACCAGAGACAAACGCACACAGTACAGTTTTGTTGTGTTTCCTTTTCATTGATGAACTCCTATCCATAACTACGATGACCAGCCCTCACATCTAATACGCATGTGGATGCATCACGACAACGAGTTAACCAACATATCGCACGTAGGACCAGTACCGCTTTGTTAAATTGGGACCTCGTCCATAACTTGGAGTGTAAATGACTCCGGAACCTACAACAGAAGAAAATTTCATTACGTTACTGTCCTACCCTCCGGGTTTGTGGCTTAATAGGCAGCAGGAACACTTTTTTCTTTTGCTGCGGATACTTACATGGAAGCTGTTTTACATCAGTTGCAATTCTCTTTGTCGATAACCGGACCTATCTGTTTGATGTTGGTACTTGGCGTTCTTTTTAAGCGCTTTGGTCTAATCAACGATAATTTTATCGAAGTAGGCTCTAAGCTGGTGTTTCAAGTTACCTTGCCTGCGATGTTATTTGTCAGCATTGTGGCTTCAGAACACGACTTTTCCGCGGCAAGTGGATTCGTCAATTTCGGCGTCATCGCTAGTATTTCGTTTTTCATTTTCACCTACCTTTCCGTCAAACTTCTGTTCAAAGCATCGCCTGACCAAGGCGTTCTCATCCAAGGTGGGTTCCGAGCAAATACAGGTATTATTGGTATCGCTTACGTTGCCAATGCGTATGGTTCTCAAGGTGTGGCGCTAGCAGCGCTCTATGTCGCGGTCACCACATTTATTTATAACGTCCAAGCGGTAATTTGCTTATCGCCCAAGGGGGCAACGTCTGCCTCGCAAGCAGCAAAGATGATGGGCCGAACACTGACTAGGAATCCGCTCATAATCTCCATTGTTCTAGGAATGGCTTTTTATTTACTCGCTATTCCAGTACCGAATGTGGTTATTGACGCAGGAGACTACTTGTCCAAAATGACATTGCCTTTGGCGCTGTTGTGTACGGGTGGCTCACTTGACTTTAGCTTGATGAGAAAAGAGAAAGGTCCATCTTGGTTTGCGAGCAGTTACAAGCTCATCGTAGCGCCAGTCATCATCACCATGGGAGCTTACTTAGTAGGGTTTCGAGGAATTGAGCTAGGTATTCTTTTCTTTATGAACGCCTCTCCAGTCGCTGCTGCCAGCTATGTCATGGCGCGTTCCATGGGAGGCAATGCCACGTTAGCTGCAAATATCATCGCACTCACTACGGTGCTTTCTACCGTGACCTGTACGTTGGGCATCCTATTTCTTAAGTTCTACAGCTTAATATAATTGGTCCGCGATAAAATAAAAACGCTAAACGGCATTGATGTCAGTTACTGGTCGTGATTCGCAAAAGTGAGCTTTCTTACCAGACGAAAAAATTCACTCGCTTCAGATTCCGACAAACAAGAAAAAAACTCTTTCTGTAAATTCGTCATGATTTGATGAACTTGCTTTAAAGCATTTGCTCCCTCTTTTGTCATGCTTAGCATTTTAAGGCGCTGATTCGATTTACTTTTAGAAACTTGAACAAACCCTCTCTTTTCCAGATTGTCCACCATCCGCTTTGCTACACTTCGCTCAGTTCGAACCGCATCAGCCAACGCTTGCTGGCTCATAGGTTGAAATTCTTCTAAAGCGGCCAGTGCACTTGCCATTTCTAGTGTCATCAAATTTTGCCGAGACAGCTCGGCTTGGGCACGATTGCGGTACATGCGCTGCATCACACCGCAGACAAACATAGGGCTTTGATCCAAAACGGAAATTGGGGAAATTTTCTGATCTTTCATCGTCGTTTTTCTTCTTTAGGCTTTCATTCGGCCGAAAAGGCTGTGCTGATACTGCACACAACACGCCGTCTTTCAGGCTCGCGTCATAGACGGTAACCACCAAGTGAAAACATAAAATAAAGAGCGCCGAAGCGCCCTTTAATCGTGTTTATTATCACTAGTATAACTCAGTTAAAACAACCAAGTCCTACTCGCTTTGCTGAGTGGGTTTAGTGCTGGTCTCAGACAACTCTGCCTCCGACTCTTTTCTCGCACGTCGATCAAACAATCGCTCAACCACTACAAAGAAGATTGGGACGAAGAATATACCCAATATCGTGGCACTGATCATGCCACCAAGTACGCCGGTACCTACTGCGTTTTGACCTGCCGATCCCACACCTGAACTGATAGCAAGTGGTACCACACCCAAACCAAAAGCAAGCGATGTCATGATAATTGGGCGCAGACGAACGCGAACAGCATGTAAGGTTGCTTCGATAAGCCCAGCGCCTTTCTCATAGTAGTCCTTTGCAAACTCAACAATCAGAATGGCGTTTTTGGTTGCCAAGCCGACCGTAGTTAATAAGCTCACCTGGAAGAACACATCGTTATCCATACTGCGCGTCATTACCGCAAGCACAGCACCAAGCACACCAAGAGGAACAACTAACACCACGGCGAAAGGTACTGACCAACTTTCATACAAAGCGGCAAGAACTAAGAATACGACGAGGATAGATAGCGCATATAGCATCGGCGCTTGGTTTCCGGAAAGGCGCTCTTCATACGAAATACCATTCCAGTTCACCGTGAAACCTTCTGGTAGCTTTTCTACCATTGCTTCAATTTCTTCCATGGCTTCACCAGTACTTACACCAGGAGCTGCACCGCCTTGAATATTCATTGCTGGCAAACCATCAAAGCGCTGCAAAAGAGGAGACCCATAGGTCCACTCGCCACTCGCAAAAGCAGAGAAAGGCACCATCTCTCCTTTAGCGTTGCGTACGTACCATGAATCGAAGTCTTTTGGCTGCATGCGGTATTCCGCATCACTTTGCACCATCACTTTCTTCACACGACCGCGGTCAATATAATCGTTAATGTAAGCCCCGCCCCATGCAGCTGACAGGATTTGGTTTACGTCATTGATACTGACATCCAAAGCACGAAGTTTGACGTGGTCAATGTTCACTTTGTACATTGGCGCATCTGCCTGACCGTTTGGACGAACACCAACAAGTTTCGGGTTTTGTGCTGCCATGCCCAGAAGTTGCCCTTGAGCCGCAACTAATGCATCGTGCCCTTTATTCAACGAGTCTTGGAGATAGAAATCGAAACCTGTCGAGTTACCTAGCTCTTGAATCGCTGGAGGGGCGAACGCAAACACCAAAGCTTCTTTAATAGTAGAGAAGTACCCCATCGCTCGGCCCGTAATGGAAGCGGCATCGGCGCCTGGCGCTTCACGCTCAGACCAATCTTTCAGGCCGATAAATGCCATACCCATATTTTGGCCTTGGCCTGCGAAACTAAATCCAGCAACGGAGAAGACAGATTTTACATTGTCTTTTTCGTCTACTAGATAAAAGTCACGCATTTTCTCAAGTGTTTTTTCCGTCTGCTCTTGTGTTGAGTTAGGCGGCAAAATAGCCATTGAGAATACTGTGCCTTGGTCTTCATCTGGCAAAAATGACGTTGGAAGGTTCATAAATAACCAGCCAGCACCTGCACTCATTGCCAAAAATACAACCAACATGCGACCTGTGCGTTTTAAAAGTTTAGCAACACCGGTTTCATAGCCAGCTGTCATCGCATCAAACTTGCGGTTAAACCAGCCAAAGAAGCCTTTCTTTTCTAGAAGCTCAGCATCGCCTTTTTTCAGTAATGTTGCACATAATGCTGGAGTCAGAATTATCGCAACCAAAACGGAAAGCGTCATAGCCGCCACAATAGTTATTGAAAACTGACGGTAAATAACCCCGGTAGAACCAGACATAAACGCCATAGGGACGAATACCGCTGAAAGCGTCAACCCCACACCAATCAGGGCACCAGTGATCTGCCCCATCGATTTTTTGGTCGCTTCTTTGGGCTCCAACCCATCTTCATGCATCACACGCTCGACGTTTTCCACCACAACGATGGCATCATCCACCAGCAAACCGATAGCCAGAACCATCGCGAACATGGTTAACGTGTTTACGCTAAATCCAGTCGCGTACAAAATAGCGAAGGTTCCGAGCAATACGACAGGCACTGCGATCGTTGGAATGATCGTCGCACGGAAGTTCTGCAAGAACAGGTACATGATTAAGAACACAAGAAGAATGGCTTCTAATAGCGTTTTAACCACTTCTTGAATCGAGGCTTTGACGAATGGCGTTGTTTCAAATGGGTAAGCAATCTGCAACCCTTCTGGGAACGTTGCACTCAGTTGTTCTAAGCGCTCTTTTACCGCATTGGCTGTCTCAAGCGCGTTTGCGCCAGTACCTAATGAAATACCTAACCCCGATGCTGGGAAGCCATTATATTGGCCTCGAATATCATAACTTTCTGCACCACGCTCAACGCGAGCTACATCTTTCAAATAAACATTCGAACCACTGGCGTCGGACTTAAGAATGATGTCTTGGAACTCTTCTACACTGCTCAAACGACTTGCAGAAGAAATCGTAGCATTCAACAACTGACCCTCCTGCGCAGGTGCCGCACCCAGTTGACCTGAAGAAACTTGCGCGTTCTGTTCACTGATCGCGTTCGCTACATCGATTGCGGTCAAGTTGAACTGCGTAAGCTTAAAAGGGTCCAGCCAAACTCGCATTGCATACTGCGCACCAAACGCCTGCACTTGTCCTACGCCAGTTACACGACTTATCGGGTCTTGAATATTCGTTACAACAAAGTCGCCGATATCGTTTTCTGTAAAGTCAGGATCTTCAGAATAAACTGCGACAACCATGAGAAATGCCGTATTGGATTTATTGACGACAATACCTTGGTTTTGTACCTCCATCGGCAATGAAGTCAATGCCAATTGCAGTTTGTTCTGCACCTGTACTTGCGCGATATCAGGATCAGCTTCGCTATCAAACGTCAGGGTAATTGTCGCATTACCAAATGCATCACTGCTCGATGATAGGTAGCGAAGGTAATCTAATCCTGTCATGTTTTGCTCGATAACCTGCGTTACCGAGTCTTCAACGGTTTTTGCTGATGCACCTGGATAGCGAGCACTGATGGTGATCGTCGTCGGTGAAATCGTTGGGTATTGCGAGACGGGTAAATTGAATAATGACATTACCCCCGCCAACATCGTTAGAATCGCGAGAACCCAAGCAAATACCGGACGATCGATAAAAAATCGTGCCATGATTACTCCTGTTCACCGTTTTGGATAGTTACCGAACTGCCTGGCCCTACCTTTTGTAAACCGGCGGTAATGACTTTATCACCCGCGTTCAAACCATCAATAATGCGCCATTGGCTATTGATCGCTTCGGCAGTCTTCACTGGTTTCGCTTCCACTTTGTTCTCGCCATTAACCGTCATCACTGTCGCTTTACCTGTCGCATCACGAGATACCGTATTTTGTGGTATTAGAATCGCATCAGGGTCGACACCAGTAATGACCGTCGCACGAACAAACATTCCAGGTAGCAACAAACCGTCAGGGTTTGGGAATTCGGCACGAAGCGTCACGCTGCCCGTACTTTCGTTCACATTGACCTCAGTAAATTTCATTGTGCCTTTGTGTTCGTAAGTGCTGCCATCTTCAAGCATCAATGTAACTTGCGCAGAGTCATCTTCTTGCATATGGCCTTGGGAGAGTGATGCTTTCAAACGCAGCAGTTGCGCGGATGATTGCACAATATCAACATTGATAGGGTCAAGCTGCTGAATGGTCGCTAATTTGGCAGCTTGGTTAGCCGTAACCAACGCACCCGCTGTCACACTCGATTTACCGATCACCCCGCTAATCGGAGCTTTGACTTGCGTATAATCTAAGTTGATTTTTGCTGTGTTGATCTTGGCTTTTGCGACTAGGACCTGCGCTTTCGCTTCTTTGTATGCCGCTTCTGCTTCATCCAAGTCTTGTTGGCTGATGGATTTTTTGGTGATCAAGGTTCTGTAACGCTTCACCGTGGCATAGGTCGACTCTGCCGCAGCTTGCGCACGGATTAATTCCGCTTCAGCGCTCAGCAAATCCGCCTGAAATGATGAATCATCAATTTGATATAGCGACTGCCCTCGTTCAACAAGGCCACCTTCAACAAAATTTCGCTCCGAAATAATGCCAGTGACTTGCGGACGAACTTCCGCTTCTTTGAATGCTCGGCTACGACCCGGCAACTCTACTGTCAATGCTTGGCGCGTTGGCTGCACTGTTAACACTTCTACTTCGGTTGCGGGCGCAGGACCACCACCTTGGCTCGATCCTTCTTCGCTAGGTTGACATCCAACCACAAAAAGGCTCGACGCAATCAGCAGAGATAGCGTGGTTTTACGTCTCATGAATTTTTCTCTCTTATCTACCGACAAGCCTTCAAGATTCCTTATTAAAAGCTTCTAGAATGACTTAATAATGACTAAAGGATGTATATCCAGAACAAATTAATTAGGATGATAAATACCCAGTGTTGTACATACAACAAAATTTACAGTTCTATACGCTTACGAAAAACGTTTATGGTAAAGGTGTTATGAAGTTCTCAAATTTGAAGATTTTGGGTTGGAAATCACATTTTCCTGTGTGCAATTGCAATGGTTAAAAAGCAGCAAAAGTGATGATAAAAGCATCATCACGCTGTACAGAGTTTGTTACCGCTGTCTAGGGTTATTTGCCCACTCTGGTATACGAACTAAAGTGAGAAAGGAATGTAAATATAGTCGAAATTTCACAAGTCAGGTTCGCCACTTATCTAAAAAATAACCCGCTAAGAAGCGGGTTATTTCGTCAGTGAGATTGCTGTTCTCAAGCTTATACTTTGAACTGACTGACCTGATGATCTAAACGTTGAGTTTGCTCTGACAACATGGCTAAAGAAGCTCGCGCTTGGTTTACGATTTCCACAATTGAAGTGCTACTGTCTGCAATGCCTTGTACGTTGCTATTTACTTCGTCACTTACTGTACTTTGCTGGCTCGCAGCCGTTGCAATGTGTGTATTCATCTCGTTCATACGTGAAATCGCGTTCAAGATTTCAGAAAGGGATTCACTCGCTCGGCCAGCGGACTTGATCGTTTCATCACTGCTATTTTGGCTACCGCGCATCACTTCTACAGCTTGTCCTGCACCAGATTGTAGCTTTTCAATCATGGTTTGGATTTCTCCCGTACTCTGTTGCGTACGACTGGCTAAAGAACGAACCTCGTCCGCTACCACAGCAAAGCCTCGCCCTTGCTCTCCAGCGCGAGCCGCTTCAATGGCTGCGTTAAGCGCTAATAAGTTTGTTTGCTCGGCAATACCACGAATTACATCCAGTACGGACGCAATGTTACTCACATCATGATCCAATGTGTTAATGACGTGGCTTGCGCTTTCGATTTCACTTGCGAGGCTACGAATTGAGCTAACCGTTTGATCCAAAATAACATTGGTATTGGTAAGTTCATCATTCGCTGTTTGGCTCGCAACCGCAGCTTCGTTAGCGCTATCGCTTACATTTCTGCTGGTGACTTGCATTTCATGCACTGCCGCCGCTACCGCCTCGCTATCTTTTTGCTGAGAAACGGTCGAGTTCGCGATGGTCGTGGTCAACGAGCTAAGATTTGCCATTTCGTTACGTAAGGTATTTGAGCTTTCAATTACCTGAGCGACTGTCATTTGAATTTTGGACACAAACTGGTTAAATGCGTCTGCTAAATTGCCAATTTCGTCTTGTGTTTTTACATCGATTCGCTGACTTAGATCACCTTCACCGGACGCAATTTCTGTCATCGCATTTTTAATATCATTGATAGGCTTCACAACCGTTTGTAACAACAAAAAAGCCATCGCGATAGCGGCAAAAATAACAATCACAATGCCAGCCTCAAGAATGAGTTCTGCTCTTGTTGCAGCCGCTGATATTTCGTCCTTCAATTGGTTTTGCTTTTCTTCTATTGCATCTTTTACAACGTTAAGCTGCGCTCTAACCTCGATAAATTGGTCTTCAAAGGTATGTTTGTGCTCATTATAGTAACCACGCCATTGAGATTGAGGTAAACGTAGCATCGCTTCATAACTTACTAACCATTTTTCACCCAAAGAGACAAGCGTTCGAACTTCATTACCATGTGTAGAAGGCATCACACCGGCTTGTGATAGCTCAATCATTTGTTCCATACGTGGCAGTGCTTTGTAGGCGTTGTCTTTGTATTCACCGATGTGATGATCAATATCGTTTTGAGTATCAGAAAGTGCAACACCTTGGATTGCAGATGTTGCTTGGTAAAGATCGCGATAAGCATCCTCAATCGTTAATAAGTTCGGCACGATCTGTTCGTTGAGTGTCTCACTCAATTCAGATTGCTTCCAACTTGTCATAACGTTTAATACAGAGCTCACAATAAACAATCCAATAATCAATGACAGCGGAATCACTATCTTCTGCTTGATCGTTAAGTTCTGGAACATGAATAGACTCTCTTTATTTATGGTATACAAACTGCCGGAAATTATATCAAACAAATAGAGTATACCATTAGGTAAAAGAGGCTATTCAACATGAAATCTAATGACTTTTTGACAAGGGTTCTAATTTCAACAATTAGTTGATTTTATACAAAATTTAACAAAGAGATCTTTTCAAAAGATGCAAATTAAAATGCTCTTTCAAAACGAAAAATATGTAACAGAAAGTGAATTAAAAGGGACCACATTTTGAAGAATAGATCGAATCAATGATTTACTGAGAACACATACAAAATACAGTTTTTGGATTGAGCACGACCGCGTAATATGCAAAGGTCCGAACATTTCTTCTAAAGCTCAAAAAAACCATTGTTTATCTGACGTATTTAGGGTTACTCCGTGAGGATATTAGTCGTGATGTTGGCAGACAGGATGCTTACAAGTTTTCGAAGTTAACCAGTAGCACAGTGAACGATTCAGATTTTCTTGAGCGCCAAGGCAATAAAAAAGTTTGCGATTTTGCTTTCAAGAGACGCATTCAAGAAAATAATGCAACCTAGCCACAAAGTCTTGCTACATCTTCAGAAAAGAATGATGTTGCTAAACAAATCTGGTGCAGCATACACATTGAAGCTAAACTCGTTTAAGGAACTTTTTCATATCAATATGAGAAAACATAGATTTCTCAAAGTTACACAGACCATTCAACGATTAAACTAATGTTAGCGTACCGGTACGTCCAAAAACTCCATGCATGAACCATTTGAAAGAGCCAAAATGTTCCAACCCAACTTCGCCTCAGTGGAGTGGCGAGTCGTTTCGCTCGCTCTCCTACTCTCTCTTCCTCACACTGCTCAAGCAGATCCACTAGATAAGGAAATTAGCAACCTTCTCCAACAACGTTTTTCTATCGCGGTTTTGCTGTCCGACACTGACGCAATTGCGTTTGGTATTGGCGACTTTGATCCGAATGCATTATTTGATACCGCCAACCCAGAGTTCGGGACTGACGAGTCAATCAATGAACGTCGAAGCAAATCCGTATATGTTCTCCCTTACACGACTAACTTTGACATAGAGGGCAGCGAGGACTTACATGAGCTGTCGTTTAAGGCATTTACGATACAAACAGAGAATGATCTCAAACTATTCGGCACAAGTAAGGATCTTCTCAAGGAAAGGACATACGGTGCATCGATTGGTTATGGGTATCTATACAAAGCAAGTGAAAACGTCACCCTTAGCACCAGAACGACGACTCACCTTATGCGTTATAAAAACTCATTCTCTACAGATAATAAACTTTCCTCCATCATTGGAAGAATCCTAGACGGCCGTGCCGTTAACGTTTCAGCATGGGCGGCAATAGTTCAACCATCCATTAAAGCCAAATACACATCTCCCACAAGTTGGGGGAAATGGCATGCCAGTTCGACATTGAATTCATTCATTGGGCACAGCTGGGGAAGCGCAAATAACGGCAATATAGGCAACCCTAAAGGTTGGTACCTATCTAATGAAATCACCGGTTACTACAATATTTATCACGGTGAGCAAGCTTTATTTACTGGGATTAAAAGAGTCGACCTTTCGCATGATTTAAGCGACGAACTTGGAAGTCCGCATTACTACGAAGCTTCTATAGGATGGCTATTTTATGCACCAAAGCCCTTTGATTGGTTGGACAATTTCGGCATAGGCGTTAACTTCAACTACGGCTCGACTCTCAGAGGTGGCAGCATTCAACTTTACTACAACAAACAATAACGCTGTCAGTACAGGAACCAGTTGGTAGCATATATAACAAGAAGAACTAGAAGACACAAAAGGAATGGCAGAGTTAGCGTCTTCGCAAACTTTTTCATGAGACTTGGGTTATCAAACACCACACCTTCCGCTTCTCTTACCCTTCGCTCTTCGTCAAAATGCCATTTAATGGCTAAGTAGGCTCCTATCCCTAATACAATAAGCTTAAAAGCTCCAGCAAAGTAAGGAAAGAAATTAGCCCAACTGTCGTTCATTATCCATCTCCATCAAATTCAATATCAGCTTTGCGGTGGCAGAATCCAAGATTCATGTAGAATGCCCCCCTCAAAGTCAGACTCTCTGGCTAGCGTCAGTCTACTGCTCGAGATAGCTGTCCACAACTCTCTTTACCATATTGGCATTTATTAATTATTTAATAAATAACAAGAAAGACACTAGCACACTTGCTGAAAAGTAAGTGTCAGTTTGGATTGAAACTCATCAGGAATCGAAAATGGTCCGCAGTCGACTTATTGATCTAGTGAAAGCCAAATTACCTAGCGCTAAATCGTTCGCTAGTATAAAAATGTAGCCTATCGCACTTCTGGTCGAGTCCTAACAAACTTATGATGCATATGTCATTAGCGGTGCAATTTTAAGTTTATCAATTAGCTAAAGTTTCCCACCTTAACTGCCAGTAAGTTTGCTGTGTTTGAGATGATCTCGACATGACTAGTGTATAAATAGTATGGAGGTTCAAAGTGAAGGCAAGGCAATTTTCCTTACTAAAAATATTGTTTCTGTAATTTTATTTCAGGATTATCGAAACCATCATAAGGATAATTCGAACTAATCTTAATCCATGCTCCTTCAGTTACATTTGCTTTCTTTTACTCACTTCTCGCGACTATTAGTGGCATTTTGAGACAATTTCCTACACTTCTTTCTTTCCCTTAGTTGATATAAATCATGGTTAGAAGAAAACAGAATCACCTGTATTTCTCGATACATGAATCCAAACTGCCCGATTTTTCGTAACTAAATTACAGATAGACACGATTTTTAGCACGGCACGTTTTTGAGGAACCAAGATGTTAGATACCCTCATGCTGTCGCGGTTCCAGTTCGCGGCCAATATCAGCTTTCATATTCTCTTCCCGACCATCACCATCGCGTTGGCGTGGATGTTGGTGTTTTTCAAGTGGCGATATAACCGCACACAAGCCCCCGTTTGGCTCGATGTTTATTACTTCTGGGTCAAGATATTCGCTCTTACTTTCGCCTTAGGTGTGGTTTCCGGCATTACTATGAGTTTCCAGTTTGGGACCAACTGGCCAGGCTTTATGGAACGAGTCGGAAACGTAGCAGGACCATTGCTCGGATACGAAGTGATGACCGCCTTCTTTATGGAAGCGACCTTCCTTGGCGTGATGCTTTTTGGGCGTGGACGAGTGCCAGAATGGGTTCATACTCTCGCCACCATTCTGGTTGCTGTTGGGACAAGTATGTCCGCATTTTGGATTCTGGTGCTTAACAGCTGGATGCACACACCAAGTGGCTATGAAGTGATTGACGGTATTGTGCATGTAACCAGTTGGAAGGAAGTCATTTTCAATCCTTCTTTACCTTACCGTCTTCTGCACACGCTATTGGCATCGGCGCTGACTGCCAGCTTCTTGATTGCGGGTATTTCGGCTTATCAAATAATGAAAAAGCCAGATCATCGCTCAGCCAAACTTGGCCTAAAAGTCGCGCTGTTCGCGGCGGCTGGATTCATCCCAATTCAAATCTTTGTCGGTGACCTTCACGGATTAAACACGCTTGAACATCAACCTGCAAAAATCGCAGCGATGGAAGGCGTGTGGGAGACCGAGCAAGGCGCGCCTCTTCTTCTGTTTGCGATGCCAAATGAAGAAACTCGCAGCAATGATTTTGAAGTGGGCATCCCGAAGTTAGCGAGTTTGATTCTGACGCATGACTTAGACGGGGAAATCCAAGGACTTAACGAGTTTGCACCTGATCACCCGCCAGTGAAGCCCTTGTTCTTTGGTTTCCGCGTGATGGTCGGTGTGGGTGTTCTTATGCTGCTGGTTAGCTGGTATGGCGCGGTGACGCTAGCACGCAAAAAAGCGTTACCTAAACCTTACCTGTACACGGTATTAGCCATGACGTTCTCCGGTTGGATAGCCACATTGGCGGGTTGGTATGTTACTGAGATTGGCCGACAGCCTTGGTTGGTCAGCGGTGTATTGCGTACATCAGAAGCCGTCACCACGGTTGCGAGCAGTAGCGTGATGACTTCGCTCATTATGTACTTAGCCATTTATGCTGCATTGCTGGTTGCGTACATCCATACCCTATTCTATTTGGCGCGCAAAGACATTGCAGCCCATGAAGTCCCACTGACACAACAAGAGGCCTAATCATGCTCGACTATCTACCAGAAATTTATCTTCTGCTGCTTGGCTTCTCGGTCTTTATGTATGCTGTGCTCGACGGCTACGACCTTGGCGTCGGTATCCTTTTACCGAGTGATAATGAAGCGCAACGTGACCGAATGATAGCGTCTATCGGCCCTTTCTGGGATGCGAATGAAACGTGGTTGGTGTTAGCCGTCGGTATTCTGCTGATTGCCTTTCCTACTGCTCATAGCTTGATTTTGACGGAACTTTATATGCCGACCGCGATTATGCTTATCGCACTGATCATGCGTGGCGTGGCGTTCGACTTCCGAGCCAAAGCGAACTCGGATCATAAACCTCACTGGGATTGGTGCTTCAGAATTGGCTCGTTAGTCACCGCGCTAACCCAAGGCTACATGGTGGGTCGTTACATCATGGGATTTGAACAATCAACCGAAGCATTTGGCTTTGCTTGGTTAAGCGCACTTTGTGTAGCGGCGGCGTACGTTTACATCGGTGGCGCATGGTTAGTACTAAAAACGGAAGGTGATTTGCAAATACGCTCGGCCCGTTGGTCTCGCCGTGCTGGTTGGTTAGCAGCCTTAGGAATCTTGGTGGTTAGCGTTGTAAACCCAATTGTAAATCAACAAGTTGCCTTGCGTTGGTTCAGCTTCCCAGAAATCTTGTTGCTTGCCCCAGTTCCGTTAATTGTATTGGCAACCATCTTCCTAGTTGATCGCTATTTGCGTCAGGTTCCAATGGTGAATGATCTGGGTGTGCGCTGGCCTTTCTTTGGTGTCACTGTCATTTTCGCGTTGAGCTTTCTCGGGCTTGCGTATAGCTTCTTCCCAGAAGTTGTGCCGGGATTAATGACCGCACAACAAGCTGCCTCCTCGCCTGTGACGTTAATAATCGTGGGCTACGGTGTGATGATTGTTATGCCGGTGATATTGCTTTACACCTTTGTGGTATACCGGATCTTCAAAGGCAAAGCGACAGAACTTAGCTACAAGTAGGAAAGGGAATTCCTCAACAAAGCGCCGCTGCTCATGCGGCGTTTTTTTGCAGTACTCAACGACTAAAGTATCTACCCAAGGCGACTGAGTGGGAACGCTGAGAGAATGTAGCGGCAGCCAGTAGTTTGTTCCTAACTAGAACGAGATAACCGCTTCTCAACTATAGCGATACAGGCACAAAAACAGAAAGAATATTTGATGTTACAAAAGGTAGACCGCCACTTTAAAACGCTTTGAGTATTTTTTGCGCTCAATGTGGTGCAAGTATACTTATGCTTTTTATGACTTGTGAACACTCAATTGCATGTTATGTTGCTGTTGAAATCGTACATGAAATAAGGACAAGAACATGAAGATAAGATGCAAAACGACGCAAAGCATTGAAAAATTTAACCCTGATGACCTCAATCTAAACACAGATCTCTTTGGTATGATTGCTGTTGTATTCGTGTTCATGGCTGTTTTGCTTAGCATCTAGTAGCACTACGTTCATTCTTGTGGCCGTATTCATACCTCATGTGATATGGGTGCTAAATTCTAGATTAAAGCGGATGTGCTAACCCGCACCAATCAGATTATGGCTGCCTCTGTATAGCATCTTCAATTTTGGCGTTGTATAGAGGTGAGATGTGAATAGTTGGCTTGTAGATAGAATGGCGCTTGCACCTTGAGCACTCTTGTGTACTTTCAATGACGCATTACTTTAGTGTAGATACGAAAAAAGGCCTGATAAATCAGACCTTTTAGAATGTGGCGGTGAGTGAGAGATTCGAACTCTCGATTGCTAGCTACCAGAAATTAATCATTAAAATACAGACACTTAAGTATATTCCAACTAATTGCTTTGTACCAGTAATTTGTACAACTCAAACACCGCTATTGTTGTGCTCACTTTTAGCCCTTAGCTAGAAGTTAAGTCCACTACACTTTTAGCTAGATCTGTAAACACTTCTCTGAACTTCTCTCTATTTTCCTTCATCTTATGTAGAATCGTACCCGTTTGCTCTATTTGAGAGTCATTTAATGCAAATACAGGTACATTGTGTTTTTGTGACTGAGCAATTAATGAATTGAAATCTGCAATATTAGCTAAATTATATGGTTCATCTTGGGACACTACTGTACTGAACACTTCAGAACTTATTGCCATATCACAACGTTCAAGGGACGGTATCAATTTAGTTCTAACGCCCTCTTTTATTGTATCAATCCATTGTTGAAAAGATTTGGCAGGAGCACCATCACGAGGTCTGTATCTTTGGGAGATAAAGCCAATAAACTTTGGTGGTTCCTCTGGGAAACGCATGTCTAAACTAGGGTCTCTAAAGGTTTGAGCTTTGTTGTTCCATTCAGGTAATACTCTGGAGAGAGAGTCAATGGCTTGAGAGCAGAAGAAGTCAGGTGAAGTAGGAACGATGAAATAGTCACTTGACATTAATAGACAAAGATTGAGAGCACCAACGCTAGGACTCATATCAATTAGTATGTAATCAAAGCCGTGTTCTTTCCCCATACGTCTCAGTAACTCGTTAGCACTTCCCGGAATATTTTTGATAGCAGGAATAGCAGCACTCGTAGTTAACGCAACGCTCATTTGCGTTTCATACTCAGATAGTTCTAGGCTTCCACAATACATGTACAAATTTGGGTTAATTGTTTCAATTGGTTCACCAAGCTTTAAACCATCTAACCTACCATTCATAACTGGCTCGAGACCTTCAGCCAAAGTACCGTTTGGGTTATTGCTGTAAAACTCTTCAGCATCCTCAATATTATCGTAGTTCATAACCAAAGCAGTTAAGTTACATTGAGGATCTGCATCAACTATCATTGTCTTGAAGCCTAACTCAGCTAGCATCCAGCCAAGGTTAAAAGTAGTGGTAGTCTTACTGACACCACCCTTGTGGTTAAATAAAGAAATGATCTTCACTAATATTCCCTCAGTTTATATGAAACAGATTTAAACATAGCATGGTAAAAACCTTAAGTATGTGAACCTGTAGAGAGTGTGCCTATTAGGTATACCCAAACGACTACGGTCAAACCTTGATCAAACAGTACCCATTAGGGTTGAATTAAAATTGTGACCACAATAAAATTTCTAACATCTTAGAGTTAAACGGGTACACCTAATGGCACACATAGCTTATCTACGTGTTTCGACCACAGACCAAAATACAGACCGTCAACTTACAGATTCTGGTATCACCTTTGATAAGAGCTTTACAGATAAATGCAGTGGCGGTTCAACTAAACGACCAGCATTAGAAGCTCTTAAAGACTACGTTCGAGAAGGAGATACAATCCACGTTCATAGCATCGACCGCCTAGCTCGTAATTTGGTTGATTTGAAGCAACTAATAAACGACTGGACTAGCCAAGGTGTTAGCGTGAGATTCCACAAGGAAAACCTAAGCTTTAATGCTGGTGGAAGTGATCATATGTCTGAGCTCATGCTGAACATGCTAGGAGCTGTAGCTCAATTCGAGTTAGCAATGATTCAGGAAAGACGTCAGGAAGGCATTGAGAAAGCTAAAGCAGCAGGGAAATATAAAGGTAGACCAACTAACACAACTAACCACCAGCGTATCGCTGAGCTACGCTCACAAGGTTTTTCCTTGAGAAAGATTGCCTCCGAAATAGGAGTCTCCTTATCCACTGTCCAAAGAGCCTTAGCAAAGACTTAGTACACCGTAATTACCAAAAAAATGAAGTTTTATAAATCCCATTTTGTGTGTGCGTAACGGTACGCCGCAATCGTATTCGATATGTATTACCCCGAACCCTCCCCCCTCCTAGGGTTCCAATCAAACCAAAAAGAGAAACATTAATAATCAGTCATAGACCTACAGGTACATAACACACTATGAATCAATTCATGGCAGATAGCAGATTTGCGTATTTAGACCCTCGAACTCTCATACTCGATCCCGCGATGCAAGCCCGTGACGTTGAACTCATAAAAGACAAACGAGAACGTTCAGCGCAAGAGATTAAGCAAGAGAGCCAAAGTAAGGAGATTCTTGAAGACCTTCGTAATGGACAGCCTATAAGGCAACCTATCACTGTTTTTGTGATTGATGACAAGTATTACGTAGTGGATGGTTTCCACCGCACTGGAGCTTGTTTGAAGTACCTTGAAGAAAACCCTGATGCTGAATTAATGATTAACTCGTTGATCATAGAAAACCGTACCTACGCTGAGGCATTCTCAGCAGCCCAAGATGTCAACCAAGCACATGGGGTTGGAGTTACTAAAGATGAAGCAACGCAAGCTAAGTTTCGCAAGCTAATTGTTAACCGAGAGTTTGGCCTAAGCGTCTCTCAAATAGAGGAGCTTGTTGGGTGTAGCCGTGGTCAAGCTGGACACATCGCTAACGGCTTAAAAGCTTGCAAAGAAGCATTAGGGAATGACATCGAGATGAACGACTTAGAGAGCTTTGTTGAAAACCTCAAGTTTGGCTTGGAGTCACGTTATTACCTACCCCAAAGCTGTTGGGACTCTAAGGGTTTCCCGAAGATTAGACGACTCTCAGATGCTTTTAAGGGTAAGGAGTATGTGCCTGACAAAGATGATGAGCAGTGGGAGCAAAAGCAAATTAAAGACGTCTCAAAGAGCATCAGCCGCCTCGTTGAGTTCTTTGGAGAGGATATCTTCAGGGAAGGCTTAAGGAAGTTCACTAGGGGCTCTCAACTAGGTATCTCGATATCTCAACGGAGTAAGTGGCTGGAAAAAGCTGGGACTATCGAAGGAAGTATTCAAGATAAAAATAGTGGAAATAAAGCCCCTAACGTAATAGAAAACTACGAGTTATAGAAATGACATTGTGAGCTCGTAAGCCTTATCCCACAAGGCCTACGGGCTAATTCAAACCAAAGTATACACGTGTGTACAGTGGGGAGACTTTAGGTGTACACAACAGTGTAAAGACACTAACTAAAAGCTACCAAAGACGTTGGACAGCCAACCTAGGCAAACAGTCTATTGCTTTCTTCTTAGCCTTCATATCAACCGTACCGTATGCTGCTCCGATATTAGCCGGAGCGTGACCAGTGATAGCATCACTAACAGAATCAACCACTCCTAGGCCACGCAAAGCTGTTCTCAAAGAGTGTCTAAACGAGTGTGATGGCTGCTTGGTTATACCTAACGTCTTGACTTGTTTACTCCACCACTTACCAATAGCACCAGACCTTTTACCGTGTTTGTTTGGCTTGTGCTCAGGGAATAAAAACTCTCCACAGGACGCCACATAATCCAAAAAGCCCAAATCAATGAGATGATCATGAATCGGTACTTGTCGAACTGACTTAACGTTTTTTACGTTCTGCTCTTCACCCTCACGAACATAAATAAAATGAATACCTTCGTCTGACTGTTGTATATCTGACCTTCTAAGTTGAACCATTTCTTCAATCCGAGAGCCCGTATACCTGCATAGAAGTGGTACCCAATAACAAGCCATGCATAAGGCTTATTAGCAGTAGCGTCAGTGAATATATCAAACTGAAATAACTGGTTGATCTCACTAGGGCTAAAGCCTTTAGCTTCGGCAACCGCTGACTTATTCTGCACTTTAGGAAGTGTTACACCTTTGTATGGGTTGACGTCTATCAGACCAAGCTCAACAGCATAGCCAAATACAGGAGAAGTCTTTCTGAGAATAGTCTTAACGGTTGAAGGAGCTATTGTTTCGAGCCCCTTTGTCTTAACAAGCTCAAGCTGCTCAGGTACTGATTTGTTTCTAATTTCTTTAGCTTTAGACTTAGGTAATTGTAACAGGGTATCTTTGTATTTTGAGATATGACCTCTGGTTACATCAGCAACGTCTAGATCCCCTATTATCTCTATAAGACGCTCTATCTGAGACTCAACCTCTGCCAAGGATTGAGAAGCTTTGCCATTAATAGATGCAGACTCAAGGTAACGCTTCAATAGGCTCGAAATGGAGTTCTGAGATGGTTTCAAAACCCTAGACGGTATCTTATCAGGCTTAGACACTGAAATGGGCTCACTAGCGATTGAACTGGTCACTGGCTCATACCCAAAGTCTCGCTTGTGACGAGCCAAGCAGAGAGACTCAACTCGACGGGCGTAATCATAAAAGGCACAGACCAAACGTCTATATGAAGCGCTTGTCTCACATACAACTAAACCTTCTATTTTTAGCTGCTCCTCAATGAAGTCTTTAAAACCTTCCAAAAGCTCTTGGTATTCCTCTTCAGTAGCTTTTGACGCATCTAGACCACTAAACTCAAATGTGTCAGACAAGCCGAATACGTGGAGACGCTTATCGCCCTCAACGCCATACCATTCATATCGAAGATAGCAATCATAGTTACCATTACCATCAACCTCATCTTTAACACGCAGATACCAACGCTCGGCAATGATCGCGCAATCACGGACATTAAGCTCAATATCAGATGAATTAGATAGCTTTAAATTAGCGAAGTCGATTTGCTTGAGCGCATCATCAAGATGCTGAGGAAATCGCTGCTTTGCTTCAGAAAGGTTTTTCGTTTGAAGAGATTTCTTGAAGACTGTCTTACCGATTATAGGAACCAGCTTTTTTGGGACAGCCATTCTAAAGTAGTAAACACCAGTTTGAGGATGCTTATAAGGACTTGCCATGATGTTCGACATTGTACCTACTCTTTGTACCAGTAGGCAGCTTACATTAAAACACCAAACCCCTGTATTATAAGAAGTTCTTACACTACAAGGGCTTATAGAATGTGGCGGTGAGTGAGAGATTCGAACTCTCGATACGTTGCCGTATACACACTTTCCAGGCGTGCTCCTTCAGCCACTCGGACAACTCACCGAATCAAATTTTGGTTAGCATCATTGGCTAACGAGGCGCTAATTTAATGATTATGTGCCTGATGGTCAAGGCTAAACATAAAAAAAAGCGCCCTTTTCGAATCGATTGCTCACTAAGTAACTAAATTGAGCAAAACTGGGGCATTTACATGCTTTGAGAATAACCGGGAACACGGAACCAACGGCGGCACATATCCAAGAAGTACCCATACAACACACCCATGCCACAAGAAATAACAGCGTTACTTGCCACTGCGGTCACAATTTGATCTGTAGACGCGCCAACCGCGAATAAGATACCCGCATAAACTGGAGATTGAAATAGTACATAAGCGACCAGATCAGAGATGTTTTTCATAAAGGAAGACGGCGACACCTTACTACCTTGATGCAGCACCCAATCACGAAAAACCCCATACGGCCAAGCAATGGCGATATTCACTGGAATCGATAGCGTACGCGATGCTAGAGATTGCTCAAATGTCATCCCTGAAATCAAAATCTCGACAATCATCCCTGTGATAAAGCAAAAAACAACCATAGCAAAGGTATCCGCTGCGGCGTGACGAATACAAAATGGTCCACGAGACTTCATTTACAAAACCCTTAAAATCAAACACTGCAATTAATAAAAATAATAAAACTATTAACCACTAAAAAGACATCAAGCCAGTTAATGATACAATTAGAACACACAAAAACTAGCTTATGGCTCTGTATTTAAAATTAAGTTGTAAATTTATAACCAACTTTTAAAGTAAAAGTAGTTTTTTTCACCAATGGCGAGTAAAAACGCCTAAAATTACGTAAAAATGGTACAAAAACACGGATTTCACTTACATAAAAAGGGGTTACGATAATTATTTTGACGTAAAGTTAGAACAAAACTCGGACTGTAAACAGTCACTCCTATAGCTTATGCTACCAAGCTGCGAAAATTCAGAGTATTACCGATATAATCACAGTAGAAGGTCTTGCTGCTTTACTCGTAAAAGTAAAACTGCAAGCCTGTTCATTGCAGGTTAGAAGAGTTTGTGACGACGCTGGATGACGTATGAATAGTAAGAACAATTTACAGTTGCGCCATATTGATTCAGTTATGGTGAGGCCAGCAAAATCGTTAATGTATCGATATCATCTTGGTCCGGGGATTGCTGACGCTTTAAGTTACTTCTTATCCGTTCGGCGACTGAAGAAACGTCGCCACTGAGTTCAAGGGGAGCCTCCGCAATGATCGCTGAAATAGCCTCAAGTGCTTCATTAAGATGTCCATTATCTAGAGCGACATAGAAGTTGAGTAACCACTTTTCAGCATTAAAGCTATCTGCTGCATTTCCATCAAAGTCCGATTGGTACTGATATAACTGTGTCGCATGAAGATACAGTGCATCATTTAATTCAGACTCCACTATTGGTTTCGCTATTATGTGGTCTGCTCCTACATTAATCATACGCTCTTGTGTTTCTTTGAACACATCCGCTGTACAGCCAAAAATCAGTACCGACTTAGCAGGTGAACTCATTGCTCGAATGGCTGATATGGCCCCAACGCCATCTAGAACAGGCATATGATTATCCATCAGTATCAAATCAAATGGTTTGATCGCAACCTCATCGACTGCAAGCTGACCATTTTCGACACTTGTGCACTCAAAGCCCTTGGCTCGGAGGAAAGTTTCCATAATGATCGCATTTGTTCGGTTGTCTTCAACAATGAGTGCTTTCAACCCTTTACAGTTCAATTTATGTGTATTGATTGACTCTACTTTACCCGGCTTGCAAGGTGTAAGGGCAATTTCGACAGTAAAAGTCGTTCCAGCGTCCTCCTGACTCTCTACAACCACTTGCCCACCCATATGTTCCGCGATTTCTTTGACTATTGCTAAACCAAGCCCTGTACCACCAAACCGTCTAGTCGTTGATGACTCTGCTTGCTCAAAAGGACGAAAAATGCGTTTTTGTGCCTCTTTTGAAATACCAATCCCTGTATCTTTTACCTTTAGTATCAGCTTGGTGCCAGCCTTACTCGATTTCTCGGCTAGCTCTACCTCTACGATGCCACGATCGGTGAACTTAACAGCGTTATTGAGTAGATTGAACAGTACTTGACGCAAACGGGCTTTGTCATTGTTGTACCAACGACCCGTTGGTAAATGCGAGACTACTCTAAAGCGAAGACCTTTTTCTGCACATAGCGTTTGATAAACACTCTTGATACTGCCGATAATCGACTCAATTGGGAAAGGCTTATTTTCAAACTCAACATGCCCTTGTTCAATTTTTGAGTAATCTAAAATCTCATTGAGTAATGTCATCATGTGATCACCTGAATCATAAAGTGTTCTCAGGTGCTTACGCTGCTCATCGGTAAGTGGTGTTTTTAACAGTATCTGGGCAGTTCCTAGTACACCGTTCATTGGTGTGCGAATCTCGTGGGACAATGTGGCTAAGAATGCCGTTTTAGCGTTTGTCGAAGCCTGAGCTTTTATTCTCTCCTGCTCTAAATAGATCGTCTTTTCATTGAACTTCTCGATAAGCTGTCCGATTTCGTCATCGCTATCGTAGTCAATATCTATGATCCCACCAGTTTTCGAGTCATCAATCTTAGCGGCAATGCGAACAATTGGTTCAACAATATAGCGATTCAGTAAGTAGTAACCGACCAAGACACACAAGAGCAAAAATGGAATGATCCTCCCCTCAACGCTCATCACTTGTTCAAACACTTGATCAGCGACTTTAGCTTTTGCGTTGACAACTTCCATGCGCCAATCGAACTCTCCGAAATCAAGCTCGCTGACATAAATTTCGTCCGTCAGTTGAAAGTTGTGCTCAATAATCACGTTTGAGTCAGCATCGCGAACCACTACCCCTAAAGAATGCTGGTTCGTGTGCTCTCGAATAAACTGAAAAAGTGCATCAAGTGATAGGTCTACCGTTACAACTCCAGCGAATCGACCGTTTTGGTAATATGGAGAAGATGCGGTAATCATCTGGACCTGAGTAAAGGTATCGATGTAAACCGTAGACCAACTAACAGAACCTACCGGAGCATCGGCGGCAGCGACATACCAGGGTTCATTATCATAACCGCCAGATTCGGGGTTATTGTAGGAGTGAATTTGGTCAATACCACTATCACTGTTTTTATTGAAGAATAGACTTTTATATCTCCATTGTTCTGCTTTGAGTTCGGGTTTAGGCCATACGCCACCACTAACAAGCATCTTGTCACTCAATTGAAGAATATGTGGAATTATTGTGTTGAGAGATTGAATATTTTCAGTCCCTTGGGCTAGCCCTACTAAGCTGCTCAATACACCTGTAGAACTGAGGAGGGGCTCTTTTATCTCAAGAGCCAGGAGTTGGGTACGTAACTCTAGGTTTTGCTCTAGCTTTTGTCTAACCGGTGGCTCAACAACCAAATAGGCGACAGAACCAATCGTTGCGATAAAGAAACACAGGTACAGTGTCAGGGCGAGAATGCTTTTTTTTCTCAGTGATGAGCGAATTTCCATAGATGTGTGAATCATTCCCTAATATCGATTTATCACAAATTGATTGGTAAGATGAGCGCAATCAACCAGCCCATTAACAAATGGTATTCTATTTTGAAACTACAAGACATCCTTTCTCTCCCAGAACTTGACGGTAAACTACTAAACCTAGCAAAAACTCAAGGCTTTGTAACAGCGATGGCTGCAGCGCCAAACGTATTAATGCCTCAAGAGTGGTTGCCATTCTTATGGGGTGGAGAAGAAACAGCGCCATTTACTGACGGTGAACAACTAGAGCAGTACATTGACGAGATTGTACAAATGTGGAACCAAACTCGTCCCGCTCTCCTAGAAGGCACTTGGCAGTGGCCTGCAGGGTGCGCGCTAGATGAGCAAGACATTGTAACAAGTCAGGCTCGCGATTTCTGTGAAGGTGTATTACAAGGCTGGCAACTTGCGCGTGATGACTGGGAAACGTTGATGCCTGAGGATAGCGAAGATAATGCCCTACTCGGTGGTGTTTTACTTTCTCTTACTATGCTTTACGACCCAGAAACAACCATTGAAACATTGGCCGAACAAGGTATGGAAGGCTTAGAGCAGTTTGAGGAAATCTTCAACGCAATGCCAGTGATGTTATGTGGTCTTACCCAGCGCGGTGTTGCATTAGCTGAAGAACAATAGACGCAACGCTGTCGACCATCAAGATTGAACGGCTGAATAGACAAAAAGCTCTCCAAATGGAGAGCTTTTTTGATCATGTTAAAATTACATGTGGAATATACCGCGCCATATCTTGAGTCACTAAGCTACTGTCTTCCCTAATCGAAATACCGGCAGCTCTATCATTGACCAACCAACTGCCAATTAACGTATGGTTTTGCCCAAACTTAGGTAGTGGATGGTATTGCTGGACGATATTGAATTGAGATTCATAAGGCCCTGACGTTTTAACAAAACGTTTTCCATCGATGACGATCTCGATGTTCGCGCCCTCTCGAGAAAATAGTGGCTTGATGACATAATCTCTCATAGTGTTCGCTTTTGAATCGTTAGCAAAATAAGCGGGCAAAAGGTTCGGGTGGTTAGGAAAGCGCTCCCACAATAACGGTAAAAGTGCTTTATTGGATAGAATCGACTTCCACATCGGTTCTAACCAGTTTACGTTCGCAGTCGCTAAGTACTTCGCATATTCCTCTTCAAACATAAACTCCCAAGGGTAAAGCTTAAACATCCAACGAATCGCTCTGTCGTCAGCATCCACAAACAGACCATCTTCCGTCACTCCAATATCTTCGACATGCACGAATGCCGTTGCTAACCCTGCCTCTCGCGCGCAATCCTCTAAATACTGGACAGTCCCTTTATCTTCTTCAGTGTACTTGCAGCAGCTAAAGTGAAGTGTTTGTCCTGGTTGGTATTTTGCTATTTCGGCAAAGCGCTCGATCAAAAAATCTTGAAGAATATTGAATTGATCCGCGCTACGGTGAACTCGACCTTTATTTACAACATCTTCTAGCCACACCCACTGCCAAAAGCCAGTTTCAAACAAGCTGGTTGGCGTATCCGCATTGTTTTCCAGTAATTTTGCTGGCGAGGTCCCGTTGTACGCGAAATCCAGCCGCGAATAAAGCGAAGGTTCGCTTCGTCTCCATGAAGAAGCGACCTGCTCCCACATAGATTCAGGGATCGCACATTGCGTCAGCAACCACTCACTCCGAACGACTTCATCCACAATAGCCAGGCACATCTGATGCAGCTCTTCAGTGGGCGCTTCTATATCGCGCTCAATTTGCTCAAGCGTGAATTGATAGTAAGCACTCTCATCCCAATACGGTTGGTCATACATGGTATGGAAACCAAAACCAAACTGGCGTGCTAATTCGCGCCAGTTTTCGCGCTCTTGTATTTCTCGTCGAAACATAGTGCTTTTTAACCGCCTCGACTGACCGACACCGCTTTACCAAACCCGCCTCGAGACATCGCCCTGCCAATGGTGCCGCCACCACGTTTATTAAGGCTATTAGTCGCAACTTTGGTCGGCTGGTTTCGGTAGGAGCCAAAGAATTGTCCTGCTCCATTATAGAATTTGGATTTATAACGGTACATCGGCTCTGAGTAATAGCTCTTGTTATAACCTTTCAATCCGCTTAATGAGCGACTGTAAAAAAAACCGCCAAAGTTAGGTACATAAGCTCGGGAACTGGAACTGTAGTAACAATCATCCTCGTAGAAATCATTCTCGCATTCGAACTCGCTGCGGTAGCGAGGGGCATTTTGTTCGGCACGAGCTAAAGCTTCTTGGTATGCAATGTCACACTGTTCACTAAACTCAGGCGAGTTAGATTTACACTCATCAGCATCAGAAAAAATGTACCCTTCTGTTTTTGACTCGTACGTAGCAAAGAAGAAAATACCACCAAAGGCAGCAAAGGGAAGAATTTTCCCAAGCTTTAAGCTTTTGTCCATGGAAGAACGTTTAACGTTAGAACTCCGCTTCATCGTTCCTCCTAGTAGGTCATGCACGCGGCATTCAATACGCCAACCGAAACAGAAACTGCTGCTAATACAATACCGGCTGGCAGTTCATCTTTTTCGATACGCTCTGCCACTTTCGGAAGTAAAATAAAGCGTACAATTGCAAATGCAATAATTTGAGCAAGCATTGCAACAACGCCCCAAACCATAAAATCGACGATATTGACTGAGTTTTTTGCCGCCCCCGAAATCGCGAGACAGTAACCAAGGAAGGCCCCACTTAGCGCAATCGCTGCTGCTGTATTTTGTTTTTCTTTGATCAGATGCCACTCATCGTATGGCGTCAACTTGACGTAGATGAACTTAAACGCCAATACAAAAATAATAGAAACAGAGAAATAGAGTAAAAAGTTTGGGAAGCCTGCTAACAGGCCAGCAATCATGTGCATTATTGTTCCTTGTTCATTTCTTTCCAGGCAAAATCTTCAATACGTTCATCTGCAATGTAAAACAGCTTGGTACTCGCGGGTACTTCAGCATCTAAATCTGGGTTGAGTTGAATACCATCGCCAATATCAAAAGCAATCAGCGTGGCATGATGGCGTCTTTTGAGAAAAACGAAGAGATTCTCAATAGTGGTGGCAGACTGCCCCTCAGGATAAATAACTGAGTATTGCGTCATACCTCGTGTTGAAGCCAAAAGCTCCTGATGAAGCGCACTTGAGCCCGGGTCAACCGCCGCTTTTGCCAACATTTCTGCGCCAACAGCAGGTATGCATTCCGCTTTCGGGCAATGCTGACTTAGAAGTCGGCCTAGCGCTTCATCTTTAAAGTAAGCGACCAAATGAGCGGAAGGGTTTACAGATGCGCAGTATAGAGCGGCTGACAAGGTAATGTCGTCCGAGAGATTATCCACAATAATGCAAGCGGCTTCGGCAATATTGGCGTTTTTCATTTCTTGCGAATCGGTATAACTGGTCACTTTGATAAAACTGATTTCGCCAGGTAACGGGTTCTCTATTTCTGAACGGCTGCATAAAACAATCGGACGCTTTCCCTCTTCTTCATGTTGTAACATGCGAATAAGGTGCATCGTTCTCGATCCATTCCAGCCCAACAATACAATATGGTTTTCCACTCTTACTCTCCGTTTTCCTAAAATACCCGCTCGCCAATAGTCCATCGCTGCTCCAGCGACACGCCCCAATAATGCGGCGAATAAGCTCAAACCGCCGGGGATTACAAATAGTACGACAACCCATTTACCCAAATCTGTTACTGGAGAATGGTCGCCATAACCCACCGTACTCGCCGTAACCATGAGGTAATAGATAAAGTTAGCGAAACTGTCTGTTAATGCTGTTTCACCAGCGAGAACCAGCAGCCACCATGAAAGGCTCACATATAAGCCACTAAAGATGAGAAGGCTTCGGTTGCTCAATTTAAAAAGGTGGGAACTAAGCCACTTTTTAACTACTAACCACACCGCCATAAATTTATGACCTCGATATTCATTGATTGCATCAATAGTAACTCATTGATAGTAAGACACAAAAAAACCAGCCATATTCGGCTGGTTTTTGAGATTTACTTTCAGTTACGCCTACTTTTTAAGCATTACCTTTCACTTGCATATTTAGCTGCTCAGCAAAATCTAGCATGCGGTTAAGCGGGATAAGGGATTTAACACGCAGTTCTTCGTTAACAAAAATCTCGTGCTCTTCACCACCTTCACTAAGCGCTTTCTCAATTGCTTTCAAACCGTTCATTGCCATCCAAGGACAGTGTGCACAGCTGCGACATGTTGCGCCTGCACCTGCGGTTGGCGCTTCGATAAGTTCTTTCTCTGGCACAAGTTGCTGCATTTTAAAGAAAATGCCTTTGTCTGTCGCAACGATCATTTGTTTGTGAGGAAGCGCTTTCGCTGCTTTGATCAGCTGACTCGTTGATCCAACGGCATCGGCAAGTTCTACGACGCTTGCTGGTGACTCAGGGTGAACCAAAATAGCCGCATCTGGATACACGCTCTTCATTTTTCGTAGCGCATCAGCAGAGAACTCATCATGAACCACACACTCACCCTGCCAAAGCAGCATATCTGCGCCAGTTTTGTTAGCGATGTACGATCCTAGGTGACGGTCTGGTCCCCAAATAATTGGCTTATCTTCAGCGTCTAAGTGTTCCACGATTTCAAGCGCAATACTCGATGTAACGACCCAGTCGGCACGGGCTTTAACCGCTGCTGAGGTGTTTGCGTAAACTACAACCGTATGATCAGGGTGAGCATCACAAAACTCGCTGAACTTATCCGCAGGACAGCCAAGGTCGAGCGAACATTCCGCTTCCAACGTTGGCATTAGAATGCGCTTTTCTGGTGTCAGAATTTTGGCCGACTCGCCCATAAAGCGAACACCACCAATAATCAATGTACTTGCAGGGTGACGATTACCAAACTTCGCCATTTCCAACGAGTCACCAACAAACCCGCCAGTGTCTTCAGCTAGGGCTTGAATCTCAGGGTCGGTATAATAGTGCGCGATAAGTACCGCATCTTTTTCTTTGAGTAACTTTTTAATACGCTCAATGTAAGATGCTTTTTCTTCTTCGCTTAATGGAACTGGTTTCGGTGGGAATGGGTAAACAGTGTCGATTTTATCTAATATATGGCTCATTGCTCATGCTCTACGCAACTTCCTTTAATCCGAGTATTGTAACCTCGTTAATTTTCAAAAACCAACTTGTCGCGGGGATTTCTAGCGGTCTAGCCGTATATCTTTGTTACAGGTAGCATTTCCGAGTAGCGAAATTCGGTGCAACACAAGGTCAGAGGCTCTGCATCATTGCTATCGACTTAGCCGTTCTGCACCAACAGAAAATGGAAAAGAAAAAGGAAGCCGAGGCTTCCTTTTCAAAACATAACGTCTTACAGCTTAGAGCTGGCAAGTTTTGCAGATGCACTACCTGGGTATTCATCAACCACTTGTTGGTAGTACTTTTTCGCTTGAGCTGCATTGTTATTACGCTCAGCGATTTCGCCTAACTTAAGCAACGCATCGGCTCGCTTGTTGGAGTCTTTATAAGACACAACAGCGGCAAAACTTTTCACTGCATCCTCATCCTGCTTTTTAGCGAAGTACAACTGACCTAACCAGTAGTGAGAATTCGCTGAATATGTAGAATCAGGATAATCTTTCTGGAACTGCTGGAACGCTGCAATTGCGCCAGTGTAATCACGCTTTTTGAGAATGAGGTCAACTGCATTCTGATATGCCGTTTGCTCATCAACATTTGGAGTGTACTGGCCACCTGTTTTCACAGGTTGTGCTTCTTGTGCAGGTGTGGATTTTATCTCTCCACGAACACGATCCAGCTCGACAAACAACTCACGTTGACGTTGCAACATTTGTTTCATTTCGTAGCTATTTCGCTCTAATTGACCACGCAATTCACTGATCTCTTGTGACATTTGGTCAATTTGCTGTTGCATTTGGAGCTGAACGCGATTGCGATTTTGTAGCAAACGTTCTAGACGTTCTACTTCCGTTTCAGATGAACGGCTCTTAGAGACGGATGATGTGCTGTTGAGATCGGATACTGGAGCTGGTGCAGCGAACGCAAAGTTCGCTGCACTTGCCAGTAACGTAAGCGCAACAGCGCGCTTAGTGTTACTGAACATGAGGATTACCTCGAATTAGTATACTAGAACCGCGCGACGGTTCTTAGCGTAAACTTCATCTGATTGACCTAGAAGAAGTGGCTTCTCTTCACCGTAGCTAACGATTGAGATTTGGTCAGCTTGAACACCTAGTGCTTGTAGGTAGTTCGCTACTGCTTGTGCACGACGCTCACCTAGAGCAATGTTGTACTCAGGTGTACCGCGCTCATCAGCGTGACCTTCGATAGTTACGTTAAGTGCTGGGTTCTTGCTTAGGTAAGAAGCGTGAGCCGCTAGCATCTCTTCGTAATCTGCTGCAATTGTTGAGTTGTCAAAAGCAAAGTAGATTGTTTGAGTTTCACGTAGCGCTTGCTCTTTTAGCTCTTGCTCTGTCAACTGACCGCTTTGATCAATTGGCGTAGCTACTGTTGTTTCCACTGCGCCATTGTTGTTTGTTGCTGCACCAGTGTTAGAAGCAGCGTCGTCGCTTGAACTACACGCTGTAACAGCCATTACAGGAAGCGCGATTAGTAGCCCTTTTAGAACCTTGTTCAGTTGCATCTTATTTTCCTTTATTAATCAAACTTATTACTACAAAAACGGTGACCATGCAGGCGCTCGAACACGCCCATTTGTTGCCGGTAATCTAGCTTTGAATCGACCATCAATTGACACCATCGATAGTACGTTTTTCTTGTTGTAAATCGAGCTATACACAACCATGCCACCGTTTGGGGCAATACTAGGAGACTCATCAAGCAAGGTCTTAGTTAAGACTTGAAGAGCACCAGTTTCCAAATCTTGTTTCGCCAAATTAAATCCTGCGTTGCTGCGGTTCACCATAACTAGGAATCGCCCATCAGGAGTAATCTGACCACCCAAATTTTGGCTGCCTTGCCAAGTCAAACGGTCAATAGAACCGCTGCCCAAATTTACTTGATAAATCTGTGGTTTACCACCCCTATCCGATGTGAAAATCAACGATTTTCCATCCGGATGCCAGAACGGTTCCGTATTATTTGATCTGCCACGCGTAATTTGCGTCAGCTTACGAGTGTTAAGGTCAAACGTATAAACATGAAGCGAGCCTGTTTTAGAAAGAACAATCGCTAACTTATTGCCATCTGGCGAAAATCTTGGCGCACCATTGTGACGTGGGTATGAAGTAATTTTCTCACGTTCACCGGTGTAGATGTTCATGATGAAGATTTCTGCTTGGCCATTTTGGAAGCTAACATACGCAAGCTTTTTACCATCTGGTGACCACGCTGGTGACATTAATGGTTGCTTAGAACGTAAAACCAGACGCTCATTGTAGCCATCGTAATCAGCGACTCGAAGTTGGTAAGGGAAACGGTCTTTATCGTTCACTACCACATATGCGATACGAGTCATGAAAGCGCCACGGTCGCCAGTTAACTGTTCATACACCAAATCAGAGATACGGTGAGCGTACTCACGCATACGAGGCCCTTGAACAGTGGCTACTTTATTGAACAGCACATGATCTTTTGACAGAACCAATTCACCGTCACTACCAAGCGCCTTACTCTTCCCACCTGTTAACTGACCACGCACAATATCAACAAGTTGATAGTTGATAACGTAGTCACCTTGGTCGTTTTGCTTGATTGAACCAGTCAATAGCGCATCCACACCTAAATTGGTCCAAGCATCAAAATTAACTTCTGATTCACTGAACGGTGTTTGTGGCATTTTGCTCGTTGGAACTGGGCTGAATTTACCACTACGTTGTAAATCCGAGGCGATAACAGCAGAAACATCCGTTGGAAGCGCTTGTGTGCCCTCCCACTTAAACGGAACAACAGCAATTGGTCGTGCTGAATCAATACCATCGGTAATGACCAACTCTAATGCGGCATTCGCCACATTTGTCATACTGCTAAACAGTACAAACATTCCTAGTAAAAGGCGTCTAATCACGTCTTATTCCTTTTAGTCCAAAGCAACAGTTATGTTGATGTCTTTTAGTCTTTCATTGACCGCTGATTCTGAAGATTTAGGGAACGTCCCTACCTGAGCTATTGCTCGCTTCGCCGCAGCACATACTCGAGTATCGCCACTCAAAACGGTAACACCAGAGACCATCATATCAGTTCCTGTCGGAATCAATTTGATGTTTACCCTACACTCCTTTCCCAGCAAGTAGTCATCCTTAATCAGCTTTTGCTGAATATTTTGAGTATAGATGGATGACATACGAGAAAGTTCGTCGTCAATAAATTGATTGCGCGCAGCACTGTTTTTACTGACCTCATCCTCGAGACCCGCAAAAATATCATCTAACGCGGCTTCTTGAGCTTTACGCTCACGCTCGGCACGCTCAGCTGCTTCTCTCGCTTTACGCTCTCGCTCCGCTGCCTCTTTTGCCGCTTTCTCTTTTGCAATGCGCTCTTGTTCAGCTTTTTCAGCAGCTTCACGCTCACGACGTGCTTTTTCTTCCGCTTCTTTTGCTGCTTTTTCACGAGCCAAACGTTCTTGCTCAGCTTTTGCTATAGCCGCTTCTTTTGCTAAACGCTCCTGCTCAGCTTTACGCACGGCTTCTTCTTTTTCCTTGCGCTCTTTTTCTAGCTTAGCAGCTCGCTCTTTTTCTTTGCGAACACGTTCTTCTTCCTGCTTGCGCTCTTGCTCTTTTTTCTTACGTGCAGCTTCTGCTTCTCGCGCCGCTTGAGCATCTTTCGCTTGCTGCTCTTTCAACTTGCGAATTTGCTCTTCTTCAGCTTTGCGGTTTTTTTCTAGCTGCTCTGCTTCGCGTCTCAGTTTATCAAGACGCTCTTGTTCTTTTTTCGCTGCCTTTTCGCGTTGCTGGCGAATTTCTTTCGCTTGTTGCTGCACAAGTTTTGGATCGATGACAACAGCTTGAACCATTTGCCCTGTAGGCTCTGGTTTAGACATGTTGAAGTCCGTCCCCCAAAGCAGGGCTGCAACTAGAATTGCATGCAAACCAACCGATATTGCTATCGGTTTGGCGTATTGGTTGGGTTTCTTCTTGTGATCTTTCATAGATAATTGATGTCTATTCCCTGATATCGGTCATTAGACCTACCTTAGGGATACCAGCTCGACTTAGTTCATCTAGCAATAGAACAACATCGGCATATGGTGTTGCCGCGTCGCCACCTACCGCAACTGGTGAATCCGGCTTAACCTCTCGCTCCGCTTTCACTCGCACAATAACATCTTGCAACGACAAACCTCGCTGAACTTCTTCATCATTTACGCTTAGGCCTAAATTACCCTCGCTATCAATTTCGATGATAATAAAGCTACTGTCAGTCTCGCCAGCAAGGTCTTGCATAGATTCTGCGGTCGATGTTTTCGGAAGATCAACGTCGACGCCTTGAGTCACAAATGGAGCGGTCGCCATAAAAATGATCAACAGTACGAGCATTACGTCGATATACGGAACAACGTTGATCTCCGCTGTCATTTTTCGCTTTTTAGGTTGATAACCCGCCATGCTTTATTCCTTATCCGCGCTGTCTCGGCCAGCCATCGCTTGACGATGAAGGATGCTGTGGAATTCTTCAGAAAATGTTGCGTAAGTGTGCTCTAGTTTACTCACTTTATTGCTTAGGCGGTTGTACGCCATTACTGCCGGAATAGCCGCAAATAGACCCATCGCTGTCGCGATAAGTGCCTCCGCGATACCCGGTGCAACCATAGACAGCGTAGCTTGCTTTACTTCACCCAGCGCAATAAAGGCGTGCATGATGCCCCAAACGGTACCAAATAGGCCGATATAAGGGCTTATAGAACCGACTGTTGCCAAAAACGGTAAGCTTGTTTCTAGCTCATCAACTTCACGAGAAACAGCAACGCGCATTGCGCGACCAGTGCCTTCCATGATGTAAGCTGGTGAATTTGCGTTGCTCTTACGTAGGCGAGCAAACTCTGTAAAACCTGCGTAGAAGATTTCTTCTGTGCCTTCAATTTCGTCTTTACGCGCTTTTACTTTTTGGTAAAGCTGAGAAAGATCAGTACCCGACCAAAATTTGTCTTCAAACTGCTCTGCATTTTTTGATGCTTGAGAAAGCACTTTGCTGCGCTTGATGATCATTGCCCATGACACAATTGACATGCCAAGCAACGTCAGCATCACAAGCTTTACCAACAGACTGGCCTGAAGAAAGAGATCTAAAATGGAAATATCAGCAGTCACTATTTGTTAGCTCCGAATTTATAAAGGTTGGAATAGCTATTGGTTTCATTTTCTTATTATCGATACATGCTACCTTAACCGAGGCCTTGCACAATATCTTGCCTTGATCATTGACCAACTCTTGACAGAATTGCAGAGAAGCACGTTTTATTTCTGACACTCGGGTTACGACTGTCAGATGCTCGTCCAGCCTAGCCCCTTGGTTGAAATCGATATCCATGTGTCGGACAACAAAGCCGATATTTTGTTCCAGTAACACATGTTGAGAAATGCCTTTAGCACGTAACATCTCTGTCCGTGCGCGCTCAAAGAATTTTAGATAATTAGAATGATATACAACACCGCCCGCATCAGTGTCTTCATAGTACACGGTGATCGGCCAGTGAAAGAGATTTGATGTGCCTTGCAAGGGAGTACCAATATATTCAATTCTTTAAAGTAATTACTATAACTGAAGCGACAGCAATTGGTACCGAGCTAAGGAAATATTTTTGAAATTTGTAGAAAAAATAAAAGCTAGGCGAGATACCTAGCTTTTATTCGGTGATTTAGTAACCGACTTTATTACAGCATATTTCAGCCTAAATGAAATAAAGTGCCGTTAGATAAATTAAGATAGCTAACGAGAAATAAGGACTAAACAAAACTTGCCAGTACCAGTTTCTTGGCTTGAAGCCCACCCCATACACCATGCTTGAACATACAGACCAAATCAGTGCTGGTGCGATGATTGAGTTAAAACCACCAATTGCTTGATGGTAAGCTTCAGGGTCCCACATCACCAATCCTACGTGCATAAAGCCAAGGATGAGAGATAAGACTCGTAGCAGAGTCTTATCCATTGGTGCGTGAAGTTTCGCTACCTTATCAGCGAGGTTACTCACTGTCTTTATCCATCATTTCTGAGTGCTCTAGCCAAAGAGCGTTGATGATACCGAATGCACAAGCAAGTAGTACACCTAGAATCCATGCGAAATACCACATAGTAAATGCTCCTTAGTAAAGTGAGTTTTTGTTGTCTTCAATGTACTGGTCATCAAGGCGACCAAACATCTTGTAGTAAGTCCAAGATGTGTAACCAAGGATGATTGGCACCATAACAAACGCAACGCCTGTCATTAGGTTCAGAGTCAGCTCAGATGACGTTGCATCCCACATTGTTAAGCTGTGGCTTGGCATTAAGTCTGAAGGCATGATGAATGGGAACATCGCAAAACCTGCAGTAAAGATAACACCAGCAACACCCAAGCTTGAAGTAATGAACGAAATCGCACATTTTTCAAGACGAGATGCCAATACAGCGAGAAGCGGCATTGCAACACCTAGTACAGGAGCAGCCCATAGTAATGGGTAGTTTTCAAAATTCTTCATCCACGCACCAGCTTCACGGATAACCTCTTTGTTTAGAGGGTTAGAAGCAGCGTTAGTGTCGATACCGCCAACAATGACGTAGCCATCGATATTTTGGATCCAGAAACCAGCCGCTACAAACGCAGCAACCGTCAGTAAACCAGCCAACTGAGCAACGTTGCGCGCACGCACATGCACTTCGCCTGTTGTTTTCATTTGTAGCCAAGTAGAACCTTGCATCAAAATCATGAACAAGCTTACTAGACCACACAACAGTGCAAATGGGTTTAGTAGACCAAAGAATGAGCCATGGTATGTTGGCATCAAGAACTCACTCAATTGGAACGGTACACCTTGTAGAAGGTTACCAAACGCCACACCAAAGATGATTGGCGGAACAAAACCACTGATTGAGATACAGATATCCCAGGTATTGCGCCATTTTGGATCTTCGATTTTAGAGCGGTAGTCTAGGCCCAGAGGACGAAGCCATAGCGCTGCTAGTGTCAAAATCATCGCTAAGTAAAAGCCTGAAAATGACGTTGCGTAAACCAAAGGCCAAGCTGCGAACAGTGCACCACCAGCAGTGATAAGCCAAACTTGGTTACCATCCCAGTGAGGAGCAATTGAGTTAATCATGACACGGCGTTGCGTGTCGTTTTTACCGATAATAGGTACAAGCGCGCCTACACCCATATCGAAGCCGTCTGTTACTGCAAAACCAACTAGTAGAACACCGATTAGTACCCACCAGATGAGTCGCAAGATTTCGTAATCAAACATCTTGTTATCTCCTTACCTTACGCTTCTACTTGGCGACTAACTTTGTCTTCAACAGAGTCAGCATTTTGCTCGAAGTGGTAGCGACCCGTTTTCAGGCTACTTGGGCCTTTACGAGCGAATTTCAACATTAGGTAAACTTCTGCAATCAGGAATACCGTGTATAGCGCCAGAATTGCGAAGAGTGAAGTCCAGATTTCACCTGCAGTTAGCGCAGAAGCTGCAACATGCACTGGTAGAATTTCACCTACAGCCCAAGGCTGACGGCCGTACTCAGCGACGAACCAACCCGCTTCAATTGCAATCCAAGGTAGTGGAATGCTAAATAGTGCAGCTTTTAGAATCCATTGTTTCTGTTCAATCTTCTGACGACACGTTTGGATAAACGCCGCACCAAAGACAAACAACATGATGAAGCCACAAGCAACCATGATACGGAATGACCAGAATAGCGGCCATACTGTTGGGATTGAGTCGTCCGCAGCAGCTTGGATTTGCTCTTCTGTTGCATCAACAACATTGTCTGTGTAGCGTTTTAGAAGTAGACCGTAACCTAGGTCACCTTTCACTTCATCAAACGCAGTCATGTTTTCTTCTGACTTATCGCCCGCACGAAGCTTCTCTAGAAGTTCATAAGCGTACATGCCGTCACGAATACGATCGACGTGTTCATCACGTAAATCACGAAGACCTGTTACTTGCTCATCAAAAGAACGTGTCGCGATAATACCCATTACGTAAGGGATCTTAATTGCGTAATCGGTATGCATCGTTTCCTGGTTAGGAACACCAAATAATGTAAATGCGGCAGGTGCAGGTTCAGTGTGCCACTCTGCTTCAATTGCAGCGAGTTTCACTTTTTGAACTTCACCAAGCTCGTAGCCAGATTCGTCACCAAGAACGATGGTAGATAAGATAGCAGCAATACCGAAAGATGCAGCGATAGCAAATGAACGACGAGCAAACGCAATGTCACGACCTTTTAATAGGTAGTATGAACTGATGCCTAGAATAAACATTGCGCCACAAGTGTAACCAGAAGCAACCGTATGCACGAACTTAACCTGAGCTACTGGGTTTAGTACAACCTCAGAGAAGCTCACCATTTCCATTCGCATGGTTTCGAAGTTGAAATCTGCGCCTACTGGGTTTTGCATCCAGCCGTTTGCGATAAGAATCCAAAGAGCAGAGAAGTTAGAGCCTAGTGCCACAAGCCAGGTAACCGCTAAGTGTTGGCGTTTAGATAGACGATCCCACCCGAAGAAGAATAGACCAACAAAAGTTGACTCCAGGAAGAATGCGACAAGTGCTTCGATCGCTAGCGGTGCACCGAAGATATCACCTACATAGTGGGAGTAGTAAGACCAGTTCGTACCAAACTGGAACTCCATGGTAAGGCCTGTCGCCACACCAAGTGCAAAGTTAATACCGAATAGCTTACCCCAGAACTTGGTCATGTCCTTATAGATTTGCTTGTTCGTCATTACGTACATCGATTCCATAATGGCCAGAAGGAAGGCCATACCAAGGGTCAATGGTACGAATAGGAAGTGATACATCGCTGTCAGTGCAAACTGCAACCGCGATAGATCAACTACGTCAATCATGGTAACTCCTATGTGTCGGCTGAATGACACTCTCTACATATTGCAATCCATATTCAGGTGTTATTTACACTTGAAAAATGTTGAATTATCACAACTCATTGTTGCAAAAATGTGCTTCATTGGTTAGTTAATTGTTAAGCATCAGCTAATATAGCTGGGGCTAATATTACTTGTAAAAACAGATTGTTTCAAAAGGTTTATAGCCGTAACGCGCTTTGATATACATCAATGTTTATGCGCGGAATTTGCACAAAAATCCATCACATTGATCTAGATCAACCAGTATTGGATACGGATGTTAAGAGAGAGTAATCAGGAGAGAAATTAACCAGTTGCAAGCAAACATCGAGTTAACAATCAATGCTTTTTACTTACTAAACCAGTATGAGAAAAAATTCAAAAAATGTGAGTTTGGTCAACTTTAATGAAGCGCTGGGCAACAAAGGCCCAGCGAGGGAATCTTATTTTTCAATTCCGAAATGTAAATACGCACGATCTGTCGCGATTCTTCCACGCGGAGTGCGTTGTAAATAACCTTGCTGAATAAGATAAGGTTCAAGAACGTCTTCAATCGTGTCCTTTTCTTCACCTATCGCCGCTGCCATGTTGTCGAGCCCGACCGGACCACCACCAAATTTTTCCATAATCGCGAGTAGTAGCTTACGGTCCATGTAATCGAAGCCTTCGGCGTCCACATCAAGCATATTCAACGCCTTATCGGCAACATCGGCACAAATGTGACCATTGCCTTTTACTTCCGCATAATCACGAACACGGCGTAGCAAACGGTTAGCAATACGTGGTGTGCCACGCGCACGTCTTGCCACTTCCAATGCACCTTCAGGTTCCATTGATAAACCTAAACAATCCGCGCTTCGCTGCACGATATCTTGGAGGTCTTTTATCTTATAAAACTCAAGGCGCTGAGTAATACCAAAGCGGTCGCGCAATGGTGACGTTAAAGAGCCCGCTCGGGTCGTCGCACCAATTAACGTAAATGGTGGTAAATCGATCTTAATAGAACGAGCGGCCGGACCTTCACCGATCATAATATCCAGTTGATAATCTTCCATCGCCGGATACAGCACCTCTTCAACCATCGGGCTCAAGCGGTGAATCTCATCGATGAACAACACATCGTTTTCTTCGAGGTTGGTTAAAAGCGCGGCCAAATCGCCTGCTTTCTCAAGTACAGGGCCTGAAGTAGTGCGAATGTTCACTTCCATTTCATTGGCAACGATGTTCGCAAGTGTGGTTTTACCCAAACCTGGGGGACCAAAAATCAAAAGGTGATCAAGTGCTTCGCTACGTAACTGAGCAGCTTTAATGAAGATCTCCATTTGGTCACGGACATGGTCCTGACCTTGGTAATCCGCTAATTTTTTTGGCCGAATAGCACGATCAATGACATCTTCATCACGAAAGGCAGGGTTTTCTGGCGCGATTAAACGATCGGCTTCAATCATCTTTTTACCTTGAAAAATGGTTACCTGAGAGAATAATGCCGCTCGTTTAACAGCAAGTGGCATATTTCTATATCTCGTCATCCTGTACAGCGACGAAGGAGCGTGATACAGGATCTTCTATCCGAGCGATTTATGGTCAAATTGTTTCATTAACCGCTCAGCGTGCTGCTATTAGATTCCCAGTCTCGCCAGGCTCGCTGGAATGACACAAAAAACATCGTTAAGCGATTGGCATTAACCTTAGAGAATGAGTTATCTTGAACAAATGTTCACTGTGCAACCAACGTTACACCATTGATTTTAGAGCTTCACGGATCATTTGCTCACTGCTCATGTCCGGTTTAGCGATCTGAGATACCACTTTCGACGCTTGAGTCGGCTTGTAACCTAGAGCTAGAAGCGCACTGATTGCCTCTTCTTCCGCGTTGTTGGATGTCGCACTAGAATCCGCAGGAGCAGCATCCGTAAATGGTGTAAATAGATCGCCAGCGCCCCACCCTTTCAAGCGGTCTTTCATTTCAACAACCAATCGCTCTGCGGTTTTCTTGCCAACGCCTGGAAGCTTAACCAGCGTAGAAACGTCTTCATGTTCCACACAAGTAACAAATTGCGTTGCTGTCATACCAGAGAGAATACCAAGACCGAGTTTAGGACCAACGCCATTGGCTTTGATCACTTCACGGAAAAGTGCTCGTTCTTTTACTGTGTTGAAACCGTATAGCAATTGCGCATCCTCACGGACAACAAAGTGAGTATAAATAATGGCTTCTTCGCCAACATTTGGCAGTTCGTAAAAACAGCTCATTGGCATCTGGACTTCATAACCAATGCCATTAACTTCAATTAATACTTCAGGTGGTTGTTTTTCAATCAGCATGCCACGAAGACGTCCAATCACTATAAATACTCTTTGGAAATGAATTTGCGACAGGATAATAAAGAACTGGATAGACATCCAGTTAATTTTATCGATAGCGCCCTTTTCTGGCACTGGTTGCTTTGCCCGCTAAGGCAACGAGAGTCTTGTTAGTATTGGCATGACAAATCGCCACACCTAAAGCATCGGCCGCATCCGCTTGAGGCTTGGCGGGCAATTTAAGCATCTGCTGAACCATATGCTGAACTTGCGCTTTGTCCGCGCCACCAGTGCCGACGACAGCTTGCTTAATAAGACGAGCCGCGTATTCAAATACCGGCAACTCCGCATTCACCGCAGCAACAATTGCACTGCCACGAGCTTGGCCAAGTTTTAGCGCTGAATCCGCGTTTTTGGCCATAAACACTTGCTCGATCGCGAAAACATCCGGTTGAAACTGGGTAATGATTTCCGTGACGCCTGCATAAATCTGTTTAAGTCGACCCGGAAGTTCTTTTTCTGAAGTACGAATGCAGCCACTACCAAGGTATTGCAAGTGGCGTCCATTTTGACGAATGACCCCATAGCCGGTAATGCGCGAACCTGGGTCAATGCCCAAAATAATTGACATGAATGTTCCTAAAAATGAGGCCTAATTCGGCCTCAGTCTTTTTATTATTACTTGCTAACTTCGGAGCAAATACCGCTCCCGACACCTTGAGTTTAATCTAGCGTAGCCGCAACGTCGTCAGAGATATCACCATTGTGATAAACCTCTTGAACGTCGTCCAGATCTTCCAAAGCGTCAATCAAACGAAGTAGTTTTGGCGCAGTATCCGCGTCCAAATCTGCTTTCGTAGATGGGATCAGCGACACCTCCGCGTTCTCTGCCTCAAAACCTGCGGCATCAAGGGCATCTTTTACGAGTCCAAAGTCACCTGGGGCCGTGTAGACATCAATCGAGCCATCTTCTGCCGTTTCAATGTCATCAGCACCACTTTCTAATGCCACTTCCATTACCGCATCCTCATCTAAACCTGGGCCATATGAAATCACGCCTTTCTTGTCGAAAAGATAGTTGACGCTACCATCCGTCCCCAGATTACCGCCTGACTTTGAGAATGCATGGCGTACGCCAGATACCGTACGATTTCGGTTATCCGTCATACATTCGACCATGACCGCCGTACCACCTGGACCATAACCTTCATAGATCACGGTTTCCATGTTGTCGTCGCCTTCACCACCAGCACCTCGGCTGACAGCACGGTTGACAGTGTCACGTGTCATGTTGTTAGACAGTGCTTTATCAATTGCTGCTCGCAAACGTGGGTTATTTTCTGGCTCACCACCCCCCTCTTTTGCCGCAACAACGATTTCACGGATTAATTTAGTAAAGATTTTGCCGCGCTTCGCATCTTGCGCTGCTTTACGGTGACGAATATTCGCCCATTTACTATGACCAGCCATAATTCACCTTTTAATGTATTTTGACGCTTAATAGCAGACATGTTCTAAAAAGCGTTGCTTGGGAAATTGCTTTGGAAGTTTCTTGGGTTTATTTAAACAAAAACTCCCGCAGTTGCGGGAGTTTTCTTCAAATGTTGTGCGCTTATTCTGCGTCTTTTTCTTTCGCTGCAGTTACTGCGATTGCTAGCTCTTCTAGCGCTGTTGGGTTCGCAATACTTGGTGCGTCTGTTAGTAGACACGCCGCTGCTGTTGTTTTAGGGAACGCGATAACATCACGGATGTTCTCTGTGCCACATAGCAGCATTACTAGACGGTCTAGACCAAATGCAAGACCAGCGTGTGGAGGCGTACCGAATTTCAGCGCATCAAGCAGGAAGCCGAACTTAAGCTGTTGCTCTTCAGGTGTGATACCTAGAATATCAAATACGGCTTCTTGCATATCTGCGTTGTGGATACGAACAGAGCCGCCGCCCACTTCGTAGCCATTTAGAACCATATCGTAAGCGTTAGAATTTGCCGCAGCAGGGTTTGCTTTTAGCTCTTCTGCAGTCACACCTAGAGGCGATGTGAATGGGTGGTGCATCGCGTGTAGGTTGCCTTCGTCATCTTCTTCGAACATTGGGAAGTCAACAACCCATAGTGGAGCCCATGCAGACTCATCCGTTAGCTCTAGGTCTTTACCTAGTTTCAGACGTAGCGCACCCATTGCTTCTGCAACGATACCCGCTTTATCAGCGCCAAATAGGATAATGTCACCAGATTCCGCTTGAGTACGATCTAGAATGCCGTTGATCACGTCTTCGTTTAGGAACTTAGCGACTGGAGATTGGATACCTTCCATGCCCGCTGCACGGTCGTTAACCTTCATCCAAGCTAGACCTTTCGCACCGTAGATGCCAACGAATTCACCGTAGCCATCAATTTGCTTACGAGTCAGAGAAGCGCCACCTGGAACGCGAATAACGGCAACGCGGCCTTTTTCGTCGTTTGCTGGACCTGAGAATACTTTGAACTCAACGTCTTTCACTAGGTCAGCAACGTCTACTAGTTCCAGTGGGTTACGTAGGTCTGGCTTGTCCGAACCGAAACGACGAATCGCTTCGCTGAACGGCATTACTGGGAATTCACCTAGGTCAACGTTTAGTAGCTCTTGCCACATTTCACGAACCATTTTCTCAGTCGTTGCACGAACTTGGTCAGCCGTCATGAATGACGTTTCGATATCGATCTGAGTGAATTCTGGTTGACGGTCAGCACGCAAGTCTTCATCACGGAAACACTTAACGATTTGGTAGTAACGGTCAAAACCAGACATCATTAGAAGTTGTTTGAATAGCTGTGGAGACTGAGGAAGCGCGTAGAAGCTGCCTTTGTGAACACGGCTAGGTACTAGGTAGTCACGAGCGCCTTCTGGAGTCGCTTTTGTTAGTACTGGCGTTTCGATGTCTAGGAAGCCGTTGTCATCTAGGAAACGACGAACAAAGCTAGACGCTTTAGCACGTAGCTTGATGCGGTCGCTCATTTCAGGACGACGTAGATCTAGGTAACGGTACTTCAGGCGTTGCTCTTCAGAGTTCTTTTGGTTGAAATCTAGAGGCAGAACATCAGAACGGTTGATGATTTCAAGACCTTTCGCAAGGATCTCGACTTCACCTGTTGCCATGTCTTTGTTTGCTTGGCTCTCTGGGCGAACGCGCACTTCACCCGTTAGTTTGATACAGAATTCATTACGAAGTGTGTTCGCCACTTCATACGCATCCGCCATATCTGGATCAACAACTACCTGAACGATACCTTCGCGATCTCGCATATCAATAAAAATAAGACCGCCTAAATCACGACGACGGTTAACCCAGCCGCAAAGTTCTACAGTTTGTCCTGCAAGGGACTTGTTCAGGTGACCACAGTAATGGGTACGCATAATGAAATTCCCAATCTCTCAAATGTTGTTAACTACGCTCTGTCAGCCTCATTGCTAAGCAGAGTAAAGATTCAGTTATACGCTGAATGTCCACGAAAATCGACTACTCAACATACAATTACGTGTGTTTTATCATTCACTGGTGCTTTTTAGTACAACAAATGTTCAAAAGCGCACCAAAGCGAAAAAATTGGGGAGGATTATAGCGTGAAATTACCTATTTCAGCAAAACTCTCGTAAAGTATTCACACGAGTAGCAAGCAGTAAAGAATAATGGATAACTTACCTCTTCGACTTGGATTGACGATGTGGTCGCACAATCAATGGCAACAAAGTTTTTACGGCAGCGGGACAAAGCCCGCTGAACGTTTAGAAAGGTATGCGCAAGTGTTTCATACCGTGGAAGGCAACACGACATTTTATGCCACACCGACGCTCAATACAGTGCAAAACTGGAGAGCCGCAACCCACGATGATTTTCGCTTTACTTTCAAACTTCCTAAAGCCATCACTCATGAGCAAATGCTAAGAGGTTGCAGCGAACAACTGAGAGACTTCATGAAAGTCATGGAGCCTTTGCATGACCGTGTGGGCCAATGGACAATTCAATTGCCAGCCGCATTTGGTCCTGAACACCTTGTTCGACTGAAAAAGTTCTGTGCGAGCTTTCCACCTAACTTCCCTCTCGGTGTTGAGGTTCGCCATATGGCATTTTTCTCCAAAGGCGAAGAAGAGCGAGCACTTAACCAATGGTTAGTAGAGAATAATATTGACCGCATTATTATGGATAGCCGCCCAGTCTTTGCCGCTAAGCCCGACAATGAGGCGATTATTGATGCACAAATGAAAAAACCACGAGTACCTGTTCACGCCATTGCTACCGCTTCACACCCTTTGATTCGCTTTATTGGTCATCCAGAAGAACAGCAAAATTACGAGTTTTTTAAACCATGGCTCAACAAGTTGCCACAATGGATTGCCGAAGGTAAACAGCCATATGTCATGATCCATACCGCAGACAATATAATTGCGCCAGAGTTGGCCGCAAACCTATATAAAGACATACAACAGCGTATCACGCTCCCTGAGTTAGCACCTTTCCCTGCTGACGATGGCAACTCGCAGTTACAGATGTTCTAACGCAACACATGACAGAGGCGCGAAATTCCCATAAAATACGCGCCTTTTTTGGTGCCTGACATTTTCAGGCGGTTTGTATGCAGAGACTTAGTTATGAACCCTAAGAGCAATCCAGATACTATTTTTTCGGCTCCAATCGATAAAATTGGGGATTTCACGTTCGATGAACGCGTAGCGGAAGTATTTCCTGACATGATTCAACGATCGGTACCGGGTTACAGCAATATTATTTCTGCAATCGGTATGCTGGCAGAGCGTTTTGTAAAACCTCACTCAAACATCTATGACCTTGGCTGTTCTTTGGGTGCTGCAACATTGTCTATGCGTCGCCATATCAAACAAGAAGGTTGCCAAATCATCGCAGTGGATAACTCTCCTGCGATGGTTGACCGTTGTAAACTTCACGTCAACGCTTACCGCAGTGACACTCCTGTGGATGTAGTAGAAGCAGACATTCGCAATATCGAAATTGAAAACGCGTCAGTGGTGGTGTTGAACTTCACTTTGCAATTCCTCTCTCCAGAAGATCGTTGCTCCTTGCTCGAGAAAATTTACGCAGGCCTGCGTCCAGGCGGCATTTTGATTCTATCGGAGAAGTTCGTCTTCGAAGATGAAGTTTCGAACGAACTGTTAATTGACCTTCACCACGACTTTAAACGTGCGAATGGTTATAGCGAACTAGAAATCAGCCAAAAGCGCAGCGCGATAGAAAACGTAATGCGCCCAGATTCAAAGAAAGAACATAAAGAGCGTTTCGCTAAAATTGGCTTTTCTAGCTACGATGTTTGGTTCCAATGCTTTAACTTCGGCTCCATGTTCGCAATTAAATAGACCATGCACACAAAGCCTGAACCATACCGATTTCGGCTTTTGTTAATAATTTATACCCATCAACTCAGCGATTAACTAACTATGTTTAACTTTGCAAATTTCTACCAATTGATTGCCCAAGACACTCGTCTTCAACCTTGGCTTAATGTGCTTCCGCAACAGCTAACGGATTGGCAAAATGCAGAGCACGGTGACTTTGGTCGCTGGTTGAAAGCCCTGAACAAAATCCCAGCGGGTAGACCGGACAACATCGACATTGTTGATTCTGTCACGATTTCAAACAATGAGCCCATGCCTCAAGGGGAACTTAAAAAGCTAGAAAGCTTACTTCGTACATTCCATCCTTGGCGCAAAGGCCCATACAACGTACACGGCATCCATATTGATACTGAGTGGCGCAGTGATTGGAAATGGGACCGCGTGCTTCCGCATATTTCACCATTAAAAAATCGCAGCGTACTCGATGTAGGTTGTGGTAACGGCTACCACATGTGGCGCATGCTAGGCGAAGGTGCACGCTTAACTGTCGGTATCGATCCATCTCACCTGTTTCTAATTCAGTTCGAAGCAATTCGTAAACTAATGGGCGATGACCAACGTGCACACCTATTGCCATTGGGTATTGAACAACTACCTAAGTTAGAAGCGTTCGATACGGTATTCAGCATGGGCGTGCTTTACCATCGCCGCTCGCCTCTCGATCATTTAGTGCAACTAAAAGATCAATTGGTATCTGGTGGTGAACTCGTATTGGAAACACTCGTGATTGAAGGTGATGAGAATGCAGTACTGGTCCCGACTTCTCGTTACGCGCAAATGCGTAATGTCTATTTCTTCCCTTCAGCAAAAGCCCTAAAAGTGTGGTTAGAATTGGTCGGTTTTGAAGATGTTCGTATCGTTGATGAAAACATCACATCCGTAGATGAACAACGTACCACAGATTGGATGACGCATAACTCTCTACCTGACTACTTAGATCCGAACGACCCAAGCAAGACTGTAGAAGGCTACCCTGCCCCTCGCCGCGCGGTTCTTGTCGCTCGCAAATCATAATTCGCTGAGATTCCTGACATTGTCTTAACTCATTTTACGAGTTAAGACATTACCCTCTTTCCTCGTAATGAGCGAGTTTGATTTTTGAATCCATTTTTCACGTCAAAATATAAGCACGCTCTAAATAAGGATGCGCTTTTATGTCCTTGATTTTTGGCTTTTCATCACTATTCCTCAAACAATAAGTAATAGAGAAACATTCTTACTTGTGAGGCTTTATCGATATAAGCTAAACTCCTAAAAAATAAACAACTTAATCCAATCCCAAGGTTTTCAATGTTATTACGATTGACCCCGATTGTTGCCATCGCCTTACTATCTGGATGCTCACTAACCAAAGGCGAACAGTACCACCAAGAAACGTTAGCGGCGATTCAAAATTCAGAAGCGAATGTCAATAATCGCATTACCAACCTAGAGCTACAGCTCAGCAACCAATCGGACTATATCGACAGCCTTGAAGAACAAGTCGATAAACTACAGGTTGAACTTCTTACATTTCGCGATGAAGCAATGGCAGAAGTAAAAAAACCGAAAGAGCCGATTATTGTCCAATCTCCCGCTCCTGTGGAACCAACCCCAACTCACGATATTGTCCTTGGCTCTATCGAAAAGGTCACTGTAGAGTCGATTAAGCAAACTTTTGATGCACGTATCGACACTGGTGCCGCGACGTCGTCTTTAAATGCCGTTGATATTGAAGAGTTCGAAAGAAATGGCAAAAAATGGGTCCGATTCCACTTAGCAGACACCAGTAAATCCGAAGAAGAGAAAAGTACTTGGATCGAAGCTCCTGTCATTCGCTACGTCAAAATCCGCCAGGTTACCAGTGAAGAGTTAGAACGCCGCGCTGTGGTAGAACTTTGGGTGCGCGTTGGAAAAATTCATGAAAAAGCGCAATTTACGTTGGCAGATCGCTCACATATGAACCATCCTATTTTACTGGGTAGAGAATTTATGCGCGACATAGCACTTGTCGATGTAAGTCGTACCTATATCCAAACGGACGAAGATAAAAAATAATAAGGTAGATTATGACGTCAAAAATACCGTTTTACCTTTCTATCATCTTATTGGTGATTGCGGGCATTGCTCTGAGTGTTTTCAGACATGAAAACTACGGCGTGCCTTGGACGCCAGGCGAAACTCGCCAGGTGTGGGATGTAGAAGCTCGTATTGAGTTCAATGCTAACGGCAACGAAGTAAAAGCGTCACTTGCAGCACCTCATACGCAAAGTGGTTACACACTTATAGGTGAATCTGCTTCCTCATCAGGTTATGGCGTTTCCTACATCAATGACGATTCAGGCCGTCGTGCAGAATGGTCAATTCGCCAAGCTCAAGGGCCACAAACCATATACTACAAAGCCCAGTTCTTAGTAGACCCTCAGGCTAAAGTCACTCCTTTACCGCCAACGGAAGACATTACGCCACCAACGCTATCAGCACCACAAGCAGCAGCGGCAAATGCCCTTATCGAACGTGCGATGAGTCGCTCAGCCGATAATGTGACGTTTACTCGTGAGCTTATCAAAGCGCTTAATGACCCAGATAGCCAAAACTCGTCGCTACTACTGAACGATTTCAGCCGTACTGATGCACTACATAACATTTTGCTTACCGCAGGTATACAGAGCAAAACCGTCGGTGTTATCGAACTAGAAGATGGTCGTCGACGCCAAACAATTCAACCAATGGTTCAGGTTTGGTCAGGTAAAGATTGGGTACTGTTTTCGCCAAAATCCGAACAAAAAGCAGTGAAACCCAACTTGTTAGTGTGGGATGAATCAAACGTATCCTTGCTTGACCTTGTTGGTGGTAAAAATAGCCAAGTGCATTTCTCGATGATTAAGCAAGAAATGACACCACAACAAGCTACAAACAACAAAATAGAAGCAGATGGATTACTGAATATTTCAATTCATAGCCTACCTTTGGAAGAGCAAGCGATGTTCAAAACCATTATGCTCATCCCTATCGGTGCTCTGATCGTTGTGTTCTTGCGTGTGATTATCGGCCTGAAAACATCCGGTACCTTCATGCCTGTGTTGATTGCCGTTGCTTTTGTTCAAACTCAACTATTAACGGGTATTGTCGGTTTCTTGCTAATTGTAGGTACAGGCCTGATTATTCGAAGCTATTTGTCTAGGTTGAACTTATTGCTGGTAGCAAGGATATCTGCGGTCATTATTACCGTTATCATGATCATCTCGGTGTTCACCGTTGTTGCGTTTAAGATGGGCTTAACGGAAGGCCTAACAATTACCTTCTTCCCTATGATCATCTTGTCTTGGACGATTGAACGTATGTCAATCCTATGGGAAGAAGAAGGTGCGAAGGAAGTTGCTCTGCAAGGTGGTGGTTCATTGCTGACAGCGGTATTAGTTTATCTTGCAATGACGAACTCATACATTCAACACTTAACCTTTAACTTCATTGGTCTACAGTTGATTGTTCTGGCCGGTATTCTATTACTAGGTACTTACACAGGTTACCGCCTCACTGAGCTACGACGCTTCAAACCACTAGCGGAGGACTAAACGATGTTCGAAAGTTTTACTTCGCCGTCTAAGCTTCGCCATAAAGGCATTATGGGGATGAACAAGCGTAACCACAGCTATATTGGCCGTTACAATGATCGTTCTAAATACCCACTTGTCGATGACAAGCTAAAGACCAAAATTATTGCACAGGCAGCAGGAGCAACAGTTCCTGCCCTGATCGGTGTCATTCATAACCAAGCTGAAGTTAAGACTATCCACAAAATGGTTGAGAACTGGCCTGGTTTTGTAATCAAACCTGCACAAGGTAGTGGCGGTAAAGGCATTCTGGTTGTTACGTCTCACAAAAACGGGGTATATACCAAACCCTCCGGCTCTACAATTGGTAGGGATGAGGTCGAGCGTCACATTAGTAATGCGCTTGCTGGCCTTTTCTCTCTTGGTGGTAAAAATGACGTTGCTGTGGTTGAAAACTTAATCAAGTTTGATGACTGTTTTGATGGCTTCAGTTATGAAGGCGTACCAGATGTTCGGATCATCGTATTTAAAGGTTATCCAGTTATGGCGATGATGCGCTGTTCTACAGCGGCTTCCGACGGCAAAGCAAACCTTCACCAAGGTGCCGTAGGAGTAGGCATTGACATCGCGACAGGTAAAGCCGTCAGAGCGGTGCAGTTCGATCATCCAGTGACTCATCACCCTGATACAGGTAAAGACCTTTCGACCCTTCAAGTACCGCATTGGGAGCGCTTGCTGGAGCTTGCGTCAAGTGCCTGGGAAATGACAGGTTTGGGATACATGGGTACGGATATGGTGCTGGATAAAGATGAAGGACCTATGGTTTTAGAGCTTAACGCTCGCCCTGGTCTGGCAATCCAAATCGCTAATGGTGCAGGCTTGCTTCCTCGTTTGAAACACATAGAGAGCCTTGGCACACCTGCTGAGTATCCAAAACCGATTGAACGCGTCGCTTACGCAGCAGAGCAGTTCGGTGTGAAGCCGTTGTTCTAACCCTCCGACCTAATGTTCGTTATTACTCGCCAGTAATTGTCATGATTACTGGCGTTTTTGTTCCCGCATCCAAAAACCTTGCACTTGCTCTCCTTATTAAACACATCCTTCCCATATATAAGTTGAATCAATGATCGAGCTAACAAAATCAACATAGATCGTTTCTTTTCTACTTTGCCTTTTGAGTATGATGAGAGCTCCCCTTACTCAACTTGAGAGGTTGGGAAATGCTAATAAAAGAAACAAATAATGATGAACCAGAGCTTGAAGAACAAGAGAGCTTAGACCAACACCTACAACGCTTGTCTGAGCTTTCTGTCCAAGCACTTGAAGAGCTTGCTGAAATGATCGAAGTCAGGGACGATATTCCAGAGGAATAAACGTCGCTTCCTCATTAAGTTCCGTTAATAAGCCGAGACTGCCGTCCTACAGTCTCGGCTTATCTTATGTATTTCGAAGCCTGCCTCGTAAACAGATACAAAAACGCCCGCGTTCATTGCGGGCGTTTTGTTAGATTCGAAGTTTACGATTCAAACTCTTCAATCATCTCTTGTGCTTCGGTCTTAGGCTTATCCGTTTGACCAAAACCGCGCAGACCCACTACGTGTACGTGTTCGTGGTCTTTAAACACCTTACGCACCAGTTTGTAGGTCGTACCTTTCTCTGGGCTGATGTTTTCTGGTGCCGCGATAAGAAGCTGCATATCCAGACGGTCACACAATTCGAACAATGTCGCGATCGATTTCGCATCCAGACGCGCTGCTTCATCTAAGAACAGCAGACGACAAGGCACAATGTCTTTACTGCGCAGGCGGCGTGATTCTTCTTCCCAGCTTTGAACAACCATCAGTAGGATTGACTGACCAGTACCGATCGCCTCACCTGTTGATAGCGCGCCAGACTCAGCCTGTAGCCAACCATCTGTACCACGGTTCACTTCTACACTTAGCTCTAGGTAGTTACGGTAATCCAGTAGCTCTTCACCCAAAACCTGAGGAGAACGTTGACCCATATCGATATGTGGGTTCACACGTTGGAACAGCTTCGCCATTGCTTCGGAGAAAGTAAAGCGAGTCGATTCAAACAGGTCTTTGTGCTGCTCTTGTTGTGTCGCTAGACCGTTCAGTAGCACTTCGTGACTTTCGCGGATCTTCACGTTTAGACGTACGCCCTTCACCTGACCAAACGAAATGTTCGACAAGCCTTGATTCAGCATACGAATACGGTTTTGCTCACGCTGAATCGTCTTCTTGATGATGCTCGCTACCGACTCAGAGCTGATCGCTAGACGGTTTTCACGTTGCGTTAGCTCTTCCGTTAGACGCGCCAGCTCGACTTCCATCTCTTCGATTGCTTCAACTGGGTCATCAGTACGGATGATATCCTGACGAATACGCTCACGAAGGTGTTGGTATACAGCAATATAGAACAGAACTTTACGCTCTGGACGAGCGTTGTCTTCTGATAGACGCAGCGCATCACGCAGGTCGTCATTGTTCGCAACCGCTAGACGCAGCGCACCCAGTGATTTATCCGACATCGAACGCAGTTCATCCGCTGACATGTAAGCCAGTTCACGCTTGTGTAGACGACGCTCAACATCGTTCTCACGCGCCAGACGAAGCACTGAACACCAGCCAGCTTTCGCTGCAACCACGAACGTACGCAGCTCAACGTATTCTTTCTGAACTTTCTTCAGACGTTTTGCCAAGCCTTTCATCTCTAGTTCAGTAGAGGTGATCGTACGCTCGTATTCGCTCTTACGGCTGCGAGACGTATGTAGACGCTCGTGCAGTTCGTCACGACGACGCATTGCGCGCTCTTCTGCACCTTCGTCAGCGTTCACGCCAAACTCTTGAAGCTCTTGTTTGAACTCTTGAACCGTTTCCAGTTTCGCTTGGTGTGAACTCTTCAATGAAGCTAATACTTGGTTGTATTGGTTCATTTGACCTTGCGATTGCTTCAACTCTTCACGAGAGCGAGTACGCATTTGTTCAGCTTGAACCAGTTTAGCTTTTAGCTGCTCACTCAGTTCGCTACTCTTGTTCAGTAGGTCTACGGAATCTGAGTAAGCGAAGTAGTGACGACGTTCAACGAGATCTGAGAGTGCAAAGATTTGCTTCTTAAGATCTTGTAGCCGCTCGTCTGCCGCTTTGTATTCTGCTTCTAGTGCATCGAATTGCTCTGGGTCAGCATCAAGCGCAGACGCAATATTCTCTAATTGCCCGACGGCTTTTGCATGGTTGTTTAAGAAGTTTTTTGCCTCTGCAAGCTGAGCGATTTTCTCTTCTAGCTCATCAAAACGCGCTTGCAATGACTCATCTTCAACAAGCACCATGTGTGACGCTAGCTTGTCCAGAGAAGACAACGCTTGCTTGCTGGTTTGAAGCTGAGAACGTTGTTGTTGCTCTTTCGCATCCAGATCCGCCAACACGCGAGCAATTTGGTTACGCTTATCACGAATAGTTGCCAGTGCTTGTTCTGGATCGGCGTCAAAAGCAACCTGAATGTGGTTAGACACAAATAGGTTAAACGCTTGGTACAAGCGCTGCATTTTCTGAGAATCAAACGCCGCTTTCGCGTGTTTCTCTACCACTTCTTCTCGTTCGTTACGCAGCAACTCTAGACGCTGCTCACGTGCCGCACGGCCAAACAATGGGATCTCAGGCAAGCGAGAGTAACGCATTTGGCGATCGTTCATACGAACGCAAACCGCGCCCTCTAACTCTTCTGCATCGAACGAGCTGTCATCAAAGGCATCGATGTCACCTTCAATGATGTACAAGTCTTCTGGACAGTCGTCTAGCTCTACCAGTTTTTCTTCGATGCCTGACAAGTCAGAAACAACGATAGCGTGACGAGCCGGACCGTACATCGCACTGAAGTAAGGCGCGTCATCAATCGTGATGTCATCGTAGATCTCAGACAGCAATACACCGCCCAGCGTATCTGCCAAACCTTTCAGGCGAGGGTCGTTTGAACCACCAGGAGAAGCTAGGCGCTCAATCTCAGCGTCTAGCTGGCTACGGCGCTCAGCAAGCTTATCTTTAGCTAAAGACAGCTCCCTTTCTTGTTCAAGGACAACTTGCATGTGGTTCATTACCGCATGGCGATCCTCAAGCTCTTCACCGCTCTGCTCTCTCAGTTTCTCTAGCGCATCGTTCGCCGCAATCCAAGCTGGTGCTATTGCTTCAAGCTTACTGATTTCTGCCGCCGCGTTTTGCTCTAGACGGCGCTGTTCACCACGCTGATCACGAACTTCTTCTTGAGCTATCTCTAGTGATTCGATTTGCGTCGCATGACGTTCACGTTCTTGTTCAAATGTAACCTCATCGGTTAGTTCAACGTGATATTGCTTTTTGTATTCAGCAACCAGTTCACGTGCTTGACGCTGCTGGTTAAGGCTGCGTTCGAGATCACGGTGTTGTGCTCGCCATTGCTGTTCGTTTTGTGCGATTTGTTGTGACTCACGCGCTTTCGCGATTGCAGTTTTCGCATGTTCAGACGCGTCTTTGCGCTCAACTTGACCAACGACGCTTTGTACCAGTTTAAGCGCGGTTTCAAACTGCTCTGCCGCTGCAGAAGACATGTCCAGTTTGTGCTTAACCGATAGCAACGCATTGGTGTTTTCTGATTCTTTGCTCTTAAGCTCAGAGACAAGCGCTTGTGCCGATTCTGCCGTTAGGCTGTCATCGCCAAGTAGCTGCTTCGCTTTCTCCAGCGCTTGAACTGCTTGTTGATATTGAAGGGCGCGAGTTTGCTGAACGTCAAGAGCTTGCTGGTAATCAGCAAGTTGCGTCTTAAGGCTATCCACCTCTTCTTCTGCAACGGTAGCTTGCTCTTCAGCCATCATCACGCGTTCTTGCGCTTCTTCGACTACCATCATTTGTTCTTCAAGACGCTCGCTAAGCTCTTCAAGATCTTCTTGGTAGCGTTCGATCTTCTCTTGCTGACGCAGCGCGTTTTGCACCAGTTGCAAGTGATCAGAAGCCGCTTGGTAGTCTTGCTCTAAAGAAGATTCTGACTCGATCAGCAGTTCCAGCTCTTCTTGAACGCGGTTAAGCAGATTGTTTTGCTCAATCAAGGTCTCGCGAGAACCAAATAACTCTGAACGCAAAGACAATGTCTGTTCTAGTTTTTTACGACGCTCGTTAGCATGGCGCATATAGTCCGCTGCCACGTAGTTGGTCGACTCTGTAATCAAATGTTTGAACAAGTCACGGTCTGCTTGCGTGGTTTTGATCGCTTCTAGCGTCATGCGGTTTTCACGCAGCGCCGATTCCATATCTTGGAACGCTTTCTTCACGCCGCCGTTTTGTGGCAGAAGGTAGTCACGTAGCGAACGGGTAATCGCACTTGAGATACCACCGTAAAGCGATGCTTCGATCAGGCGGTAGAATTTAGAACGGTCACCAGAGTTACGCAGTTTCTTCGGAATCACACCGAATTCGAACATCTGCGAGTGGTAATCCACGATAGAAGAGAACGCTTTGAATTGAACGCCTTCAAATTCTGCGATTGATTCTTTTACTTCATTGATTTGACGTACACGAGCTTGAGTCGCAGATACGCTTTCAACCAAGATATCCGTTGGTTTCACATGGCTTGGAAGACCTTGGATCACAAACGGTTTGATGTCTACTTTCTTATCACGACCCGCAACTTGCTGTAGTTTTACTGCAAACAATAGGCGTTGGTTACGTGAGTTCACCACGTCTAGCGCCGCATAACATGCGCCCGGCTGTAGCTTACCGTACAAACCTTTGTCGCGAGACGATTGGCTGCTGCCCGCTTCTGTCGTGTTACGGAAGTGCAGCAGCGTTTGGTCAGGAATCAATGCGGTGATGAACGCCGCCATTGTGGTTGATTTACCTGCACCGTTACCACCTGATAGCGTGGTGACCAGACCATCGATGTCAAACGTACGGGCAAAGAAGCCGTTCCAGTTGACCATGGTCAGCGATTGGTATTTACCGCGTTCAATCATGCTCATGCTTCACCCTCTTCTGTTGTTTCTTCTTGGGCTTGGTCGTCTTGATCTTCTTCAGACAATAAGCTGCCTTGGCTTGGCTCTTTGGTGTGCACTACTGCTTCACCATCACGGATTAGACGCAGCTGCGCTTCACGCATGTCATCGCCAATACGTACATCGGCACCAAAGCGGAATACCGCTTCACTGATGCTGAATTTACCGGTTTCACCGATGTTGATGATCATGCCTAGGCGACGCAAACGACGAAGTGACGTACGTACTTTTTCAAACAGCTTTTCTTTATCAAGGTCAGAACCAGTCGCACGGTTCGTCACTAGCTTCATCAGCTTGTTTTCGTCTGCTAGAGCAAGCAGTTCGTCGTACAGCTCTTGGTTAGTAAAGATGCCTTCGTGCGCAAGACGCTCTGGGCTTAGGTAAAGGAAACACAGTACCTTCCCCACCAGCATATCCAGTTCAGAAAGAACACTACGGCCAATCAGAGACGTTGAACGAGGACGAAGGTAGAAGAAACCTTCTGGCGCTTTCACCAATTCGGTGTTGTAGCGTTGGTAGAAAGAAGAAAGCTCAAGTTCGAAATCCGACAACAACGCGTGATTGTCTAGATCTTCACTTGAGATATGACGCCCTGCTCGAAGCATGCTGTCTAGCGCTGGGAACAGAGGGTTAGAAATTGCTTTTGCCAGATTCTCTGACATGTATTCATTAGTATCGGTCGATGACATTCGCTTGTACCTTTGCCCCAAATTCGTTGATTGCTTTCCAGTCTGGTTGAATCGCTTGGTAATCCGATTCTGAATACCCTAGACGTACAGCTTGATCGACGATAATGCGAGCTAAATCAAAATGATGAGTGTAAGGGTGCTGTGCAAGGTAATCTCGCAGTACCACACTCAAATCGATTGGTGTGCCTTGATCTTTATGCGCTTTTAGCATGTCACCAATTCGTTCAGACAACTCATCATTGACTTGTTGAAACTCTTCGTATTCTACTTCCATCGGAACTTGACCCGTGACCTCGTCATCACGCAGTACTAGGGCCTCATCACGAAGGTCGGAAAGCCTCTCCGCATCTGCATAAGTCAGATACCAAGGCGCATCGAAGTAATCTTTGACAGATTGACGCAGACGCGAGCTAAACGCACGATTCTTATCCATATCGATTGCAGTACGAATAAACTTGTGCACGTGTCGGTCGTAACCAATCCAAAGGTCGATCGCTTGCTGGCCCCAGCTTGTGATTCGGTCCAGCTTCATTTGCAGACCAAACAAGGCTTCTTCGATAAACTCCAGCTCAGGGTCACCGTAAACAATTTCTTGAATATCGAGGATCTGAGTTTGCAGTTCATCACTGGCGGCTTGCAGCGTATCTTGAAGTTCACGCAACGTGCTTGATGTTTCTGACAGAAGTGCTTCACAGTTGTTGATCGCTTCGCGCCAGTCTTTGTTAAGCAGGTCAGCAATCTGTTGTTTCACTGACTGTTGCTGCTCATCCATAACACGTTGGTTGAGGTCAATTTGATCGAAGATTTCGCCTACAGAATATTTTAAAACACCGTATACGTTTTTCTTCCAGTGACCCGGTGTGCCACCTTTTTGTGCTGCCTCAATCGCTTTCGCCATTTCATCCGCTACCATGGATAGCTGGATAGATAGACGCAGTTTTGAGAACTCACGATGACGCACGTAGTAGTCGGTTATTCCTATCGCTAATGGCGACAAGCGGTAAATGCTCGCTCCGTCAGTAATTTCACTGACAAAACGGCTCATAAGACGCTGCTTAACCATCTCGTTGATCGCATTGTTCGCACGAAAAGCGGAGGCTTCGCCGGTCTCATCAAATAGTCGAGTGACGATGGCAAATGCATCATGCAGTTCACCTTCACCCAGTTCTTCATCGAACCTTTCATTACTCAGTACGGCAATGGCTATCAAAAATGCCAATCGCTCTGTGGTCAGGTTCAACGAGAAATCGTGCTGCTTAACCCAGCCAACCAGCTCATCGATTGGTTGCTCTGCAGCATTGAGAGTCATCTCACTCATTGTTATTCCTGTTTATCGTTCTTTTTAGCCCACACATGAATGTAGCGGCCTAATGAGAGGTATGGCTCTTGTCGACAAAGTTGTTTTTCTAGCGCCAACACATCTTCAAACTCGTAATCACCCATGTATTCCATATTGCCTATGTAATCACTAAATGAGCGAATACCAGATTTGCCACAAATATTAAAACCTGAATTTTCTATCCACTGGTAGACTTCTTCAGGTTTTAAGCCTTTTTGCGGCTGTAGTTTAAATCTTTTTCGGTGAGGCATGCCGTCTAATATATGAGGAATGTTGCCACAAACCACGTTTTTATAGACTAAACCGTGGTGGTTGTAGAACATGACTGATGCGATACCTCCCGGTTTTACTTGTTCAAGAACTGTTTCAAGTGCGGCCTTAGGATCAACCAGCCACTCCATCACAGCGTGGAACATAACCAGATCGACCTGTCCATCCATATGTTCACCGATGGATTGGACAGGCGAATGAATCAGGCGATACTGCTCAAGCAAACCGTTTTTTTCAATATCCTGCTTAGCCAACTGCAGCATTTCCGAAGATAGATCACATAAAGCGATTCGATGTCCGAGCTTAGCAAGCTTTTGCGACATTTGTGCCAAACCACCACCAGCGTCTAACACTTCTAGGGGTTGCTGGTCAGCATCTAATTCACTTAGAATCTGTAGAAAATCTTCCCACACAATGATTTGGCGGATCTCCCCTTTATCGGAGCCGTAAATATTTTTTGCAAATTTGTGGGCGATATCGTCGAAATTGCGGTCTTCTGTCACTTCTGCTGAGTTATCATAACGGATTGTGCCGCTATTCTGGCACAAGGAAAGCAGGAATAAAGAGGGATACCCTCATTTTTATTATCAATTGATGTTTTTTCGGACTATTTATGTATGTTTGAGCTGAAAAAAGTAGTGTCAGCCATGCTTATGCCCCTTCCGGCATTGCTGCTGATAGGCTTGTTGGGTCTTGCTCTCATTAGTTTTACTACAAAACGTAAAACTGGCTGCTTCGTTGTTCTATTCTCTTTTGTTGGCATTTTTCTTGTTGCCTTCCAACCTGTTTCAACCAAGCTTCTTATGCCGTTAGAGCGAGAGCATAAAGCCTTTTTGCCAGTTTCTGGCACCATCGACTACGTGATGGTTTTAGGGAATGGTCATGTTATCGATGACGAAATTCCACCCACCTCGCAGTTAAGCCGTGCAGCATTAATGCGCTTAACTGAGGGCATTCGTATTTTAAGAATGTATCCAGGCGCGAAATTAATCTTATCCGGCTATGCTGGCGGATCTGAAATTAGCCACGCGCGAATGATGGCGAACGTTGCCCTTGCGTTGGGAGTCGCGAAATCCGATATCATTTTATTAGAAGATGCGAAAGATACGTGGGAAGAGGCGCGTCAAGCGGCTGCATTCGTTCAACAAAAGGAGATTGTGTTAGTCACTTCTGCGAGTCACATGAGCCGTGCATTGTATGAGTTCAACGCAGCAGGCATTAAACCAATCCCAGCCCCGACCAACTTCTTAGCTATTAGCGAGATAAGTCAACCTTGGGATAAATACTCACCTAAAGCGCGTTACTTAGAACAAACAGAGCTTTATTGGCATGAGTACTTGGGCAGTATTTGGCAAAGGTTGCGTGATACTGTCGGCCAAACACCAATGGTTGAAGCAAACTAGTATTATCTTGAAGCCACAAAAAAGGAGAGCCGAAGCTCTCCTTTTCTTTTTACGATTGAGTTATGTTCCAACTAGTCACCAGCAAACATATAGCCTTCGCCGTGCACCGTTACAAAAATCTGTGGGTTCTTAGGATCGAACTCCATTTTTGCGCGCATACGTCGAATAAGAACATCAATGGTGCGGTCATTCGGCGCATCCACTCGATGGCTGATCATGTTCAAAATACGCTCACGACTTAACACCTGGTTAGGGTAAGACGATAATGCCACCAAAAGTTCATACTCTGCTTTAGTTAGTTTTACTGGCTCACCGTTGCGGCTAAGTGCGCGACGTTGAATGTCGAATGTCCACTCCCCAAAGCGCACAATGTGCTCTTCACTGGTTTCATTCGCTTTCGAGCTGCCACTGCGCGCTGCTGAAATACGCCACAGCAAGTTTTTCACGCGAACTAACAGCTCTCTCAGTTCAAAAGGTTTTGTCACATAATCGTCAGCACCCATTTCTAGGCCTACGATTTTATCAATGCTATCCGTGCGTCCTGTTACTAATATGATACCAATATCCGATTGGCTACGTAACTCACGAGTAAGCATCAGGCCGTCTTCACCAGGCAGGTTAATATCCAGCATGATCAGGTCTACATCGCCCGCTTGCAAAACTTCACGCATTTCTGCGCCACTCTCTGCTTCGCTGACTTGGTAGCCCTCATTTTGGAAATATCCCGCAAGCTTACTACGAGTTACAACATCATCTTCTACGACTAATACGTGATAGCTCATTTACACCACTTTTCTGTCTTCTTATTATCCAAGACGTATTCTATTCATAACTAGTAACATTTCTAGTCATAGATACATTAAAACGCAAGATTTAGCGTTTTTATTGATTCAAAACAAGCTTACCCATTGCTATTAATAAACGGTCATTTTTGACCATAAAACATAACAATTATAGTTACTGCTATTCATTTTAATTGATTACACTTAGGGGATATCCCTAATTGACTTTGTGATGCATGACTTGAAGCATCATTCAGGAGCCCAAAATGCAAGAAGTGAAAGCTTTTAATGAAAAACGCGCTGAAATTTACTGGTGGTTTTCGAGCTTGTTCGCAAAAGAACTAACAGAGAAAGAATTGGAAGCCTATCACAGTGTTGAAATTCGCAGTTTTCTCGCAGGTTTAGGTGAAAATGAGTCGCTGAAACCAGCTGTTGATAGCCTAGTTGATGCATTGAATCGGTTACAAGATCGTGAAGATGCACAACTAGAGCTTGCAGCTGACTTTTGTGAACTGTTTTTGAAGACAGAAAAATACGGCGCTCTTCCTTACGCATCCATGTACATTGGTGAATCAGGTTTACTGAATGACAAGCCAGCTGAGGAAATGGAAAAGTTGATGGCTGAATTTGGCGTTCAAGTAGACGAAAACCTAAAGGAACCTGCGGATCACTTAGCCGTTGAGCTCGACTTTCTCGGGAACATGATTATCCGCTCAAACGAGCTTGAACAAGAAAAACACATGGAAGAAGCCTTCGTTAAACAAAACGACTTTATCCAGCAACAATTGATGTCTTGGTTACCTCAGTTTTCAGACAAATGTAAAAAATTCGACGAATTTGGATTTTACTCGAGTGTCGCGAAACTATTAGTTGCATTTTGTAAACTAGACAGCGCCTACCTTCTTGGTGAATAATTGCCGCCTATTTTTAGGGAGCCTGCCTATCGGGCTTCCTGTATGCCTGAAAGTGACCAATTGTAAGTAACTTGGGTATAATATTCGTTTGCCTTAACTTAGCGCAAAGACGCTTGGTTATTTAGCAGTCAAAATGTGACTTCAAATACACAAATCTCTTGCTGAAAACATTGCTAGTCAGTCCACATAGGGCTAAAATGTGAGCGCAAACGATTAAATATGATTTATATGTAAACCGCTGAAATATAGCGGTTTTTGTGTTTTCTTAACAGGTTGATGGCAATTTCTCATCAGATAGAAAAAAGATAAAATTCATCGACCGATGCTGCTACGTACCCTTTTGTCGCACTTGGATCAACCGCTGCCGAGACACTTAGCGCCAATTTTATATTGCTAGGTGTGAAACCATTAGAGCATCAGGTACATCCAATACGACATATTTCAGTAGCTCGATACAGGACACCATTTATGGCCACGATAAAAGACGTTGCTCGCTTAGCCGGCGTTTCCACTACGACAGTTTCGCACGTTATCAATAAAACGCGTTTCGTTGCAGAAGCAACGCAAGAAAAAGTAATGAAAGCCGTTGACGAGCTAAATTACGCGCCAAGTGCCGTTGCACGCAGCCTAAAATGCAACTCAACTCGTACGATTGGCATGTTAGTAACTCAATCAACTAACCTATTTTTCTCAGAAGTGATTGATGGCGTTGAGAGCTACTGTTACCGCCAAGGCTATACTCTGATTTTATGTAACACAGGCGGGATTTACGAAAAACAACGCGATTACATTCGTATGCTGGCTGAAAAGCGCGTTGATGGCATCCTAGTGATGTGTTCTGACTTAACCGAAGAACTAAAAGAGATGCTTGACCGTCATGCGGACATTCCTAAAGTGGTCATGGATTGGGGCCCAGAGAGCTCACAAGCAGACAAGATCATGGATAACTCAGAAGAAGGTGGCTACATTGCAACCAAACATCTGATTGACAATGGTCATACGGATATCGCTTGTCTAAGCGGTCATTTTGAAAAGCTTGCTTGCCAAGAGCGCATTGCAGGTTTCCGTCGCGCAATGAGCGAAGCAAACCTAGCTGTAAATGAAGACTGGATCCTTGAAGGTAACTTTGAATGTGATACGGCCGTATTAGTTGCAGATAAAATTACCGCAATGGACAAGCGCCCGACGGCGGTATTCTGTTTTAACGACACAATGGCTCTAGGCCTAATGAGCCGCTTGCAACAAAACGGGATCAAAATTCCTGAAGATATTTCAGTGATCGGCTACGACAACATCGAGCTTGCGGAATACTTCTCTCCACCGCTAACGACTATCCACCAACCTAAACGTCGTGTTGGTAAAAATGCATTCGAAATTCTACTTGAGCGTATCAAAGATAAAGAACACGAAAAACGAATTTTCGAAATGCAACCTGAGCTTGTTATTCGAAATACTGTGAAAAAAATGAACTAAATTTCACTGTATTTAACCGTGTTAAATAAGCGCTCTACAGGGGCGCTTATTTTTTTGGAAAAATTAAGCATTCTCTAATACTTCACACCACTCTAATAACAATTGACTAACGTTAACTCCCTGTTTTATATAAATGTAATATATATTAAGAACTCCTTTTCAAAGGCCAATTTGCACCTTTCCATATGCAAAATAGAGCATTCAATCTATCATTTTTATTGAACCGAAATCACACTTTTAACGCTAAACCGTGATGTTAATTCAATATAAGAAGTATGCTCATTGTGTCACGCACAGGGCAAACCATTCGAAAGAGTGGGACGCAAAGCCTCCGGCCTGAACCATATTACGATATGGAAGGTAGCGGGGTTACCGATGGCAAGTGTGTAAGCAATGACTTTACTCTGTAATGACATTGTTTTTACGCATGTTTGCTACTCTCTCGGACCTGACTTTTGGTGGCGTAATATTAATTACACCGAGATAACAAAACATGGATAAACCGATACTCAAAGACTCTATGAAGCTGTTTGAGGCACTTGGTAATATCAAGTCGCGCTCAATGTTTGGTGGCTTCGGACTATTCGCTGATGAAACAATGTTTGCACTAGTGGTAAACAATCAGCTTCATATCAGAGCAGACCAAAAAACTTCATCTGACTTCGAGAAACAAGGGCTAAAGCCTTACGTTTATAAAAAACGTGGCTTTCCAGTCGTTACAAAGTACTACGCTATTTCCAGCGATTTATGGGAATCAAGCGAACGCTTAATCGAAGTAGCGAATCAATCATTGAAAAAGGCAAAGCTTGAGAAAGAACAGCAAGCAAGTACAAAGCCTAACCGTTTGAAAGATTTGCCTAACTTACGACTGGCTACCGAGCGCATGCTAAAAAAAGCCGGCATCGAATCCGTAGAGAAGCTTGAAGAGGAAGGTGCGCTTAACGCCTATAAAGCGATAAGAGATACGCACTCTGCAACCGTCAACATTGAGTTGCTATGGGCACTAGAAGGTGCTATCAACGGCACTCATTGGAGTGTGGTACCTCAAGCTCGCCGAGATGAGTTGATGAACGGCCTCCAATAAAAGTCGGCCTAAAAACTATCTTGTAAAACCGCAGTCTAATCTGCGGTTTTTTTGTGAAATTTTTTCGGTTTTCCTACTGTCTTATTACATATATCCCAAATTGGAATCAAAATTATGAATAAGAAACTGATTTTAGGTCTCATCCTACTAGCGGCTATCGTCTTTTTAGGTATTAACTTTGGCCAGTATTTAACCTTAGAGAATGCAAAAGCCCAACAAGAAGCACTAACTACATACATCGATCAGAATTTTGTATTCTCGGCTGCGATTTACTTTTTTACCTACATTGCAATTACCGCTTTTTCTATCCCAGGAGCGGCAGTAGTCACCTTACTTGGTGCAGCCTTATTTGGTTTTTGGACAAGCTTGCTACTGGTTTCTTTCGCTAGCACTATGGGGGCAACACTGGCCTTCTTGAGCAGCCGATACTTATTGCGTGACTGGGTACAAAACAAATTCGGAAATAAACTCAACGCAATTAATCAAGGTGTCGAAAAAGACGGAGCTTTTTATCTATTTTCCTTGCGTCTAATCCCTGTATTCCCTTTCTTTCTAATCAACTTACTGATGGGCTTAACGCCGATGTCTGTAGGTAGATTTTATCTCACTAGCCAAATAGGTATGCTGCCAGGCACAGCCGTATATCTGAATGCAGGTACTCAATTAGCAACAATTGAAAGCCTATCGGGCATTGTTTCACCCGCAGTATTAGCGTCTTTTGCGCTATTGGGACTATTTCCAATCATCACTAAATGGGTTATGAATAAAGTAAGGCCGACACCAAGTCAGCAAAACTCGTAATTGGTGAAGTGGGTATTTTGATGAAAATATTTATCGCTAAAAACCCAGCAGAAGCACACATTGTATGTGAGCTGCTTAAAGTGGAACAAATTTACTGTGAAGTTCGTGGAGAAGGTATTTTCGGCTTAAAAGGAGAACTGCCGTTTGGTGATGATACCGATCCTTATGTGTGGCTTTTTGACACTGCACAAAAGATGAAAGCTGAAGAAATAGTAAAAGCATATCGAAAACAATCCGATAGGCATGAGTATCAAGATTGGCAATGCCCAAAATGTCATGAAATAAACGAAGGGCAATTTGGTGCATGTTGGCAATGTGGATATCAACTAGGAGAGCTATAGCGGCTCTCCTATTCAGTGGATGCACTCAGTTTTAAGCACATACAGCTTGCTGTTTAATAAACTCGATGGAGTGTTGATTGAAGTCTTCTGGACGCTCTACATTGCATACATGACCACAATTCGGGATTTCTCGTAAAATGCTGAGCTTATGTGCTGCAACCATTTCTTTGACAGGTTTAATAAACATGTAATCCCTGTCGCCCATTAAGTAAAGAGTCGGAATGGGTAACTCTCGATCTTTAAAATATTTCATTAACGGATTTACATCAGCGGCAAGAATAAACCAACGTTTAAATTCTTTTTGGCAAAGCTTCTTGGCTTCGCGAATAAAAAGGTGGCGAGATTCTCGTTGGCTTCTTTGAGGCATAACAATATAAGCGAACAGTTTGTAGAGCCACATGTACGGTAGGATATGCTTACAAAAATTACCTAATTTCACCAATATCTGAGAACGAGTGTTAAGCCTTGTGACAGCACCGCCGAGCACCATCGAACGTACGCGCTCTGATGACAATTCAGCAAGGTTTCGAACAATAATAGTACCAAGCGACATACCGACAAAATGAGCGGATTGGATCTTTAAATGGTCCAATACTTTCAAAATATCTTGGGTAACTTCCGTAAAGGTATAACGGCTAGCTATGAGCTCTTTAAGTAACTGATTTGACTTTCCATGACCTCTTAAATCGATCAGCAATAAGTTAAAGTGTTGCTTGTAAGCTTTAATTTGCTTGAACCAGATAGAAGAGCTACCACCAGCACCGTGCACAAATACAACCCACTCATTACTAGTAGGGTGCAAATAGGTTTTATGAAAAAGTAGCGGCTGGGTCATATTGAGTATCAAAAAGATCGTGCTATTGAGTAAAAAGCCATCCTACCACACTCCCCTTACTCAAGATAATAAAGGCACCTCATTCGGTGCCTTTCGTTACAATTTTAAGTCAAACTAACGCTGAGTGGTAAAGCTGCAAATAAGATTCTGCGGCCTTTTGCCAACAAAAGTCTTGTTGCATCGCGTGCAACTGTACTTTATTCACTTCAGGCTCGTTTTGAGCGTAGAGCAACAGTGCCCTTAGCATCGTTAACAACAATGCCTGCGGTGTCGGTTCGAAAAAAACAAACCCCGTTGCTTCAGATGGGTTTACATCATAATCGCTAACGCTGTCCTTTAAGCCACCAACACCGCGTACTATCGGTAATGTCCCATAAGCCATACTATAGATTTGGTTTAAGCCACATGGTTCAAACTCAGAAGGCATCAAGAAGAAATCAGAACCAGCTTCAACGATATGCGCAAGTTCATTGTCATACGCTTCTACAAAGGCAAATTTGCTAGAAAACTGCGCGGCAACCTCTCGTAACTGAGCGGCAAGAACAGGGTCTCCGGTCCCAACGACAACTAGCTGAACATCGTGCTTCAAAAAATCGGCCAAAGCAGGCAACAAGTAATGAACGCCTTTCTGCTGGGTCAACCGACAAACCATACCGAACATAGCTACATTTTTTTCGGGCAAATTTAGTCGTTGTTGTAATGCTTTTTTACAAGCTTTCTTCCCTTGCGACATACTTTGCTGGTCGGCGCAGTAATTAACCGGCAAGTAGGTATCAGTTTCCGGATTCCAAGCGCTGTAATCACAACCATTCAAGATGCCGACTAAGTCCTGCGCACGTTGCTGAAACTCCCAAGCCATGCCGTGACTGCCAAGCTCTGTTTTTAGTTCCTCTGCGTACGTAGGGCTAACCGCGTTTATCTTATCTGCATTCATTACACCAGCTTTAAGCATCGTAATATGCGTTGCACTCACCGCAGCATCGGGAACGTTTCTACAATGAAACTCTGGCAAACACTGCACGTCTTCATAACTAAATACGCCTTTAAAGACCGCATTGTGAATTGAAATGACGCTTTTAGTATGAGCAAAAAACGGATCATTGCCATACCTGTGCTTGAGCAAAAATGGAACAAGACCTGTGTGCCAATCGTTCGCGTGTATGATATTAGGTTGAAAGGCGAGCTTGGGTAACATATCGAGACATGCTGCACTAAAAAACGCAAAGCGCTCGCCGTTATCAGTATACGCTTGGTTGTTCTCCGCATACATTGATGGTCGATTGAAATACGGCGGACAATCAATCAGGTAAACAGGATTTTGACCTAACATGAGCCGCAAAACTCGATACTCCGTATGCGGCCATGATGTTAATTCTGTTTCTAATACAACTTCTGCGTCTGCGAGTTTATCAATACTGCTGTACGCAGGGATGGTAATTCTTACGTCTTGCTGTAGGTTTTGAAGGGCTTCCGGTAGTGCCTTGGCAACATCTGCCAAGCCACCACTTTTAATGAGGCCTTCAACCTCAGAAGCTACAAACAGAATAGATAAGTTGTTAGTAGCCAACTCGAGCTCCTTTCGGAATAACAACAATGCCCTCCTCAGACACGTGGAAGTGTTTTTTATCTTCTTGAAGATTCACACCAATCTGAGTACCAGGAGCAATATCGGCATCCTTGTCGACAATCACACGACGTAAAACACATCCTTCGCCAATTTTTACGTCACCAAGAAGTATACATTCGCTGATATCGCAAGCAGAAGCAATATTACTGCGAAAACCAAGCACCGACTCTTCGATTCTTGAGCCTCTAACATAGCTGCCATTACACACTAAACTATCGATTATCTGCACACGACCATTATCAGAGTCGGTAAATGTCGCAGGTGGCAATGGTGGGTAGTAGGTATGCAATGGCCATTTACGGTTGTACAGCGAAAATGGTGCATCTTTTTCTAGCAGATCCATATGCGCTTGCCAGTACGCATCAATAGTTCCGACATCACGCCAGTACACCTCTTCTTTTTCGCCACTGATTTTGTTGGTACTGAAGTCATACACGAACACATCACCTCTAGGGAACATCTTTGGAATGATGTCCTTTCCAAAATCATGTGATGAAGCTTCATTATCCGCATCTTCGACCAACTCTGAGAACAGTACCTGAGCTTCAAAAACATAGTTACCCATTGAAACTAAAGCGTAATCAGGGTCACCAGGAATCGACTTCGGATTTGCTGGTTTTTCTTCAAAGCCAATCATACGGCCTTCACTATCCACTTCGATAACCCCAAATTGCGACGCCTCTTTTAGTGGCATGCGCAATGCAGATACCGTCAGAGAAGCCTGCTTTTCTGAGTGGAAGTTCAGCATTTGTTTGATATCCATCTTATAGATATGGTCAGAGCCAAAAATACAAACTTGCTCTGGTTCCTCTAACTCCATAAAACGCAGGTTTTGATAGATCGCGTCCGCCGTCCCTTCGTACCAACGTTTACCAGTACGCATTTGAGCGGGAATAGGATCGATAAAGCGGTCTGTAATGCCGTTGATGTTCCACCCCTTTTTTAAGTGATGGAATAAAGATTGAGATTTAAATTGGGTTAGGACGTAAATGCGCATCAGGTCCGCATTAACAAAATTGTTTAGAGCAAAATCGATCAATCGATAACTACCACCAAACGGTACCGAAGGTTTACTGCGAGATTCCGTTAAAGGTCTCAAACGAGAGCCTTCACCGCCAGCAAGAATCATTCCCAAAACACCAGCCATTTGTTGTTCTCCATATCGTTATAGCTTGGATTTGGTACTCGCTTGAATGAGTCATACTCGGGGAGTCAAGCGAATACATTTAGCAACCGTCTCTGAGTTTCTGTGAACTCTTACAACACGGATAAAAAAGCTACGGCACTTCCAGTATGCAACGTCCACTCTTTCCTTATTTTTTGACGCAAACAATGCACACAGTTGCACTAATTTTTGTAATAAATTATCTAAGCGGGTTCTAAATTACAATTTTTAATACGCCATTCTGTGTACCATACAGCTCTTGCGTACTCAAGACGATATCTAGATCACACATGGAAAAGCAAACGATTACATTGTGAAAACAATTTACGAACGGATTCACTACACCGCCGATTTTTTAGCCCAATGTATAACAAATATGTGAATGCAAAATGAAAGTTACAACAAATATTTTTTACATAAAAAATACATCAGCGACTACGAAATATTGATGCTGGGATCTTCTCGCGTCAGCAAAACTCAGTCAAAGCAGCAAAGAGCTATACGAACAACACAGTGGCCTTTACGCAAAAACAAAACGCAAAAAGGCAGCGATATCGCTGCCTTTTTACATTACTTAGATCGTACGTTTTTATGCTTTCGCTTTTTTACGCTTATCAGTGACTTCCCACTTACCGTCAACAAAGAGCGCTGTCCAACCACTTGGCTTACCGTTCTCTTCCGAACGAACGTAGTTCTCTTTTGTTTTACGGCTAAAGCGTACAACAGCAGGACGACCATCAGGATCTTCTTGCGGCGCAGTTGCTAGGTATTTGAACTTCTCAGGTAAACGCTCTTCAAAACGCGCCAGTTCAGCAACCAAAGGAGCACGTGTCTCGCGCGATTTAGGGAAGTTGCTTGCCGCCATAAATAGACCTGAAGCACCATCACGAAGTACGAAATACGCATCTGAGTTTTCACATGGCAACTCGGGGAAATGAACAGGATCTTCTTTCGGGGGCGCGACTTCGCCATTCTTCAAGATCTTACGAGTGTTCTTGCACGTTTCGCTCGTACAATCCATGTATTTACCAAAGCGACCGTTCTTAAGCACCATATCAGAGCCACATTTGTCACATTCAACAACTGGACCATCGTAGCCTTTTACTTTGAACTCGCCGTATTCAACAAGGTAGCCTTCACAGTTCGGGTTATTACCACAAACATGCATCTTACGCTTGTCATCAATCAGGTATGCGTCCATCGCTGTTTCACAGATCGGACAACGCTTTTTAGCACGAAGAGCAGCGGTTTCAACGTCTTCTTCTAGAACGTTAATAATACCTTCTTCGTCACCCAAGTTGATGGTTGTCTTACAACGCTCTTTTGGTGGTAACGCGTAACCTGAACAGCCTAAGAACACACCTGTTGAAGCAGTACGGATGCCCATTGGACGGCTACACGTCGGACACTCGATATCCGTCATGACGATGTGGTTTAACTTCATACCGCCTTCTGACTCATCCAGCTCCGCTTTTTCAAGATCGCCAGTAAAATCAGCAAAGAAGTTGTCTAACACAGCTTTCCAGTTCACTTCACCTTCAGCGATTTGGTCCAATTTCTGTTCCATACGCGCAGTAAAGTCGTAGTTCATCAAATCGTTAAAGCTGTCATCAAGGCGGTCAGTAACAATTTCACCCATTTTTTCAGCGTAGAAACGGCGCTGATCAACTTTCACGTAGCCACGATCTTGAATCGTAGAAATGATCGATGCGTAAGTCGACGGACGACCAATGCCTCGTTTCTCCAGCTCTTTAACCAGTGCTGCTTCAGTGTAGCGCGCAGGTGGCTTTGTAAAGTGCTGTTTAGGGTCAAGTGACTCTAAGCTTAGCTTATCGCCAAGTTGTACCGCTGGAAGGATTGTATCCTCGTTTTTGCCCATTGGACGCTGTACACGAGTCCAGCCGTCAAATTTAAGGATACGGCCTTTCGCTTTAAGCGTGTATTCTGCCGCTTTTACGCTAATGGTTGTTGAATCGTATTCTGCTGGCGTCATTTGACACGCTACAAACTGATTCCAAATCAAAGCGTAAAGTTTGTGCGCATCAGCATCGACACCTTGCAGGTCTTCCGCCTTAACACCCACATTTGAAGGACGGATCGCTTCGTGCGCTTCCTGTGCCCCTTCTTTGCTACCGTACGTCAATGGTTTCGCTGGCAGGTACTTATCACCAAACTCAGAACCAATAAAGTCACGTACAGCGTCCACAGCCTCGGCACTTAGGTTAGTCGAGTCAGTACGCATGTAAGTGATGTAACCGGCCTCATAGAGGCGCTGAGCTAGCATCATGGTCTTTTTCACGCCGTAGCCCAGACGTGTACTCGCTGCCTGTTGAAGCGTAGAGGTGATGTAAGGTGCTGAAGGCTTGCTCTTTGTAGGACGGTCTTCACGCTTACATACTTCGTAACTTGCATTCTCAAGTACAGACATCGCTGCTTTGGTTTCTGCCTCATTAACTGGCTTAAACGCAGAACCGTCTTTCTGCGCAACAAGCAGTTTAAAGTCCGCTTTGTCTTTCGTTTTCGTATTCGCATGAATGTCCCAGAATTCTTCTGGTACAAACGCGTTAATCTCACGCTCACGCTCAACTAACAATTTCACCGCAACAGACTGCACTCGACCAGCAGATAAGCCACGAGCCACTTTTTTCCAAAGTAAAGGTGAAACCATAAAACCAACGACACGGTCCATGAAGCGACGTGCTTGTTGGGCATTTACACCATCCATGTTCAGCTCACCAGGTGTCTGGAAAGCTTGTTGGATCGCGTTTTTCGTAATTTCATTAAAAACTACACGTTTGTATCGCTCTTCATCGCCACCGATGATCTCACGAAGGTGCCATGCGATTGCTTCCCCTTCGCGGTCCAAATCGGTTGCGAGATAAACGCAATCTGCGTCTTTGGCGAGTTTTTGTAGTTCGTTGACAACTTTTTCTTTGCCTGGAAGGATTTGGTAATTCGCTTCCCAGTCATGATATGGGTTAATCCCCATCTTTTTGATCAACGCTTTGCGGTCTTTCTCTTTTTTAACGCGCGCTTTCTCTTCCGGACTCATCCCTTTAGTTGAGATGGCTGCGGCTTTTTTCTCACCAGTGCTTTGACCGGCCGTAGGCAGATCACGCACATGACCAACACTAGACTTAACAATAAAGTCTTTACCAAGGTACTTATTTATCGTCTTTGCCTTGGCTGGTGACTCCACTATAACGAGTGATTTACCCATAACTGACTCTAACGTCCTTCATAATAATGCGGGTAGAAACCTTGTTTAAAGGCCACCCGCATAATGTTCTATTTCATTGCTTCTTTTTTTACTATTGTGCGAGATGAAAAGAAGATCAACTGCTTTTTTGAAATTCAGATCCGATTGGTTGACAATTCATCGTCTTTATACTTCAAAGAGACAGGGTTCTGAAAGGTATTGAGCGGCATATCTAAACAGGCAAACTTAGCATCCGCTAATCCAATGCAATAAATTTTGTTACCCATCACAAAATAGTTTCGTTCAATACTCTGCCATCTTCCTCCGCATCATATTTACACTCTAAAAATTGATCTGTTTAGTCTTACTGAACGATTGACTGAATTAATCATGCAAACCCATTTTAGTTGTAGGTATACTCAGCGTTCTTAACTGAATAGAATGGTAGAAAGAATATGTCTGATAGAACGCTTATCGAAGAGTTCGACCTTCTTTTGATCGCTAACCAAATCATCCAAGAGCACGATGATTACATCGAGGGAATGCGAGCAACAAGTGTAGAAGAAAAAGAAGGTGTTTTAGTTTTTAAAGGTGAATACTTCCTTGATGACAAAGGTTTACCAACTTCAAATACGACTGCAGTATTCAATATGTTCAAATACTTAGCGCATCACCTTTCTAAGGAATTTACGCTGGTTAAATAGTATTGGGAAACAAAAAAGCCAGAGTGTTATTCACTCTGGCTTTCCTATTTTAGGTCAGAATATTTAGCAGCTTAAAGCCTTAAGTTTGTCGAAGTAGTCAGGGAACGTTTTCGACGTACACTTTGGATCATTAATCGTCACAGGTGTATCACTAAGTGCCACCAGCGAAAAACACATCGCCATACGATGATCATCGTAAGTATCAATCGCAGCATGCTTTAACTGAGAGACAGGTTTGACGATGATGTAGTCTTCCCCTTCTTCCACTTCCGCACCAACTTTACGTAACTCAGTCGCCATAGCTGACAAACGGTCTGTTTCTTTTACACGCCAGTTATAAACGTTACGAATAGCGGTAGTGCCTTCGGCAAATAGCGCTGTTGTCGCGATGGTCATTGCTGCATCAGGGATATGGTTGTAATCCATATCAATGCCTTTTAATTGACCAACACGAGAAATTACGTAGTCATCACCCCATTCAATTTCTGCACCCATTTTTTCAAGCGCATCAGCAAATTGAATATCACCTTGAATGCTGTTTTTACCGATACCCGTGACTTTAACTTCTCCACCTTTGATGGCTGCCGCCGCCAAGAAGTAAGAAGCAGAAGACGCGTCACCTTCAACCAAGAAATCACCTGGAGCGATGTATTGCTGACCGGCTGGGATCACAAACTCTTGATAGTCATTGTTGATCACATCGACTCCAAACTGCTTCATGATATGCAGGGTGATATCGATATAAGGCTTAGAAACCAAATCGCCTTCGATGTTGATGCGAATTTCACCTTCAGCCAATGGCGCAGACATTAAGAAAGCGGTCAAGAACTGACTTGAAATGGACCCATCGATAGAAACTGTACCTGCTTTTAGGCCAGTACCAATTATTTTGAGAGGCGGAAAGTTCTCGTTTTCCATGTACTCAACGTTCGCACCAGCATCTTTCAGTGCCGTGACAAGGTGACCAATTGGACGCTCTTTCATACGAGGTTCGCCCGTCAGTACATACTCCCCTTCTCCAAGACAAAGAGCCGCAGCTAATGGTCGCATCGCAGTGCCAGCATTGCCGAGAAATAACTCTACCGGCTCTGAGACAGAAAACGGACGCCCAAGGCCGTCAACGAGACATTCTGTTTTATCTTCGGAAAGTTGGTATTGAACGCCTAGTTTAGTCAGCGCATTCAGCATATGACGAATATCATCACTGTCGAGGAGATTAGTAAGGCGAGTTCTGCCTTTAGCAAGAGCAGCAAGTAAAAGAGCTCGATTAGAAACACTTTTAGAGCCAGGAAGGTTCACTTCCCCTTGAATTTTATTGATAGGTTGTAACGTTAGGCTTTCCATTAAAAGTTGATAATCCTTTGTGCCCTCAACATACGATTTTTTATGAGGGCTAAACAATTCTTCGTGAATTCAGACTACCCAAAAAAACACGACAAAACCAGAGTAAATCGGCGCTAATTTATGAATATCCTCAAGCAGCCTAAAGATACAGAATTAAAGGCATTGCCAGAGATGTAAATCAGAGCGAAAGAAGCACGGCGAAACAGCAAACTATTTCGATTTTATTTGACGATAAGCCAGCCCGACTGTACATGCCTGATTAGGCTTCGTTAGACTAAAACAACCTAGGGTTAATAAGTGATATCAACCCTGACTCCATCATCAAAATATAAAATACGAACTTCATCCCCTCGACTAAATAACATATTTTTATCAACATCTTGGATGACATTAATTAGCTTATCACCCTTCACTTTGATGAGTAGCTCAACTAACTTATATTCAACCGTGTATTGGTAATTACTTTGGTTTTGAGCAACTGCGGCACCAGCAAGCGCACCCACTGCCGTCGCGACTTCTCTTCCCGTACCGCCACCAAATTGATTACCGACTAAACCACCGATAGTGGCACCAAGTAGTGTCTTCCAACCGTTACTTTTCGATTGAACAACCTCTTGTTGAGTAATATAACGGACAGAGTCAATCTTCCCGTAAACTACTTCATTAACTGGCTTGGCAACATTTCTTTCATAGGCTGCGTTGGCGACAAGTGGTAAAAACAGTATGATCCCAAGCCATACTTTTACGATATTTCTTAACCAGGTCATCATAAACTCCTCTGACTCCAATGTTGGTAACGACTTCTTATGGCTATTTATTTAACTGAACTCGATGAAACGTTCAACTTTCCCTCACCCTATAAAGCACTCAGCGACCCCAATGGTTTGCTGGCTTTTGGTGGTGACTTAAACCCCATGAGAATCCTCAATGGTTACTATCAAGGCATTTTCCCTTGGTATGGTCCTGGTGAACCTATTTTATGGTGGAGCCCTTCTCCGCGCGCTGTGTTTGACCCATTGCAGTTTAAGCCATCTAAAAGTCTCAAAAAATTTCAGCGTAAACATAACTATAAAGTAACACTCAATTTCGCGACAGAAGAAGTGATTAGACTATGTTCTTCAACACGCCCTGCAGAGGAAACATGGCTCAACGAGGAAATGCAAGCTTCCTACATTGAGTTAGCCAAACTTGGTCACTGTCACTCTGTAGAAGTATGGCATGACAACAACCTGATTGGCGGACTATATGGCATATGCGTGGGCCAACTTTTTTGCGGGGAGTCGATGTTTAGCCTAAAAGATAACGCATCCAAAATTGCATTGTGGTACTTATGCAACCATTTGGCGTCAAAGCAAGGTCAATTAATCGATTGCCAAGTTATGAATTCTCACTTGGCATCACTTGGCGCATTTGAACTTGAGCGTGACGAATTTATGCAAAAACTACTATCTTTAAGAGAAAAGCAAACACTATTTGATGCCTATCAGCCCCAAGTTTTGCAGGATTCAGTATGAGTACGGATATACAACATATTCGAATAGGGTTGACGAATAATCACCCTTGTAGTTATTTGCCTGAACGGCAAGAGCGGGTTGCGGTGGCGCTTGATGAAAGGCTGCATACTGAAGAAAATTACCAGTTGCTCATGGCTAACGGTTTTCGTCGTAGCGGAGATACCATATATAAACCGCATTGCGAGCATTGCACCGCTTGCCAGCCAATTCGAGTCTCGATTCCAGACGTTAGATTATCAAAAAGTCAGAAGAGGCTGCTTAATAAAGCACAGTCTTTACGCTGGGAAATGAAACCTGAAATGGATGAGGAATGGTTTGAGCTTTACAGTCGGTACATCTGCAAACGGCATAGAAACGGCACTATGTACCCACCAAAGCGTGATGAGTTTGCTCGATTTGCTCAAACCAGCTGGCTGACAACGTCGTTTTTACACATTTACGATGAATCAGATCAATTGCTCGCCATTGCAGTGACAGATTTGATGCCACAATGCTCGAGTGCTTTTTATACTTTTTTTGACCCTGACTACGAGTTATCTCTTGGCACGTTAGCAGTGCTTTATCAAATTAAATACTGCCAAGAAAACAAACAACAGTGGCTATATTTGGGATATCAGATTGATGAGTGCCCAGCAATGAGCTACAAAACACGCTTTCAACGCCACCAAAGGCTAGTAAATCAGCGTTGGCGAGGGTAGAATACGCCTCAACTTTACATAATTACTATTTAGCGGCAGAATATAGCCCGCTAATATTGCCTAATTTCTAAAGAGGATTAAATGGCTAAAGAAGACGTAATCGAGATGCAAGGCACTGTCCTTGACACTCTACCAAACACTATGTTCCGTGTTGAACTTGAAAACGGTCACGTTGTGACTGCTCACATCTCTGGCAAGATGCGTAAGAACTACATCCGTATCCTAACGGGTGACAAAGTAACTGTAGAGATGACTCCATACGACCTGTCAAAAGGCCGCATCGTCTTCCGCGCTCGTTAATCTCTGATTTTCGGATGCAATAAAAAACGGAGCAAGCTGCTCCGTTTTTTATTGCACAATTTTTTCCGATTTAGTTCAGATAAAAAAAAGCGTACGATCTTCTCGTACGCTTTTGCGTTTGTTACCGACTAACGATTAATGCATCGCTGTCTCTTTCTCACTTAAGTATTCAAACTCAAGCGTATCGTTGACCAGCGTTACCTTCACTGTACCGCCGTCAACTAAAGATCCAAACAACAGTTCGTTAGCCAAAGGCTTCTTAAGCTGTTCTTGGATAACACGCCCCATTGGGCGAGCCCCCATAGCTTTGTCATAACCTTTATGTGCTAACCAATGGCGAGCGTCTTGCGATACTTCCATTGAAACGCCTCTCGCATCAAGTTGCACTTGCAGTTCAACAATGAACTTATCAACCACTTGATGGATAACGCTTTCATCAAGGCTGTTAAACCAGATGATGTTATCAAGACGGTTACGGAACTCAGGAGTAAACACCTTCTTAATTTCCGCCATTGCATCATGACTGTTGTCTTGTTGAATCAAACCAATTGATTTCTTCTCGGTTTCCGCCACTCCTGCGTTAGTTGTCATAACAAGAATGACATTACGGAAGTCTGCTTTGCGACCATTGTTGTCCGTTAGCGTACCGTTATCCATGACTTGCAACAGCAGGTTAAAGATATCAGGGTGCGCTTTTTCAATCTCATCAAGTAATACGACTGAATGTGGGTGCTTAATAACAGCATCAGTTAGCAAACCACCTTGGTCATAACCGACATAACCAGGAGGCGCACCAATTAAGCGACTTACGGAGTGACGCTCACCATACTCAGACATATCAAAACGAAGTAGCTCGATACCTAGAAGCTTAGATAACTGCACCGTCACCTCTGTTTTACCAACCCCTGTTGGGCCTGCAAACAAGAATGAACCAACAGGTTTGTTGTCTACACCTAAACCTGCACGTGTCAGCTTGATCGCCTCGGATAATGCATCAATCGCATTATCTTGACCGAATACCAACATCTTCATTTTGCTATCTAAGTTTTTCAAAATGTCTTTATCTGAAGAAGAAACCGACTTCTCTGGAATTCGCGCCATTTTGGCAACCATTGATTCGATATCAGCCACTCCGACCGTTTTTTTACGACGGCTTGCAGGAGCAAGACGACTACGAGCACCAGCTTCATCAATGACATCAATGGCCTTATCTGGTAGATGGCGTTCATTAATGTATTTAGCCGACAGTTCTACCGCGGCACGCAGTGCTTTATTGGTATAACGTACTTCATGGTGAGCTTCGTACTTCGGCTTCAAGCCCATCAAGATTTTAGTTGTATCATCCAATGAGGGCTCTACAACGTCTATCTTTTGGAAGCGGCGAGACAACGCACGCTCTTTCTCGAAAATGTTGCTGTATTCTTGGTATGTCGTCGAACCAATACAACGCAACTTACCGCTACTTAAAAGAGGCTTAATAAGATTTGCTGCATCGACTTGACCACCAGATGCCGCGCCTGCACCGATGATGGTATGTATTTCATCGATGAACAAAATGGCATCTTCTTCTTTTTCAAGTTGTTTCAAAATCGCCTTGAAGCGCTTTTCAAAATCACCGCGATATTTGGTACCAGCGAGCAAAGAACCAATATCTAGTGAATAAATCACGCTGTTTTGAATAACCTCAGGGACCTGCCCTTCGACAATTCGCCATGCAAGACCTTCCGCAATGGCTGTTTTACCAACCCCTGCCTCACCCACTAGTAGTGGATTATTCTTGCGGCGTCGACAAAGTACCTGAATAGTGCGCTCTAACTCTTTATCACGTCCAATGAGTGGGTCGATGTTTCCATCTTTAGCGACTTGATTAAGATTCGTCGCAAAGCTTTCTAGGCGTTCTTCAGAATTAGGCTCTTCAACACTTTCTGAGCTAAACGAGTCTGATGATGAATCCTCACCTGCACCTGATGCTTTAGTAATACCGTGGGAGATGAAGTTAACAATATCTAATCGGGAGATGTCATTTTTCTTCAGTAAGTAAGCGGCATGCGACTCTTGTTCACTGAAGATAGCAACAAGCACGTTGGCGCCTGTTACTTCATTACGACCAGACGACTGTACATGAAAGACGGCGCGTTGTAGTACACGTTGAAAACTCAAAGTCGGCTGCGTTTCACGCGTCTCATCACTATCTGGGATAAGAGGCGTAGTTTGATCGATGAAAATATCGAGTTCGTTGCGTAAAGCGTCAAGATCCGCCTTACAAGCTAGAAGGGCTTCCTTAGCTGCATCATTTTCCAACAATGCAAGTAGGAGGTGTTCGACAGTCATAAACTCGTGGCGTTTATCGCGCGCCCGAGCAAATGCACCGTTAAGGCTTGACTCTAGTTCTTTATTTAGCATAAGTACCTCCCGAAAAAACAACTGGGGTTGTTCGAGCAAGTCTTCTTTGTTTACGCTTGCTCCATAGTGCAAAGTAGCGGATGTTCATTTTCCCTTGCGTACATCGTAACTTGCGCTACTTTTGTTTCGGCAATTTCTGCGCTGTATGTGCCGCAGATTGCCTTTCCTTCATAGTGGACCTGAAGCATGATTTGAGTTGCTTTATCAATATCATGTGAGAAAAATCGCTCAAGCACCTCTATGACGAAATCCATAGGTGTATAGTCATCATTATTGAGTACGACATTGTACAGCTTAGGTGGCTGGACTTTCGTACTTTCTCGCTCCAGAAGATCAGAGTCCGGAGTGACCCATTCAAAATTTTTACTCATGGCAATCTAAAGATATCGTATCAAAGGGTTGATGTTTTCGACCTATAAAAACAATCTACCACAAGCATGCAGCGCGGTGTAGTGAGTTATGGCACCGAATTCGATCTTTGATCGATAAAAGTTGCTACCTAATATAGAGACTAATGCACGTCTTGATACGGCGCAAATAAAAGATGCTTGTCGATAAGTTACACATTTTTTCTTATAAAAGAACTTTCTATTTATTGCTCTCGGACTATTGCAAACCACCCCATCATCTTCTATCTGGATCACACTTCCTCATTGAGAATACGGTAATTATCACGAAAACTTCATTTTTTATTCAGTCAGAGGATTCTTCTCCCATAAGCAACACGGACAGTATGGCTTTTTCAGTATGAGCCACTTCATAGGCAAATTGACTAAACTTCTGCGTATATACGAAAAACTGTTTGCAAATTTGTTAATCTCAAAAGTGATTTGTTTTCAATTATGTTTCTGTTTGTTGCTCACTGCTATTGACTGTCGAAATTCATTGACTACAGTGGAAAGTGTCGATGCATAAATCATCATTTTGAAACCTCTCTTCTTTAAGTGGTTTGATGAATGTGACTTATCATTGATTTGACGTTTGTTGGCATTCGCTGACAATGGTAGTACCAAGTTAAAGGTATAACTTGGTTGCAGTAACAACATCAGTAAAAAATGCATGAGGGATGTAAAGCATGGCTACAGGTACAGTAAAGTGGTTTAACAATGCCAAAGGATTTGGGTTTATTTGTTCAGATGAAGAAGAGGGAGATATCTTTGCCCACTACTCAACTATCCAGATGGACGGTTATCGTACACTGAAAGCAGGCCAACAAGTCTCTTACGAGATTGAAAAAGGTCCCAAAGGCTGTCACGCGAGTAGCGTCGTGCCTCTTGAAGGCCAAGCCAAATAATTAGAGCGCTGTCGAAATATTAAAATATTGCTCTCGAAACGCCACGTTGATGTTTTGAAGAGAAAAATAAACCCGCAAAGATAGCGGGTTTCTTACTATTTAGAGCACGTGTTACAAAAGGAACACTTACAACGCACTTACAGGATAGGAAACACGCCGAAAACGACGTGTTTTTACACTAACTTACTTGTTAATGATTGCGTTAAAGGTTTCGCTTGGACGCATCAATTTAGAAACCAATGCATCGTCTAGTAAGTAGTAACCTCCTAGCTCACCTTTCACGCCTTGCGCATTATTTAGCTCAGCAACGATCGTTTCTTCCTGCTCTGACAGCGCTTTTGCAATTGGTGCAAATTCAGCAGCAAGATCCGCATCATCCGTTTGCTCTGAAAGCGCTTTCGCCCAGTAAAGTGCAAGATAGAAGTGGCTTCCACGGTTATCTAGCTCACCCACTTTGCGTGACGGAGATTTGTTGGTGTCTAAAAACTCACCGGTCGCTTTATCTAGTGTATCTGCGAGAACCTGAGCCTTAGGATTGTTTGTCGCTACACTTAAATGCTCTAACGAAGCTGCAAGCGCTAGGAACTCGCCCAAAGAATCCCAACGAAGGTGATTCTCTTTTTCTACTTGTTGAACGTGCTTAGGAGCAGAACCACCAGCGCCTGTTTCAAATAGACCACCACCATTCATCAATGGAACAATAGATAGCATCTTAGCAGACGTACCTAACTCTAGAATTGGGAACAAGTCTGTTAGGTAGTCACGAAGAACATTACCTGTAACAGAGATAGTATCTAGGCCCGCTTTCATACGCTCTAGTGAGTACTTACAAGCTTCAACAGGAGATAGGATCTTAATCTCTAGACCGTCAGTATCGTGATCTGGTAGGTAGGCGTTTACTTTCTTGATGAGCTCAGCATCGTGCGCGCGGTTTTCATCTAGCCAGAATACAGCTGGAACACCTGTTGCACGTGCGCGAGTCACTGCTAGTTTAACCCAATCTTGGATTGGTGCGTCTTTAACCTGACACATACGGAAGATATCACCTTCTTCAACCGCTTGCTCTAACAGTACGTTACCTGAAGCATCAACAACGCGAACAGTACCCGCAGCGTCTAGAATGAATGTCTTGTCGTGAGAACCATACTCTTCAGCTTTCTGAGCCATTAGACCAACGTTAGGTACGCTACCCATAGTGGTTGGATCAAATGCGCCGTGCTCTTTACAGAAATCAATAACCGCTTGGTAAATACCTGCGTAGCTACGATCTGGAATCATCGCTTTGGTGTCTTTTTGTTTACCATCTGGTCCCCACATTTGACCCGAAGAGCGAAGCATTGCTGGCATAGAAGCATCTACAATAATGTCACTTGGTACATGTAAGTTTGTGATACCACGATCAGAGTCAACCATCGCAAGTTCTGGTTGAGTTTGGTAAACCGCTTGAATGGCCGCTTCAATTTCTGCTTTTTGCGCTTCAGGTAGAGACTCAATTTTTGAGTAAACATCACCGATGCCATTGTTTACATCAACGCCTAGCTCTTCAAACAGCTTACCGTACTTATCGAAAACGTCTTTGTAGTAAACTTTTACGGCATGGCCGAAAATGACAGGGTCAGAAACTTTCATCATCGTCGCTTTCATATGAAGAGACAGCAGCACGTCTTGCGCTTTCGCTTCAGCAATCTCTTTCTCGAAAAATTCAACCAACGCCTTCTTCTTCATTACTGAAGTATCAATGACTTCTTTATCTAATAATGGGAACGCAGACTTAAGCTCTTTAACTGTACCATCATTACCGACAAACTCGATTTTGACCTCTGTTGCACCAGAGATAGTTGTAGACTTTTCGCTACCAAAGAAGTCATTGTCTGACATGCTCGCAACATGAGACTTAGATTCGGCTGACCATGCACCCATTGAGTGTGGGTTTTTCTTCGCGTAGTTCTTAACCGAAGTCGGAGCACGACGGTCTGAGTTACCTTCACGAAGTACTGGGTTAACCGCACTACCTTTGATTTTGTCGTAAGCCGCTTTAATCGCTTTCTCTTCGTACGTGCTCGGCTCTTCTGGGTAGTTTGGTAAATCGTAACCTTTCGCCTGAAGCTCTTTAATCGCCGCTTTAAGCTGAGGAACTGAAGCTGAAATGTTAGGTAGCTTGATGATATTTGCTTCTGGAGTTTGAGCTAGTTCACCAAGCTCAGTCAACGCATCGCCAATGCGCTGTTCTTCTTTTAGATGCTCTGGGAAGTTAGCGATAATTCGACCTGCTAGTGAAATATCACGAGTATCTACATTGATGCCAGACGATGCTGTGAATGATTGAATGATTGGTAGTAATGAATAAGTTGCTAGCGCCGGCGCTTCATCAGTGATGGTGTAGATAATTGTAGGTTTTTCTGTAGGCATGAAATTTCCCTATTTTTTAATCAACTTGTTGGCTGATCAACTCAGCGTCTGAGTTGGTTTAATTGACGCATTGCTGCACGTTAGCAGTACATGTCTCCTCACTAACGCCACATGCGGTTCGCACTCTTTGTTGTAGTTTGAAGCTCTAAGCTCTGAATCCATGAGTGCACTGATATAATTAAACAAATAACACGAATTAGTCTATCATTCTGTGCGCGTTTGTTAGTTTTAGGCGCGCAAATCATATCCGATCATGATAAAACTTAAAACTTTCAAACACAGTTCATTTACATTTTTGCAGGGTAGTTAACATGTCATCTCGTACAGGTCAGGAAAAAGGTCGCAGTCGTAACCAGTCTAAAACGGGCCATTTTAAACACTCAGGATCTCGCAATGGCTCGAAGACTCGTACTCAGCAAGACCGCCGCCCTAATCGCCCAACAAAAAGCCAAAAGCCAAAAGTGGCCCCTAAAGATCGTAAAGTCATTATTTTCAATAAGCCTTACGATACGCTCAGTCAATTTACCGATGGCGATGGTCGCAAAACGTTAGCGGACTATATCCCAATCAAAAATGTCTATGCGGCTGGCCGATTGGACCGAGACAGCGAAGGTTTGATGGTACTCACTAACGATGGCATCTTGCAGGCGAAGCTAACGCAGCCAAAGTCAAAATCGCCGAAGACTTATTGGGTTCAAGTTGATGGCGCTCCTCAGGAGCAAGATCTTGAAAAATTGAGAAAGGGAGTAGAGCTAAAAGATGGTATGACTCTACCGGCCGAAGTTGAAGTTATTCCAGAACCACAAGTCTGGGACAGAACCCCTCCGGTCCGTTTTCGAGCAAATATCCCTACAACTTGGTTAGCCATTACCATTATTGAAGGAAGAAATCGTCAGGTGCGTCGCATGACTGCGCACATTGGCTTCCCTACCTTGCGCCTCATTCGTCATTCGATGGGTGATATCGTCCTTAACGACCTAATGCCTGGTGAATGGAGAGAAATCTCTCTCTAATAAGCAGAAAAGATAAAAGCAGGCTTAAAGCCTGCTTTTTAGATTCGTACTTTTTCAGTTAAGCCCTATCTAATGAACTAAGGGATTACTGCTCAGCAAGCCAGTTTTTAAAGGCCTCTTTTTCCGCCGGAGACGCTTTCTGGTACATCGTCTTTAATACATCAACCATTGGGCTGTCGTTTGATGCGGCTGTTGAACGGGTATCACTAGTCTCAACTCGAGGCTCGATATCACTTACTGATTGTTGATGCTGATTCACAGTTACATAACTAACGGCAACACTCGCGATACCGCCAGCAATATTGTAGTTGCGAGATTCTTGAGGGTAATTACGACCAATTTGAACACCATCTGACTCTAATACATCTTCGACCAAAGCAATAGGTTGGCCTTTGGTATCCAGTAATTGCCAATCTAGAGGCGAGATGTTGTTTTGCGCTTGGCGAAGAGTTTTAAACTCTGGCAGTTCAAACGTTAGCTTTTCGTTTTCAGCATCAAATTTAGCAACGATTACATCACTGTAAACCGTCTTAAGGTTTTCGTTAATTTCGAATGTAGGTTGATATTTGAAGACAATTTGGTTCGTTCCGTCAGGTAGTTCGATTGTCTTCTCACTAGAAAAAAGACCACCTTCTAGATCTGGCTTCTCCATGTTGACGGCCAATAACTTCACGTCTTCTGGAACCACTAAAGTCGTTGCAGCGTAGAGGTTTGTACTGGCAAAAATAGACAGTGCCATTGCCACTTTTAATGATAACTGCATAGAGTTTTTCATCCTTATCTTCATAGTAAAAGACCCAGCATATAGCTGGGTCTTACAATATCAAACTGGGTATTGATTACCAGTAGAAACGAGCACCAACACCGAAGTTAGTTGCGTCGTCTGTGTCTTTGTTGTCGAAGTCAGTACCTTCGAAAGTGTAACCCGCTTCTGCGAATACACGTGCCCATTTAGAGAACTTGTATTCAACACCAGCGTAGAACCAAGAAGAGTCTGCGTCTACTTTACCTGCTTCGTCAGTAGACTGAGCTAGGTACTCGTAACCAGAGTATAGAGTTGTTTTAGGAGCAACAGCGAACATACCAGCTACAACGATGTAGTGTGAATCAACTGTTGATTTACCTAGCTTATCTTCGTTTTCGTTGTAGTAGTACGTAGCACCTAGAGTGTGCTCGTTTAGTGCGTACTCAGCAGTTACTTCAAAAGATAGGTTTTCGTTATCAGTACGCTCTGTGTGAGAAACTGTTTGCTCTACACCATTAAGAACTAGTTTTTTCTCTTTAGTTACGTTGATGTCGTTGTTCGCAGTAAGTACACCAGCGTGTAGAGATAGGTCGTTGAAAGATTTACCAACGAATACTTCTAGTACTTCTTCGTTAGAATCTTTTTCGCCTAGCGCGTAACCAGCTTTTAGCCAGAACGCGTCATTTTCGTAAGCGTATTTGATTTGAGAATCGTTGTTCCAAGCGTGACCGTATGCAGTTTCCGCTGCGTTACCACCGAAGAAGTAAGAGTAATCTGCGAAGTATACGTCATCAGCCCAAGTACCTTCTTTACCGAAGCGAAGAGTACCCATATCACCCATATCAAAACCGATGATGTGGCGACGTACGTATACAGAGTCATCTGTACGCTCGCTTGAATCAGCACCTGCGTCGTAGTTGTCACCTAGAGCAACACCGATTTCAACTTCACCCAGAACTTTTAGACTTTCGTCAACAACGTAAACCGCGTTCACACCAGTACGAGAAGAGCTAGTGTTTAGCTCTGCTGTGTGATCAGTTTTTTCTGTGAATAGAAGAGTTGGACGTAGCTGACCGTAGAAATCTACAGAACCTTCTTCAGATTTGAATACTTCAGCTGCGTTCACTGAAGTTGCAGACGCAACTACAGCTAGTGCTAATAGAGTTTTTTTCATAATTAATCCACTGCCTTTTCTTAGTTCGGGATATCCTTGTCCGGTTCCCTTTTTTATATGTTTGAGGTAGAGCGTTAACAAAACGTTATACAGCACCTCCTCAAAATCTGGAGCTAAGAGTGCAAAAGATTATTCTGGCTGTCAAATTTTCTAAATACCAATGTAAAAAAAACAAAATACCATTATAAAACAATAACTTGATAAGTTTACCTTTATTTATTCGACGAACATCTAACCAATCTCCATTATTATTTGTAATTTACAAAATTATTAACAAATGGTTTTTTAATCCAATAATTAAATTTTAAAAAAACAAAAAGAGAATAAAAATCTACAAATAAGACCAAGTTGGAGTTTTATATTTTTCATATAATGAAATTAATTTCATTAAGATAAGGTTCAATATTTTTTTGTGAAGGAGATCTACATTCCTTATAAAAGCATTCCGTTTTGTGAACTACTGTACAACTAGTGATGTGTGCTACTATTCGCCTCCAACGCATTTGAGGCCCGTATGCTGACCAGTAACATTCAAAAATCGATTCGTAATAGCTATCAAAACCTTCAAGATCAACTTGATAACTTTGTGCCTAGAAGAGCACAAAACTACCTTGTTGCAGAGATTGCAAAAACGCTGTGCGGTCAGTATCACAAATCTAACCGAATACTCGTTGCAGAAGCAGGGACTGGAATTGGTAAATCGCTCTCTTATCTAATGGCGACCATTCCCGTGGCTGTACATAACAATAGGAAAGTGGTTATCTCAACGGCGACCGTCGCTCTGCAAGAGCAGCTCATAAATAAAGACCTCCCTCTTTTTCGTCGGATTACCGACCGAGAGTTTTCTTTTATTTTGGCAAAAGGCCGTCAACGCTATTGTTGTGCAGAAAAGCTCGCCACTGCTAGCGGTGCTGATGGTGGCCAGTTAGCCATGTTTGAAACCAAACCTAAGCAAAAAGATATAGAGCTGTTAGAAACAATGCATCGCTCTCTTGCGCAAGGTAAATGGGACGGTGACCGTGATTCTTGGCCTAAACCCATCGACGATAAGCTTTGGCAACTGATTGTCAGTGATAAACACAGTTGCAATAACAGTTTACCAGGCCACCGCGGCTGCCCATTCCAAAAAGCGCGCTCAGAGTTGGATAAAAACGATGTCATCATTGCTAACCACTCTCTCGTCATGGCAGACGCAGATTTAGGTGGCGGCGTGATTTTACCTGAGCCAGAAAATACAATATACGTCTTCGACGAGGCACATCACTTACCTCACGTCGCTCGTGACCATGCTTCAGCATCTGCGAGTTTAAAAGGCGCGGCAGCATGGCTTGAGAAGTTAAATCAGTCGATTAGTAAGTTTTCATCACTCGCAGACGAGAAACGCGTAGCTCGATTTCGCAACGACCTTCAAGACGCGGTTCAGAACTTGATACCGGCACTGACTCAATTGCCCAAACAGTTCGACCCAGCTCAATTTGAAGAGGGTATCTACCGCTTCGAACACGGTGAACTACCTGAGTGGCTAGAGAACCAATCCAAAGAACTAAAACAGTTCAGTAAAAAAGCAAATCAGAGCGTGGCAAAAATTGCCGACCTTATTGCGGAAAGAGTAAAAGACGGGGAGCTTGCGACAAGGTTGGCTGAACCAGCGCTTGCAGAGCTCGGTTTCTACATTCAAAGGTTAGAAAACCTAGCGCAAGTATGGCATTTAATGGCTGAACCAACTCGTGAAAAAGGTGCGCCTTTAGCTCGCTGGTTAGAAACCCACCCCGATCGCGAGGGTGATTTCATTGTGAGTGTTTCGCCACTTGAAATTGGATGGCAACTCGACCAACAGATTTGGAGCAGATGTATTGGCGCCATTTTGGTTTCTGCAACGATGCGTGCATTAAACTCTTTCCATTACTTTTGCCATCAGGTTGGTATTGATGGAAAACCAGAATCAGGCACTCAGTTTTTAGCGCTTGCGTCACCATTCGATTACCAAAACCAGGCAGAATTGCTCATCCCTGCGATGAAATATGAACCACCAGCGCCTCAATTTACTGAATATCTTATCGAGATATTGCCTAAGTACTTGGAAGACAAGAAAGCCAACTTAGTATTATTCTCATCCTATTGGCAGATGAACCAAGTCGCGAAGGCACTCTCTTCGGAGTTCATAAAAAAAGGCTGGGCGTTGCAAGTTCAAGGTGAAAGCTCACGTCAAGAAATTCTAAAAAAACATAAAAAGTTAATAGAATCAAATAAAACCAGCGTCTTATTTGGTACTGGCAGCTTCTCTGAGGGGCTAGACTTACCTGGCGAATTACTTGAAAACTTGGTGATTACAAAAATTCCATTTGGCGTTCCAACCTCCCCTGTTGAGCAGGCTCATTCCGAATACATTGAGAAAAAAGGAGGAAACCCGTTTATGCAAATAACTGTACCAGACGCAAGCAAAAAGCTGATCCAGAGCGTAGGTCGCTTACTGCGTAAAGAGAGAGATTCTGGTAGAGTAACGATTCTTGATCGACGCCTAGTCACTAAGCGATACGGACAAGCCTTAATCGACTCACTACCTCCATTTAAACGTAAAATAGAATATTAGAAGAATCACCATTTATGGAAATGATTGAGCCAACCATGCTGTTGGTGTTGGCGCTTGTCGCTTTTGTCGCTGGATTTATTGATGCAGTTGCCGGTGGTGGTGGCATGCTTACCGTACCTGCTCTACTGTCGCTGGGCTTGCCGCCTCATATTGCACTAGGCACCAATAAACTTGCCGCTACCTTTGCTTCTTCTACTGCAGCATTTACGTACTACAAAAAACGTCTATTCAAACCTCAATGCTGGCGGCGTGCATTCGTGGCAACACTCGTCGGAGCGACATTTGGTACGCTATTTGTAGATGCGATTAGTACGGATTGGCTGGAAAAAGGATTGCCGCTTGTTATTTTGGCGGCAGCGTTGTATACCGTTTTTCATAAAACACCCCACTCTGCTCATCAAAGTCCAATACCCGAGCCTTGCCCAAAACTTCATAAAAAACAGTACATGCAAGGCTTATCCATAGGATTCTACGACGGACTCGCAGGGCCTGGAACTGGGGCTTTTTGGACAGTAAGTTCAATGGCGCTGTACCGGCTGAATATCTTGCTCGCCTCTGGCTTAGCAAAAGCAATGAACTTTACCAGTAACTTTACCTCTTTGATCACTTTTGCATTCCTCGGACACATCAACTGGGTGCTAGGCTTAACAATGGGAGTATGTTTAATGGCTGGTGCTTTTGTTGGCGCGCACTCCGCTATTAGATTTGGTTCTAAATTCATTCGTCCTGTATTTGTTACTGTCGTCAGCATACTAGCCATTAAATTGGCTTATGACGCATGGTTTGTAGGTTTGTCATGAACATTTCTCAACTCCAGGAAAATCTAGAACAAATGGCGAAGCAAGCCGCTGTTCTTGACCGTCAAAGAGGCGAACATCATGTTCCGCTTTTTGATGAGCGTTTATTTGGTTGCCGCTCTCGCTTACTTACTCCTTGCGTAAAAGAAGCAAAAGCCACGCTGGATGCGATTGTGCGTGAGCAAAATGAAGGTAAGCTCACCGCTTTGCGTGCTGAGTACCTCACTGAACGGTTAGTGGCGCAAATCGGTGCGATTCAACGCGAGATTTCTACCACTAAAATTCGTAAGAATGAAATCAAACATAGCAGCCATTTCCGTAAGCCTATCAACGTGCTTTATCAGGAGCTCGCTCAACACCAAGAGTGGGCAAGACGCTTGCGCGAGATGGTGTTAGAAAAAGAACGTGCTGTCGAAAGCGCTCCTAGTTTTATGCGTGCCGACGCTCAAAAAGTATTACTAGCAACCGAGCAACGTTTAGCGCGTTGTGAAGCAGCACTTCTTAAGCTAGAGAACCAAATTACACATAGGGAAAAACATCAATAATGGCTGACCAACCAACCTCGCCTTTAGATGACGCACCTGAAGAGATCAAACTGGCTGTCGATTTAATCTATTTGCTTGAGAGCAATGAGATAGATCCAGAAATTGCGCTTAACGCTTTAAAGATCGTGCAAAACGACTTAGAAAACAAATTAAAAGCAAAGTAGCTCAGAGCGTTTCACTCCTTTCACCGAGACTCATTTTCAGTGCTCTTACACAATGATACTATTCATAAAAAGTACGCCCCCAAAAGGATAAATAATGAAAGTAATCAGCTTTAACATCAATGGACTACGTGCGCGACTGCACCAACTCCAAGCGCTAATCGACAAACACCAACCTGATGTGATTGGTCTTCAGGAAATTAAAGTTCACGATGAAGCATTCCCGATTGAAGCTGTCGAAGCCATGGGCTACAAAGTGTATTTTCATGGTCAAAAAGCACATTACGGCGTAGCAATGCTTTGTAAGCAAGAGCCTCTACACGTACAAAAAGGGTTCCCGACGGATAACGAAGAACATCAAAAGCGCATGATCATGGCAACGTTTTTAAATGAAAACGGCGAAAAGGTCACTGTGCTAAACGGCTATTTCCCTCAAGGGGATAACATCAGCCACGAAACCAAATTCCCATACAAGCGCCAATTCTATAAAGATCTGATGACCTACCTAAACGATCATCACAATAACGACGAGCAATTGATTGTTATGGGTGACATCAACATCAGCCCTATTGATGCAGATATCGGTATCGGCGAACCAAACCGTAAACGTTGGCTAAAAACAGGTAAATGTTCATTCCAACCTGAAGAGCGCGAATGGTTGAAAACCTTACTAGACTGGGGCTTTGTGGACACCTTCCGTAAGCTATACCCAGAGGTGAACGATCAATTTTCGTGGTTTGACTACCGTTCTCGCGGTTTTGATGATAACCGTGGCCTACGAATTGATGTCATTTTGGCAACCCCTTCTCTAGCGGAAAAGTGTATTGAATCTGGTATCGACTATGAGCTTCGTGGTATCGAGAAGCCTTCAGATCACGCACCAATCTGGTCGACATTTAAGTAATATATTGCAAAGCTATAAGCGAGACTCAACGCTAAGCTTAGTCCAATAAAAAGGGAGACTCAGTCTCCCTTTTTCATACAAATTACCATTTAATCACTGATTCAGCGGCCAAACTGTTTGACCATCAATAGTTATCGGTGTTTGAGCAAATTCGTTCAGACAGTAGCCTGTATTACTACTTGCAAAGTAAGTGAGCGGCATCGGCGGTAGATTCAGCGCCACAACCTGCTGTTTCGCTTTTTCTGTGAACGAGAACCCCCACATATCGAGATAGTTAGTCATATCTCGCTGAGAAATGTAGCTCAGAGCAATAAGCAACCAGTCGTTGTTCGAGATGCTATTTGCTTCTTCCCGAGAGTAGTTGGCGAAACCAATACTCAATCGTCTCTCATCCCAAAGCGCATCGTCCGATTTTAAGCGGTTAAACTCACGTTCAATCAGGTGCAAGCGCGCCAATAAATGCCAACCATTTTTAAGCACACCTTCATGCTGCGCCGCCATCATCATTTGAATGTAAACACGAGCGCCCCAACTCCAACTGGTTTGATTTTGCGCTGCCATGTATGCGTTTGGATCCGCTTGAGTTCGGCTAGCTTGCAATAATTCAAACTGGCCTTTGAAATCCAAGCTTTGGCAGGTTGAAACTTTCCCCGTATTCTGGAAGAAACGAGACTTACTGTAATACGAGTAGTAATTGGTCGTTGAATGCCCTTCCCAGCCTGAAAATCGGAATCGACCTTTTTCTAAACCATGACCAAGCTCATGTAAATCACCGTGACCGAGTGGGCTGAATGACCAGTAAGCATCGTAAGGGTTACCCGAACAACCATAACCACACGTCGCTTGGTCAGCGTTCATGTGCTTCACTATATCAATATTGGCGATTTCCCAACCTTGGTTTTGGGCGTATTGAATAATTTCAGGCACTTCATCTATGCCCGGCCCTTGGAAACCTGCCAGCACATGCGGGTAGTTGTGAACATATTCTTCTGTTGCAAGCGCCATTTCCGAAGGGGTAGACCACATTTCATCGTTGACCGACTCCAACATTTTGTCGCGCTTTGAGTGTACTTCAAACCCAGGAGTGATCAGCTCAGCCCAATCGAATAAATTGGCTTCTAACTGTTGAATAAAAGCGTCATTGTCCTTCTCACTTCTCCAAACTGGATGCTGTGCCACATGATTAAATTTCAGTTCAACCGGAACATCATTTTTGTCAAAGTGAACCTGTACTGGACCACCATAAGGAGAAGTCAGCGTGATGGTTTCACCCGGCTTCACTTCATAGCCGAATGAAGTCAGCAGTTTTGGTCGCGTGTATCCATCTTTGCTGAACTCATGAGTTGCACCACTTCTTAAAGTGTTGATGACAATCTTAGTCGCCACATCATTGCTGTCATTACGTTTAACCGTAAAGGTTTCCCCAGGAAGTGCATACACACCAGCCGAACGGAAGTTACGCTTTGATTCCATATTAATCGTTGCACTGATTCTCTTTATGTCAGGGCTAAACTCACTACGGCTGAAGTTCCCCATATTTGGTTGTTTTGGGTTTACGCTTCGGCTGTTGTATTGCACGTAATCGGCAAAGTACGACTTTAGGAATTCGGTCATTTGGGTTGATTGTTTGTCCATCGGGAAGACAACCGTTTGACGATAATGATCAGCCAGCAATACCATGAGTTTTTCGTATTGGTAGCCGTTTTGATTAAACAAATCTACTTTTTGTTCATCAAGCTTTTGCAACCAATGGCGAATGCTGTTTGCCCCTGCATAAAATTGACTGTCCATATTCGCAGTGTCAGGGCAGGATTTGTCATCACACAGTGGCAAGTCAACGTTGAAATTTTGAGATTCAAAACGAGACAACAACGCTTGTTGTGTAATAACAGAATCCGGCACAACGTTCATCAACGATGAAGGTTCCCAGTCGACCAAGCCTAACTTACGCCAATAGTTATCTCCCACATAATCAACATGGAATTTTTCCAAAATGTCTTGGCCAAGATCAGTTAGTCCTCCATCCCAATGCAGGTATAGAACAGGAATTTGGGCTTGCTCAGCGTATTCCAAAGCTTCGAGTACTGGTTTGTTGGTATCTCCAGATTGCAGATGCTGTGACAAGATCAATAAGTTTGGAGTATTGGTTTGCAAGCAGCTAAGTAGCTTCGAACCATCGCATAGGTTGGCCTCGTTAAACGCCAGCTCTTGTGAAACATTGTCTTTCAGCCAATTCCGAGTCGCTTGCTCATCCGGAAAGTAATAAGACTGATCCATTTGCGCGATGACGACGTTTGAAGTAACTCCACCCGACAACCAAGTGACCAGGTTACTTAACCATTGCGTCATCGCCGCGTTGGAAGAGTCGGGAAAACGTTGTGCCGTTCTAAATGGGTTACTACCTAATAGTGCGTAACGTTGACCATTAGACTTTTCCCCGGCAACGCCAATTGACAGAGCTTGATCTTTGTAACCGCTTACCATGGCCTTATTGGTCATCAAGATGGTGTCGTTGAAGCCATACTGAGGTGCCAAGATCGCGGCATCATGGGTTGGATCCCAATAAAGACCTGAAAGGCTTTTCGCAATTGCAGATTTGATCGTATTCGACTGCATCTTGTGAGCTTGCACAACTTGATGACTTTTACGAATGAAATCGCTCGGGTCAGAAACGAGCAGTGCATTACCAGTTTCCAGAGCTTGTTGAACTGGAGCTGGCGTTGGTTTTACTTGAGCATTAGGTTGTGATTCTCCCTCTCCCCCACCACATCCTGTGGCTAAGGCGGCAATGCCCAACGATAGAATTGTTTTTTTCATTTTTACTTACTAAACAATGAGTTTACCGAATGTTAATGTAAGTTAATGAATAATAAGAAAGAGTCTTTTATATCGGCTGGAAAAATAGGAATGAAGATAACAAAATTATCAAAAGCAATAGCACCCATTCCGGTGCTATTGCCTCTATTGATAATTAGCTTAAAGGACGTAGATAAGCTAAGAAACGCCTCTCTGCCACTTTGAAACACCACAAAATCATAAACGTCAGTGCCATGTAGAACAGCCCCGCCGTCAGGAAAGACTCAAATGGTGCATAGTAGCGCGAGTTAACTAGACGCGCAGCACCAGTTAAATCCATGATGGTAACGATGCCCGCGACTGCACTTCCGTGCAGCATAAATATGACCTCGTTGGAATAAGCTGGTAATGCTCGACGCAATGCACTCGGCAAGATAATACGTCTGTATGTCATAAACTTACTCATGCCATAGGCTTTCGCAGCTTCCACCTCACCTTTCGGCAAACCATTAATCGCACCACGAATAATTTCTGCGGTGTAAGCCGATGTATTCAGAATAAAAGCGACCAAAGCACAGAACCAAGCGTTCTCCCACAAGGTATCTTTCACAGGGAAAAACTGATCCATGCCGTAGTAAATCAAATACAGCTGAACCAATAGCGGCGTTCCACGGAAAAAGTAAATGAATCCCCAAGAAGGTAAGCTTAGAGCGTAATTGGTACTATTGCGTGCCACGGCTAATGGGATAGAGACACACAAGCCAATAACCAACGCTAATCCCACTAACCAAACTGTTGTCCAAAGTCCCTGAAGATAAGTTGGAAAGCTTTCAATAATCAAAGAAAAGTCCATAACTTACCTCGCATGAATACTGAACTTACGCTCAACAAGCTTGAGTAGCCCGGTCGAAACGCTGGTAAAAAATAGAAAGATGAGCGCGACAGCCATGTAAAAGGTGAACGGCATTTTGGTCGTACCTGCTGCCAATGAGCTCATTCTCACCATGTCATCCAGACCAATAATGGAAACTAACGCAGTGGTCTTAAGTAACACTAACCAGTTATTACCAAATCCAGGTAATGCATGACGAATCATCTGAGGAAGCAAGATTCTTCTAAACGATAAAGCAGAGCTCATCCCATAAGCTTTCGCCGCTTCTAATTCACCCTTGTCCACCGCCATGATCGCTCCACGAAAAGTCTCCGCCATGTAGGCGCCAAAGATAAAACCAATCGTGAGTACACCAGCTATAAATGGGCTGACATCAATATAATCAGGTAAGTAAGACGTCCATTCATGGTTTGGATCACTCGAGGCAAACCACTCGTTGAGCGTTTCGTTGATGGAGTAAAGGCTGTTATTTAAAAGTATTTGTCCACCAAAGAAAATTAGCATCATTAGAACCAAATCTGGAATGCCGCGAATGACTGTGGTGTAAAGAGTGGCAATCGCCCTTGCCCATTTGTAAGGTGCTAACTTAGCTAATGCGCCAAGCATGCCTAAGACCATGGCGAGAATGAGTGAAAGCACTGCAACTTCTATTGTTACTAAAGCTCCTTTCAAAATCGAAGCTTCGTATCCTTGTAAATCTAGCATAGGTGAGTTCCTAATCCCTAAACTCAAAAAATCGACCGTTGACTACTTCTAGGAACAAGCCAACGGTCGCTTAATTACGGTTTATTCACCGTACACATCGTAGTTAAAGTATTTACCAGCAATTTCTTGGTAAACACCTTTCTCACGTAGTGAAATAATTGCTGCGTCGAGTTTCTTCGTCAGATCTTTGTCTTGTTTACGAACAGCGATACCCATACCTTCGCCAAACCATTTTGGATCGGTTAACGATGGTCCAACAAACTCATAAGCTTCGCCACCTGCTTTGTTGATCACACCCTCTTCTAGAGCAGACGCATCACCTAAAACGGCAGCAATTCGACCATTTTCTAGATCAAGATACGCTTCATCAAAAGAGCCATAACGCACAATTTCAACATCATCGCCATAGTTGTCAGTTAAGTACTTGTCATGTGTCGTCGCACGTTGCACGCCAATTTTGACATCTTTAAGATTATCAAAATCTAGACCCGCACCTTTCTTAGCGATAAATTTATTTGGAATTTGTGCGTACTTGCCAGTGAAATCGACTTTTTTCTTGCGCTCTTCAGTGATAGACATTGCTGCGATGATGGCATCGTACTTACGTGCAAGCAGAGAAGGAATAATACCATCCCAATCTTGAGCGACGATTTTGCACTTCACTTGCATCTCTTCACAGAGTGCATTTGCCATGTCTACGTCAAAGCCTTTTATTGAGCCATCAGTTTCTGTCCAGCTAAACGGAGGGTAAGCACCTTCGATACCAAAGCGAACTGTTTTCCATTCTTTCGCTTGGGCAACACCTGATACTGCCGTTGCAGCAATCGTTGCTGCTAATAACCACTTTTTCATTTCCATACTCCTGTGATTGCTATTTTATTTCGTTTTGTTTGTTGTGTTGGCTTAGGAGGCAATAGTCTGCCGCCTAACAAATATTAGTAAATGGATGAGATAAACTGCTGTAATCGTTCTGAATCCGGGTTTGTAAATAGCTTAGCTGGATTTCCCTGTTCTTCCACTAAGCCTTGATGTAAAAACATCACATGGTTTGATACGTCACGTGCAAACGCCATTTCGTGCGTGACCACCAGCATAGTTCGCCCTTCATCTGCCAAATCTCTCATTACCCCCAGAACTTCTCCTACAAGTTCTGGGTCAAGCGCAGAAGTTGGCTCGTCAAACAACATCACCTCTGGGTCAACTGCTAGCGCACGGGCAATAGCTGCACGTTGCTGCTGGCCGCCAGATAAGTGCCCAGGGTAATAATCCTTACGCTCATACAAGCCTACCTTCTTAAGCAAGACTTCTGCGTTTTCAATCGCTTGAGCTTTTGGAACGCCTAAGACATGAACAGGCGCCTCAATCACGTTTTCTAGTACGGTTAGGTGAGACCAGAGGTTGAAACCTTGGAAAACCATTGCCAGGCGTGAGCGAATACGTTGGACTTGCTTTTCATTAGCAGGAACAGATTCACCTGCTCTGCTGTTCTTCATTTGGATTAATTCACCATTTACCCAAATTTCGCCCGCGGTAGGCGTTTCTAGCAAGTTGATACATCTGAGAAAGGTACTCTTACCTGAGCCGGAAGAGCCAATAATGGAGATAACATCTCCTTTGTGCGCGGCAAGTGAAATGCCTTTTAAAACTTCATTTTGTCCAAATGTTTTGTGCAGGTCTTTTATATCTAGCGCTGGTACATCATTCATGCGCCCTACTCCCTGTGTTTTTGTCACTGCAATTAAGGGACTCCGCCCTCTCTAATTCGGAACAAATTAGCACCGCCCTTTGAAATTTGCAACAAATTATTAACCTAAATAATTCGAATAGAAAGATACGATAGACAAATTAATATGCAATATATAGCAACATATTCTTCAAAAGTTGAATATTAAATATAAAAAAGCCCCTTTCAAAGGGGCTTAATAAATTTACAAAAGTGTTAATTGAAACCTATTCGAGGTCGCAATGAATTAATTAAAACGACTGACTACCAGCGAGTTTGAAGTACGTAATGTCACCTCATTTTCTAAGCCTTCTTTTTCAGAAGTAATGATGCCATCTAGGTCTTCATCTAGTTCAGGCTCTGACGCTTCACCATTGGAGAAGAAGCTCATGAAAACTTTAGAATCAATATTACTATCTTCATTCACTACCAAAGCAGTGCGATTAAAATCGTCCGAAGCTGAAACTTTCAAACCGTTAACGGCCGATGTTGGGAAGTTGTAGTAATGCAATTCTGGAACAACAACAGAATCACTATCACTTGTTGTGAAAATGCGATGTGTGACTCTGTAGTCGCCTGAAGTTGCAAAGTAAGCGACACGAGTAAAGCCTTCAGTAGACGATGTTAAGCCCATGTCCAGATCAATCACGGACTCTGCACTTCCTTGCGTTGATACACTTGGTTTTGTGTTCGGCAGGTTATCAATATTTAAGTAAGCACTCGGATCAACGTCAATATCCCATCCGTCAGAGATCGTTTCGTTAAGTAGAGACTCCCAACCATTAACTTGATTCTCTGAGAACGCCATGTATACCCAAGTTTCTTTATTCGTTGCACTAGGGCGATTATATTCAACGGCCGTTTTATCCAGCTTCAACGCGTCATATGCAAAGCCGTTAGTAACAAAGCCAATGTTGAGCGAGTCGTAAGTATAGTCAGAAGACGAATAAATGTTTGACGTATTATCCGCTCTAACTAAGGCTATCTCACCAGTTCCCCACGAACCAATACCATATTGGTAAAGCGCTTTGTCGCTTGAACCTGATTCATACTGAAACAATGCCGTTGGTTCACCTTTAAGCCCCATCAGTTCATCAGTAGGCAACATATCAGGGTTCGGAGACGTGAAAATATCGGTTTGCGAGACAAAGTTGTAATCTCCGCCACCTGATTCAGCGTTTCGGTAATCTAAGTTAGTAAACTTATTGCTTGCTAAGTTACCGCCAGTAAAGCATTTGTTCAAAGAGTCTCGGTTTAGTGCAAAAGTAGCATTACGTAGTTTCTTATCTTGCAAGAACTCTTTTGAAAACGTGTTTACGCGAGCTTCTTTGCCGTTAAATTCTATTGCTTGAAACGTTACAAAGCCGCCGTCAGGGATATCTTCAAGATAAAACTTAAAGTTATCAGTGGTAGGTTTGATAATGTCTCCGGATCTTTTGCCATCGGCATCAGAGTAGTAACCGATAACATAGTTGGTCACTTGCTCTTTTGACGCTGCACTATAGGTTAAAACCGTTTTATCGCCGTTCAGCTCAGTTTTGTGGTCATATACAGTACAACCTTTCGTAGTTGCTTCACTTTCAGTCATTGTTGCTGGTATAGCAAAATCAAAAGTAAACGCAGTTTTCGGCGCTGCACCACCGCCACCGCCGCCACCGCCGCCGCAACCGACCATTAACCCTGAGATGATTGCCACTAGTGGCAGTACTTTAAGCTGTTTCATGTCTTTTTCCTAAACTGAGCGGCAATGATTAGCCAAAAAATTGTCTTTGCTCTGTCCAAAGCAAGAATAAAGCCAGCTTTATATAATCATCGTGAATATTGACATTTAATCTGCATCTCGTGCAAAAGGACAAAAAGTTCTAATTTTATGCAACTTGTGTAATGAAATTACACAAGATCTCCGCATCTCATTCGCATGCCAGAAACTTTCTGTAGTTTTCTTTCACAACCATTCTTAAAGTGATCTAAATCAATCACCCTAAATGGCTATCTTGCTAGACTCCTGCCAAAAGATGAGGCTTTTTTTTGTGCCTCAACACAATAAGTTATTAGCTATGCTTAGGCACAGTGTCGACGTGTAACAAATCTAACAATAGCTAGCATAAGCGTGCCGCAGGATGCGGATTAACACAATTGAATGAAGAATTCATAACTTTTAAATATATGAGGAATCTATGTCAGACGCAGTTAACAAAACGCACTCTGATTCAGATATCGAGACCAAGAGCTACCGTGAGCTTCATCGTCCAGCATCTGAGTTCGCAAGCCGTTCAGACTACCTAGACCACGAACTACAAATCATGAAGCCACGTCGTTTTGGCTTGAACTTGCCAGGTCGTGACTTCCGCTTTGAGCTTGAAGACCTTGTTCCAGCACTTGCTGGTACTATCGGTATTATCGCAATGTACTCTGCGGTAATGATGTCTTGGGCTGAAGGTCTTACTGCAGCATGGGACCACGTAAACTTAGGCAAGGACTTTGCTATCGAAGTTGCGCGTGTAGAAATGCTCATCCCTGCACTTCTTTTCTGTGTACTTGCCTCTGGTTTTATTAACCCTAAAGCCAACCTAGCAGGCAACCACGGCCCAATGATCCCTCTTATTGGTACCATCGCTCTTGCTGGTGCTCACCCTCTTGCATTAGCAATTCTCATTGGTGTGTTTGGTTTGATTTTGAGCCTCTTAAAAGGTGGGTCAAAACTGGTTAACCTCACCTCTGAAGGTACGGCTGGTGGCCTTCTTATTTTCTTAGGTTTAACCGGAACCATGAGCCAAATTAACTCTATTCAAGCTTGGGCTGTTGGTTTGCAATCCGATACGGTTGCCGCTGGTAGCATGGGTTACATCGGTCTAATTGTTCTTGCGGTTACCATTGGCTTATACGCGTTCCTTGCTAAAGTGAACAAACGCTGGCTAGCGATCCCTGTTTGTGCCTTCACTGGGCTTGCAATCGCACTTGCTCTTGGCGCAGGCTTCGATATTAAATTCGTAACCGAGACAGGCCTTCCAAACCTAAATCCAATCTACTGGTGGGGTTCAACAGAAGAAGGTTGGATGCTTGGTCTTCCTAATATGGAACACTTCATCGCTTCACTACCATTCGCCATTCTTGCGGTAGCAATGTGGTCACCTGACTTCTTGGGTCACCGTATCTTCCAAGAGATGAACTACCCACGTAAGAGTGAGAAAGTGCTGATGGACGTTGATGACACAATGACAATGTGTTCCGTTCGCCAAATGGTCGGTACTGCAGTGGGTGGTGGTAACATCACATCATCTTGGGGGACTTACATGATCCCTGCTGCAATCGCGAAACGCCCTATTCCTGCTGGTGCCATCTTACTAGGCTCTCTATGTATTATTGTTGCAATCCTTGGTTTTCCTATGGACGTTGCAGTATGGCCTCCAGTTATGCGCGTTGCTCTTCTCGTTGGTGTATCTCTACCACTGCTTGAAGCTGGCATGCAGATGGTGAAGGACTCGAAAGACTCACAAGCAGCAGGTATCTGTATCTTTGGTTCTGCCGTTGTTAACCCAGTTCTAGCTTGGGCACTAACTATGCTTTTAGATAACAACGGTTTAATTGGAGATAAAGAGCGCGCGTCTCGCCTATCATTTGTAGACAAGATTGTGATCCCAGTAAGCGTACTTGTTATCTGTTTAGTTGCTATGCTTGCAGTTGGTATGCTTGACGGCCAGTATGGCATCCAAGCTTGGCTATAAGCTAGCAGTCCAGAAATTTGTGGGTAGCGCTCGTCGCTACCCCATTTTTATCGAGATTTTTGAGGATTTATTGATTTAGTTTAAGGTTTGCAAAAAAATTTTAGTTTAACCTCAAGCTGTTGCTTAAAAAGAGAAACGTTAAAACTAGTGACAATATTTATAGTTTTGTAAATCGAATACGTAAATTTAAGACTATAAATATTGTTATTCATAAGAGTGTACTGTTCCCCTCTTTTATCTGGGGATAGCTGGCTCAACGGCGAAGCAGTACGTATTTTTTTCTACTAAAAAGGTAGGTATGTCATGGCAGAGCAATTTGCTAAAGCTTGGGAAGGTTTTGCTGCAGGCGACTGGCAAAACGAAGTAAACGTTCGTGATTTCATTCAGAAGAACTACACTCCGTACGAAGGCGACGAATCTTTCCTAGTTTCTGAAGGTACTGAAGCGACTAACAAGCTTTGGGCTAAGGTAATGGAAGGCATCAAACAAGAGAACGCGACTCACGCTCCTGTTGATTTTGATACTTCAGTTATCTCTACCATCACTGCTCACGATGCAGGCTACATCGAAAAAGACCTAGAAACTATCGTAGGTCTTCAAACTGACGCTCCTCTAAAACGTGCGATCATCCCTAACGGTGGTATCCGCATGGTTGAAGGTTCATGCAAAGCCTACGACCGCGAGCTAGACCCACAAGTTAAAAAAATCTACACAGAATACCGTAAAACTCATAACCAAGGCGTTTTCGATATCTACACTCCTCAAATCATGGCGTGTCGTAAATCTGGCGTACTGACTGGTCTTCCAGATGCATACGGTCGTGGTCGTATCATCGGTGACTACCGTCGTGTTGCTCTATACGGTATTGACTTCCTAATGAAGGATAAATTCGCGCAGTTCTCTTCTCTACAAGAGCGTTTTGAGAACGGCGAAGACCTACAAATGACAATGCAGCTTCGTGAAGAGATCGCAGAGCAACACCGTGCTCTAGGTCAAATCAAAGAAATGGCTGCAAAATACGGTTGTGATATTTCTCGTCCTGCTGAAACTGCGCAAGAAGCTATTCAGTGGACTTACTTCGGTTACCTAGCTGCTGTTAAATCTCAAAACGGTGCTGCTATGTCTCTAGGTCGTACTTCTACGTTCCTAGACATCTTCATCGAACGTGATATCGCGGCTGGTAAGCTAACTGAAGAACAAGCTCAGGAAATGATCGACCACTTCGTAATGAAACTACGTATGGTTCGTTTCCTACGTACTCCTGAGTACGATGATCTATTCTCTGGCGACCCTATCTGGGCAACTGAGTCTATGGGTGGTATGGGTCTTGACGGTCGTACGCTAGTTACTCGTACAAACTTCCGTTTCCTAAACTCACTATACACTATGGGTCCTTCTCCAGAGCCAAACATCACTGTTCTTTGGTCTGAGCAACTACCTGAAGGCTTCAAGAAGTTCTGTGCGAAAGTATCTATCGATACTTCTTCTATTCAGTACGAAAATGACGACTTAATGCGTCCAGACATGAACTCTGACGACTACGCGATCGCATGTTGTGTATCTCCAATGGTTGTTGGTAAGCAAATGCAGTTCTTCGGTGCTCGTGCGAACCTTGCGAAAACAATGCTTTACACCATCAACGGTGGTGTGGATGAGAAGCTAAAAATCCAAGTTGGCCCGCAAATGCCTAAGATCGAAGGCGATGTTCTTAACTACGATGAACTGTGGGAGAAAATGGACCACTTCATGGATTGGCTAGCGAAACAATATGTGACTGCACTAAACGCTATCCACTTCATGCACGATAAGTACAGCTACGAAGCGGCACTAATGGCTCTACACGACCGTGACGTTAAACGTACTATGGCTTGTGGTATTGCTGGTCTATCTGTTGCAGCTGACTCACTATCTGCAATTAAATACGCAAAAGTTAAGCCAATTCGTGACGAAGACGGTCTAGCAATCGACTTCGAAATCGAAGGCGATTACCCTAAATTCGGTAACAACGATCCACGCGTTGATGATATTGCATGTGAACTTGTTTCTGTATTTATGGGCAAAATCCGTAAGCTTAAGACTTACCGTGATGCAATCCCTACTCAGTCAATTCTTACTATCACTTCAAACGTGGTTTACGGTAAGAAAACTGGTAACACGCCTGACGGTCGTCGTGCTGGTGCTCCATTTGCTCCAGGTGCAAACCCAATGCACGGTCGTGACGAGAAAGGTGCAGTAGCATCACTAACTTCAGTTGCTAAACTGCCGTTTGCTGACGCACAAGATGGTATCTCTTACACATTCTCTATCGTACCTAACGCGCTAGGTAAAGATGAGGGTTCACAACGCGCTAACCTTGCTGGTCTTATGGATGGTTACTTCCACCACGAAGCGGGTATCGAAGGTGGTCAACACCTAAACGTGAACGTTCTTAACCGTGAAACTCTAGAAGACGCAGTTAAGCACCCAGAGAAATACCCTCAGCTAACAATCCGTGTATCTGGTTACGCTGTTCGCTTCAACTCTCTAACTGCAGAGCAACAAGCTGACGTAATCGCGCGTACATTCACTGAGTCTCTATAAGACTATAGCGAAATAACGTTCTAGTAATACAACAAAGGCTGATGCTAAGTAGCATCAGCCTTTTTTTATTTCTTGAATGAAAGTTGTGATATCGCGAAAGACTTTTGCCCGCATTCTTACGTATGATGCGAAAAAAGTTAGCAAATAAAGTCTATGAGATTTAGTAAATTAATTATTCTTACCCTTCTTTCTCCAGTTGCAATAGCATCCACTAAGTCTACGGTTTCTTTTACCATCGACAACGATGGTATTTTTGGCGTCGATCAAGACTATACGAATGGTGTTTTCCTTTCTTACGCGACAGACCAACTGACACAAGAAAGCCAATGGAAATGGCTGAGTCTAGCTAACTCAGAGCACGCCAATATCGATAAAATAGAGTTGGTTCTTGGCCACAAGATGTGGACTCCAAGCGACATTGAAGCCGATTATCCACTAATCAATGATCGCCCATATGCCGGTTACCTACACACCGAAATCAACTACCTTTCCCTAACGAGTGACAAAGCTGTACGGTACAATTTCACCATAGGAACTACGGGTGAAAGTTCGCTATCAGAAAAGGCGCAAGAAATCGTTCACGGCATAACAGGATCGACGGACCCTCAAGGTTGGGATTACCAGATTGAAGATAAAGTGGCGTTCAGCCTTGGTTACCGCGTATTTAACAAATTGATGCGCAGCGAAGAACAAAAAACACAATGGGAGATCACCAACATTAACGACATCAATGCGGGTAACTTCCGTAGTGATGTCTCTCAAGGCGTCATGTTTCGTTGGGGTACAAACCTAGCGAATAGCATCGGAGCCGCCAATATCAGTGTCGAAAGCCCTTTCTCAGCAAGTATGATCGCTCAGAACACGTCGAGTTGGTTCTTGTTCACCGGGTTTGAAGGTCGTTACCGCTTTAATGACATGACTATCGAAGGAGATCGTCCTGGCATTCCTGAACCGTCAGCGCCATACGACGTCACACTGCAAAATTGGCAAGCAAGTGCCGTCGCGGGAGTATCTTGGTACAACCAAAATTACGGTGCAAGCATCACCTTTACAATTAAAACACCGGATTATGAAGAAGCCCAAACCGATGTTTATGGGACAGGCTCGTTCTCCGTGTTCGCCTTTTTCTAAAAACTGGATTATCCCAGCATCGAAGTCAATCTAGATACACGGCAAGTTCTCGGGGTAGGTATTAACCACCTCGTGTTCAAGCGTTTATGTAGATTGGCTCCATCTATTTTCTTTCTTCAAATAACCTTGCCTTTAGTACCGACAAAGCTGTTTTAACCCTGCTTTTTGTAATAAAATAACAGCTAGAATTTACTAGTAATGAGAGCAAAAGATGTCAACAGCTGGTCGTATTCACTCATTTGAGTCATGTGGTACCGTAGACGGACCTGGTATTCGATTTATCGTCTTCTTGCAAGGTTGTTTAATGCGCTGTAAGTATTGCCATAACCGCGATACTTGGGACACGCATGATGGCAAAGAAGTCACGGTTGAAGAAATCATTTCCGAAGCGAAAAGTTACCGCCACTTCATGAATGCATCAGGTGGTGGCGTTACTTGTTCTGGCGGCGAAGCGATGCTTCAACCGGAATTCGTACGTGATTTTTTCCGCGCAGCTAAAGCCGAGGGCATTCATACATGTCTAGATACTAACGGTTATGTTCGTAAGCACACTGATGTTATCGATGAAGTACTGGATGCAACAGACTTAGTCATGCTTGACATCAAACACATGAAAGACGAAGTGCACCAAGATCTCATCGGTGTATCCAACCGACGCACATTGGACTTTGCTCGTTACTTACAAAAAATCGGAAAGAAAACATGGATTCGCTATGTCGTCGTGCCTGGTTACACAGATGACCCAGAAGCAGCACACATGCTTGGTGAATTTATTAAAGACATGGATAACATCGAAAAGGTCGAGTTACTTCCTTACCACAAATTAGGGGCTCATAAGTGGGAAGCGTTAGGCTTAGAATACCCACTCGAAGGCGTAAACCCGCCACCGAAAGAAACCATGGATGAAATTCAATCCATTCTTGCTCAATACAACGATAACGTAAAATACTAAGTGAACCGCAAGACTAACCTCTTTAAAATACCAGCTTATTGCTGGTATTTTTTTGATTATATCTAAGCCTTATCAGTGAGTTTCTCTGCGGTCATTTAGGTATAAAAAGAACGATAGAAATGATTGCGTCATGTTCGCATAGGAAGGAAGTAACATGGATTTGTTTAACTTAGGCTCTCTTGTTGTCTCAATTTGGATAGTAGTAGTCTACTGCCTACCAGATTGGAAAAAAGTCGTTTGGCCAAAACTGGAAAAAGAGAAAGGATTTCAGCACCTCGTTTTTGCAACGCTCTTCTTTTTCAGTATTTTATGGGCCGCTCAAGCAGGTGTAAAAGAAGGATTACAGATTCATTTTCTTGCACTAACAACGCTGACGATGATGTATGGTTGGCGTATGGCATTTCTACTCAGTATCCCTGCAATGCTGGTCAACCACCTACTACATGATGTGTCCTTGCTACTCTTACCCACGTCGTTAGTTCTATCTGCCCTAATTCCGATTTTCATTAGTTACTTAGTGTTTCTTCTGAGTTACCACTACTTGCCACGAAACATTTTTGTTTTCATCTTCGTTGCTGGATTTTTCAATGGCGCGATAACAGGAAGTCTGCACCTCATCATTAACTCTTTTTATCACCTATCAGTTGGTCACTACGATTGGGAAACCATTCAACATAACTACTTTGTTTTTGTGCCGTTGCTCGCCTTTCCAGAAGGTCTATTAAATGGTATGGCACTGGCGGTTTTAACCGTATTCAAGCCAGAGTGGCTGAGAGTATTTTCAGACCGAGACTACATATACAATCATTACCATAAATAAGTGTTTTCAAACTGGTCAAAAGTGACAGTTCTTGCCATTTTTTAGTATTAAATATGTGTTGAGATCATGTTTCACTCATGTCTTAAGCGTTAACCTAAGCACATTAAAAATGTATTAGATATCTAGTGAGGTCACCATGGAAATGTCAAACGCTCAACGTTTGATTCTATCAAACCAATACAACCTTATGTCTCAACTTGATCCAAGTAATGCGGCCAAATACAAACGCTTACAAACGATCGTTGAACGTGGTTATGAACTACAAATGCGAGAGTTGAACAAAGATTTCGGCTGCCTCTCAGAAGCAGAATGTCGTGAGATCATCGACGTTATGGAGATGTATCATGCGATGCAAGAATCTTACAACATGCTAGACGATGAAGACCGCAGCAACGTAGATCAGCGCCGCTTGAAGTTCTTGGGATTTGATATCGCTTCAGAAGCGCAACAAGTACATTACGTACGTTTTCTCATCGATTCTGAAGGTTTGTACCCTCAGTTTGACAAGGCAGATCATCACTTTAACAGCCAAATGCCGATGCTAGATAAATACCGCCGTATGCTGCAAACTTGGCGTAACTGCCCTCGTCAGTATCATTTATGTGAAAACGAACTAGCGCAAATCTTCAGCGCATAAAATGGTCGTCTAAGAATGAGGAGAGCGCCCGCTCTCCTTGTTATTTACCCTGTCACAAACTTATCTAAGACTTTGCTCTCTTCCTACCTCTTTCACTTACCTTGCTCAATGTAGAACAACGAATCACTGAGACTCTTCTGTCTTTGCCAAATATTTGATTTCTATTGCACCTATTCACGACATAAATTCGTCCTTAATAAAAGAGTGATTCAAATGTCACTTTTACAATAAATTCATAATTGTTAAGCAAAATTGCAAATCCCCGACTAGGCTTAAGTAGAGAAAGGCTGTGATTGAAAAATTCATATCCACCGCTCACCGTTGTAACGAAAAAACCGTCCATAAAGCAAAGTCTTTGGTGTCGCCAATCTTACATTCTGTACGAACCAAATGTGATAACAGGACGTATATTCAAACAACAACGAGCATAACTGTTGGTGGAAAGCCTGAATCAACGTTCGTCGGTAGACTGACTATTAAAGGGGAAAGCGACATGAGTATTTTCGACCACTATCAATCAAGATATGAAGCTGCAAAAGATGAAGAGATGTCGTTACAGGAGTTTTTAGCCCTGTGTAAAGATGACAAAAGCGCTTATGCTAATGCAGCAGAACGCCTACTGATGGCGATTGGTGAACCAGAGATAATCGATACGGCAAAGGATCCGAGACTAAGCCGAATCTTCTCGAATCGTGTTATCTCTCGTTATGAAACCTTTAAAGACTTTTATGGCATGGAAGATGCCATAGAACAAATTGTGTCTTACCTAAAACATGCGGCGCAAGGCCTAGAAGAGCGTAAGCAGATTCTTTACTTACTCGGCCCTGTAGGTGGCGGTAAGTCTTCGCTTGCAGAAAAGCTTAAGGCTCTGATGGAACAGATGCCTATTTATGTTCTTACTGCTAACGGCGAACGCAGCCCAGTGAATGACCATCCATTCTGCCTATTCAAAGCCACAGAAGATGGCGATATTTTGAAAAAAGAGTATGGCATCGAGCACCGTTATCTTCGCTCGATCATGTCTCCTTGGGCCGCTAAACGTCTTCACGAGTTTGGTGGTGATATCACCAAATTTAAAGTAGTGAAAGTACGCCCTTCTATCCTTGACCAAATCGGTATTGCCAAAACTGAACCAGGCGATGAAAACAACCAAGATATCTCATCATTGGTTGGTAAAGTCGATATTCGTAAGCTTGAACACTATTCGCAAGACGATCCAGACGCTTACAGCTACTCCGGTGCGCTGTGTAAAGCAAACCAAGGTTTAATGGAATTCGTTGAGATGTTCAAAGCACCAATCAAAGTGCTTCACCCGCTGTTAACAGCAACGCAAGAAGGCAACTTCAACGGTACAGAAGGCCTTTCTGCGATTCCATTCGACGGTATGATTCTGGCTCACTCAAACGAATCTGAGTGGCAGACCTTCCGTAACAACAAGAACAATGAAGCGTTCTTGGACCGTGTTTATATTGTGAAAGTACCTTACTGTCTACGTGTTTCAGAAGAAGTCAAAATCTACCAAAAACTTCTTGAAAACAGTGAGTTGTCTCAAGCCCCTTGTTCACCAAGCACGCTCGAGACTCTGGCACAATTCAGTATTCTTTCTCGACTTAAAGAGCCTGAAAACTCGTCCATCTTCTCTAAGATGCGCGTATACGACGGTGAAACGCTGAAAGATACGGATCCAAAGGCAAAAAGCTATCAAGAGTATCGTGATTATGCTGGTGTCGATGAAGGCATGAACGGTCTCTCAACACGTTTTGCCTTTAAGATTTTGTCACGCGTATTTAACTTCGACCAAACCGAAGTGGCAGCCAACCCTGTACATCTATTCTATGTGATTGAACAACAGGTTGAGCGCGAACAGTTCCCTGCTGAAACAGCAGAGAAATATCTCGAGTTCTTGAAAGGCTACCTAGTACCTCGATACGTTGAATTTATCGGTAAAGAGATTCAGACCGCTTATCTTGAGTCTTACTCTGAATACGGCCAAAACATCTTCGATCGATATGTCACCTATGCAGACTTCTGGATTCAAGACCAAGAGTACCGAGATCCAGAAACTGGTCAGCTATTTGATCGCTCTTCACTGAATGCTGAGCTAGAGAAGATCGAAAAAACAGCTGGTATTTCTAACCCGAAAGATTTCCGAAACGAAATCGTTAACTTTGTGCTTCGTGCGAAAGCGAATAACAATGGTCAAAACCCGGTTTGGACCAGCTACGAAAAACTGCGCACAGTAATCGAGAAGAAAATGTTCTCCAATACCGAAGAGCTACTTCCGGTTATCTCATTTAATGCGAAAACCTCTTCTGAAGATCAGAAGAAGCACGACGACTTTGTCGCTCGCATGATGGAAAAAGGCTATACCGAGAAACAGGTTCGCCTACTTTCTGAGTGGTACCTACGAGTACGTAAGTCATCCTAACCCAGTATTGAGTTAGGTCGCTTGTGAAACATGAAGAGGGCTATTTCATGGCGCAATTTATAGACCGAAGGCTCAATGGCAAGAACAAGAGCGCTGTTAATCGACAGCGCTTCTTGAAGCGCCACAAAGAGCAAATAAAAGAGTCGGTAGCAGACGCAGTGAATCGACGCTCGATTACGAATACGGAAACGGGCGAAGACGTCTCTATCCCTCACAAAGACATCAACGAGCCTATATTTCATCAAGGCAAAGGTGGTGTTCGCGAACGAGTTCATCCCGGTAACGACCAATTCATTACTGGTGATAAAATTGAGCGTCCCAAAGGTGGCGGTCAGGGTAGCGGCTCAGGAGAAGGGAACGCCAGTCCAGATGGAGAAGGCCAAGACGAATTTGTATTCCAAATATCAAAAGATGAGTACCTCGATATTTTGTTCGAAGATCTCGAGCTGCCTAATCTAGAAAAAAACCAAATTGCCAAAATCACTGAATGGAAAACACACCGTGCAGGCTTTCAAACTGCCGGTATCCCTTCCAATATCGCCGTAGTACGCTCTCTGCAACAATCTCTTGCGCGCCGTACTGCAATGACTGCTGGTAAGAAACGACTTCTCAAAGAGCTAGAAGACGAACTTGCTCGCATCAAAAATATTGAGCCTGCTCAGCAGTTTGAAGAGAACCGCTTGAAGGCTGAAATTGAAGAACTGCGCAAGAAAATCGAAAGCGTGCCGTTCATCGATACCTTCGACTTACGCTTCAAGAACTATGAGAAACGCCCTGTACCATCGAGCCAAGCGGTCATGTTCTGTCTAATGGACGTATCCGGTTCTATGGATCAGGCAACGAAAGACATCGCAAAACGCTTCTATGTTCTTTTGTACTTGTTCTTAACTCGTACCTACGAGAATGTCGAAGTCGTCTTTATCCGCCACCATACCCAAGCGAAGGAAGTGGACGAGCACGAATTTTTCTACTCACAAGAAACCGGGGGCACCATTGTATCTAGCGCACTCAAGTTAATGGATGAAATAGTAAAAGAGCGATACCCGATTGGTCAGTGGAACATATATGCAGCTCAAGCATCCGACGGTGACAACTGGGCAGATGATTCGCCAAGGTGCCGGGATCTATTAGTGAACAAATTACTTCCAAACTGTCAGTACTACTCTTACATAGAGATCACACGGCGCTCGCACCAAACTCTATGGCATGAGTACGAAAAACTCACTGAAGAGTTTCCTAATTTCGCAATGAAAAACATTCGCTCTGTGGAGGATATTTTCCCAGTCTTTCGTGAACTATTCCAAAAAGAAACGGCGTAAGGAGGCTAGCGATGAATACCGCAACGAGAAACCTCTCAGGAGAGGCGCCTAAGAAGCGTAACAGTAAAGTGTTGCCAGATGGACCAGATTGGACATTTGAGCTGTTAGAGCGATACCACAAAGAAATTAAGCGTGTCGCGGAGCATTATCGCCTAGACACTTACCCTAACCAAATAGAAGTGATTACTTCAGAACAGATGATGGATGCCTACTCAAGTATCGGCATGCCAATCAATTACAATCACTGGTCATTTGGTAAAAAATTCATCCAAACAGAGCAGAACTATAAACATGGTCAAATGGGGCTAGCCTACGAGATTGTGATTAACTCCGACCCTTGTATTGCTTATTTGATGGAAGAAAATACGGTAACAATGCAAGCACTCGTTATAGCGCACGCGTGTTACGGCCATAACTCTTTTTTCAAAGGTAATTACCTATTCCAAACGTGGACTGACGCCAGTTCTATTATCGACTATCTGCTGTTCGCCAAAAAGTACTTAGCCGAATGTGAAGAACGATACGGCGTAAAAGAAGTGGAAAAGCTGCTCGACTCTTGTCACGCGTTAATGAACTTTGGTGTAGACCGCTACAAGCGTCCAGAGAAAATCTCAATTACAGAGGAAAAAGCAAGACAAGAAGAACGCGAAGCATACCTACAATCTCAAGTTAATGAGCTTTGGCGCACGGTACCAACAGCCAAGACGAAAGAGGAAGACATTAAAGAGCGATTCCCAAGCGAGCCTCAGGAAAATTTGCTCTACTTCTTCGAAAAACATGCTCCGTTGTTAGAGCCATGGCAACGTGAAGTTGTTCGGATCGTCCGTAAGATCAGTCAGTATTTTTATCCGCAAAAACAAACGCAAGTCATGAATGAGGGCTGGGCAACGTTCTGGCACTACACCATACTCAACCATCTTTATGATGAGGGCTTGGTGTCTGAAAAGTTCATTCTAGAGTTCTTACATAGCCACACCAGTGTCGTGGCTCAGCCGCCTTATAACAGTCCTTACTTTAATGGCATTAACCCCTACGCGTTAGGCTTTGCCATGTTCCGAGATATTAAGCGTATCTGTGAAGAACCAACTGATGAGGACAAGGAGTGGTTTCCAGACTTGGCAGGAACCGACTGGTTAGATGCAGTGCATTTCGCGATGCATAATTTCAAAGATGAAAGCTTTATTAGCCAATACCTTTCTCCGAAATTAATGCGTGATTTCAAGTTGTTTGCGATCAACGATGATGATCATAAGAACTTTATTGAAGTCGCTGCGATACACGATGAGATGGGTTATAAACGCATTAGAGAAACCCTAGCCGCTCAGTATAACTTATCTAATCTTGAGCCAAACATTCAGGTGTTTAATGTCGATGTCCGTGGTGATCGCTCGCTTACGTTGCAGTACGTTCCTCACAACCGCATCCCACTTGATGATAGTTACGAAGAAGTTCTAAAGCACGTGTATCGATTATGGGGCTTTGATGTCATTCTCCAAGAAGTGAAAGACACCGGTCACCGAGAGGTGTTAGCGACCTGCCCTAAACGGAACCAATACGACACTAACATTTAACTAATACCGCGATACAAGTAAAACAAAAAGGCTCCTAATTCAGGAGCCTTGTTTATTCTTAAATCTATATGAGCATTTGTTACGCTTGCTTTGCAACAATCGCGCGCACGGCTTCTAGATCTTCGGGCGTATCAACGCCTGCTGCTGGTGCTTCTTTCGCTACCGCCACATGAATTTTTTCACCGTACCAAAGCACTCGCAGTTGCTCAAGACACTCAATCTGCTCTAATGCACTTGGTGCCCAGTTGACATACGTATTAATGAAACCAGCTCGATAAGCATAAATACCAATATGACGCATTAATGGGTTGGCAATGGTTTTGTCTTGTTTAGCAAAGTTATCGCGATCCCAAGGGATGGTTGCTCGACTAAAGTACATCGCATAGCCTTGCTCATCTGCGACAACTTTAACAGCGTTCGGGTTGAACACTTCCTCTTCCGAGTCTATTTCTACAGCTAACGTCGCCATCGGGGCTTCACACCCTGATAAGTTATCAGCAACCTGACGAATGATGGACGGCGGAATCAAAGGCTCATCCCCTTGCACATTAACAATGATGTGGTCTGACGGAATAGCCATCTTTTCAACAACTTCTGCAAGACGCTCCGTACCTGATTCGTGGTGGGGAGAGGTCATACAAACTTTACCACCGAATGACGAAACCGCTTTCGCAACACGCTCGTCATCAGTTGCAACGATGACATCTTCCGCACCCGCTTGTAGCGCTTGTTCATAAACCCACTGAACCATAGGCTTACCACCAATATCCGCTAGCGGTTTACCAGGCAAACGGCTCGATGCGTAGCGCGAAGGGATGACAACCGTAAAAGACATTAGCGTCCCTCATCCATGCTCATAGTGCGAGCTTCAGGCTCTAGCAGAACTGGAATACCCTCTTTGATCGGGTAAGCAAGGCGATCCAATTTGCAGATCAACTCTTGATTATCTTTATCGTACGTCAGCTTACCTTTGCAAACAGGGCAAGCTACAATCTCAAGTAGACGGTGATCCATAAGCCGCTTTAACCTCTTTTATTCTATTTAAAATTTGCTCTGCATCGTTTGATTCAAACTGGGCAGATACAGGCAGATACCACCAATTATCTTGCGCATAATGGCTGCACTTGACGGCATCTTTCTCGGTCATAACCACATTGGTCCCTTGTTGAGCCAATGCTTCTAATTCTTGTTGATCAAAGTCTTGATGGTCAGCAAAACCTTTTGTGACTTTAACATCTGCGTTCATCGAGTTTAGTGTATGAAAAAAACGCGGTGGATGCCCAATGCCCGCAAATGCGACGAGATCTTTCAACTCCGAGACATCCACATGTTGCTTAGTCTTAAGATTAATAGCTTTAGAGGGTGCTAAAGCCATTGCGATTTCGCCCGTATGAGCTTGACCGCCATTGGTGATGATAAAGTCGACTTCTTTAAGTCGCTCAATACCTTCACGTAAAGGACCTAATGGAATCAGGCTTTCATTCCCAAACCGGCGATTCCCATCCACAATCACTAACTCAATATCACGGCCTAACGCATAATGTTGTAATCCATCATCCGTAATTATGATATCCACATCCAAATCTAGCAGTGCTTTCACTGCATTTGAACGCACAGGATCCACCGCAACAGGTGCTCCTGTACGGCGATGAATCAACTTAGGTTCATCGCCACAATGCTTCGCTGGCGTATCTTCTTTTAGCACTAACGGATAGGCAGGAGCCTTTGCCCCATAACCACGAGAAACAACCCCCGGCTTAAAGCCCATTTGCTGTAGTTGCTCAACAAGCCACACAACAACTGGTGTTTTACCATTGCCACCAGCAGTGATATTGCCAACCACAACAACAGGTATAGGCGCATTATAAGCTTGCTTGCGGCCAGTTTGGTATTGCTTTCGCTTTGACTTGCTTATCGCTCCAAATAATAAACTCAGTGGCCACAAAAGCGGCCACAAGAGATATTTTATTGGATGGTTTTCAAACCAGATTTTTTCAATCACCGCGCTTATTCACCAAACTGAATACGGTGCAATTGTGCATACGCACCATTTTTCTCAATAAGCTCAGCGTGGTTGCCACGTTCAATGATGGCACCATCATCAACCACAAGAATTTCATCGGCTTTCTCGATTGTGGATAAGCGGTGCGCTATTACAAGTACCGTTTTGTCTTTTTGCAGCTCATCAAGTGCAGCTTGAATAGCTCGCTCGGATTCGGTATCCAAAGCCGAAGTTGCCTCATCAAGAATCAGCACTGGAGCATCACGCAATAGAGCTCGCGCAATCGCAACACGTTGGCGTTGACCACCAGACAAGCTAGCACCATTTTCACCAATCATGGTATCAAGTCCATCATCCATTTTGCCGATGAACTCCATCGCATGCGCGAGTGTTGCCGCTTTCTCGATATCACTGCGCTCATATTGGCCATCCGTTGCGTACGCAATATTGTTTGCTATCGTGTCATTAAACAAATGAACATTTTGCGATACTAGTGCAAATTGCTGACGTAAATTCTTTAGCTCGTAATCACGAATATCATGCCCATCTAATGTGATAGATCCACTGTCAACATCATAGAAGCGGTTGAACAAGTTCGCGATGGTACTTTTACCTGAACCAGAACGGCCAACTAGCGCCACCGTTTTTCCTCTTGGAATATCGAAGCTGACATTTTCCAATGCTGGTTTTTCTGCACCAGTGTAAGTAAAGCTTACGTTTTTAACTGAAACATCGCCATTTGCGCGTTCAACTGTCAACTTACCTTCGTTTTTCTCAGGCTCGAGGTCAATTAACGCGAAGAGCGTTTGGCTCGCGGCCATACCACGTTGGAACTGAGAAGTAACGTTAGTCAGCGCTTTAAGTGGGCGCATCAGACCAAACATTGCAGAGAAGACAACAGTAAATGTACCTGGAGTCAGTTGCTCTTTAATCGAATCAATACTTGCTAAATAAAGAACGGCAACAATTGCAAGTGATGCAATCATTTGGATGATAGGGTTAGCCGCCGCTTGAGCCGTCACCAACTTCATGCTTTGTTGACGCATTTGGTTGCTGACTTTTTCAAATCGTTTACGTTCGATGTCTTGGCCGCCATAGCTCAACACAACTTTATGGCCTTTCAGCATCTGCTCTGCTGATGCAGTTACGTTACCCATCATGGTCTGCATATTTTTGGATATTTTTCTAAAACGTTTAGAAACAACACCAATACCCCATGCTACAACGGGAGCAACAGCAAACAGCACTAGCGACAATTGCCAGCTGTTGTAAAACATCAAAACTAACAGACCAATGATACTTGCGCCTTCACGGACAATGCTCACCAACGCTTGGCTAGTTGCCGCTGACACTTGCTCTGAGTCGTAGGTTATACGCGACAATAAATTGCCCGTCTTTTCCTTATCAAAGTAAGACACTGGCATATGCATAAAGTGATTGAACACCATGCGACGGACTTGCATAACTACGTTGCCAGATACCCAGCTCAAACAGTAGGTGGAGACAAATCCACTTATGCCACGGATGAACATCATGGCAAAAATAATCAATGGAAGCGTGCGTAAAAAATCAGATTCAGCGTTCCCAAAACCTTCATCGAGTAGTGGTTTTAGTAGGGAAATCATATAGGTATCTGATATGGCATTAATAACTAATGCAATGACTGCAACGACAAGACCTGACTTATAAAGGCGAATAAATTGCCATAGACGCTTAAACGTCTGCCAAGTCGTTTCATCAGTATTTATCGACATAGAAGTGCTTTATTTTCTTACATTAAGACTCTCATTCTACTCCCTTACGCAGCATCTGCCTATACCAAGGCTCAAATGTATCGCTACGTTTGGTTTCTGAGCGCCAATTATCACGGTGAATAAAGAAGCTTACCTGACCACCCTCACCAGTATCAAGCCAAGTAATGCCAAGCTTTCGGTATGAAGCAACGACATTTTCCGCTGGCATTCCCCATCGATTGTTTTTTGCTAAAGAAGCAACCGCCACACTCGGGCTCACCGCCTCGATAAATCGAGGATTCGATGAACTTTTACTCCCGTGGTGAGGGACTAGCATCACATCGCTTTGTAACTTTCCGGGTTCTCTAAGCAAAATCCACTCGCTAATGGCCTCAATATCACCAGTAAAAAGCATACTAAAGTTAGAAATAGGGTCAGTAAGTCGTAATACACAGGAGTGCGGATTATACGCACGTTGAACAAGTTCAGGAGGCCAGAGCACTTCCATGTTTAATCCTTGCCATTTCCTTTGGTCGCCTCTAGTGCAAGGCTCATATCCGATAAAGAATTGACTACTAAGTTTACGTTGTGGAGAAAAGGCATCTTCAATGAAAAAGCGGCCGCCTGCGTGATCATTATCGAAATGGCTTAGAATCAGTGTATCTATGCTTTCATAACCTCGTTGATGCAAAACCGGAGTGACGACCTGCTCTGCGATACTGCCGCTTTGCCATGCTTTACCAGTGTCATACAGCAACACCTTGTCGTCTTTTTCTACAACCACTGCAAGGCCATGACCTACATCTAATACATCGATACGCCAATGCGGTTCATACTCCGATGCAAGCTTGATACTAATAACGATGCCGAGTAACAAATACCATGCGTACTGAGACATGAACCGTTGAAATATTAAGCAAACCACTATCGCCATAACCAGCATTGTCATTTCCATGCTAATGGGTTGCCAAGAACCTACTGCGTACTGTATTGACGTGCTCAATGGCTGTAATGACCAGTCCACCAAATGCCACAGAGGCTTCGCTATCATTTCAAGAAACAAAGATGAGAACAGGGCTAGAAACATCAAAGGTACAACGATAAATCCGAACCAAGGAATAAATACCAAGTTGTAGGCTATTGAGGACAAACTAAAACCGGAGAAGAAATGGCCACTAACAGGTACGATTAAAGCGCTCAACATCAATTGAGTAAGCAATAACGCTTTTAATCTCGCTTTCCAACCTCCCCTTTGATGTCGAATCAAATTAATTGCGAACAATACCGCACAAACGGAGAGGTACGATAACCAAAAGCTCATACTGTAGGATGCAAAAGGTTGGACAAGCAGTTGTAGAGATACTGCAAGCAAAAGAACTCGCCAAGAAGTCCAGTGCACCAGAGTATACTTCAGGAGAACGTAAACAACGCATACCGACACTGCTCGCGTAGTAGGCAGAGAGAAATCCGCTAACCAAGCGTAGGCAACAGCGAAGATCAGCCCATATAAGCTAGGTAACAATTGGTATTGGGGTAATAGATAACGAACGGTACCGCCCACGACTAGCCCAAAAGTAAACGCCATACCAATATGTAAACCAGAAATGGAGACCAAATGCAGTAAACCACTGTCCCTGAGCGCTTGCCAATCTTCCTTAGACAACCAAGAACGGTCAGCAAAAACTAACGCACTTATTAACGAGAAATGATGAAGGGAAGACACATCATCAGCGACATCGGCAATAATGGATTGACGCAGAGATACATTAGAACGAACAATCCACTGAGCGTCTTTGTTAACAACCGCTCGGGCGATAATATTTTTACCCATCGCGTGCTTTTCAGCATCAAAGCCAGCTTCGTTGCGTAGACCTGTAATCGGCTTTAACGAGATGGATGTCGTAAACTCACTGTTAACATCGAGTGGAAAAGGCGTAATAAGACGGATTTTAGGTTTAAGAAAAGGTAACAGAGTTTGAGAATTTACCGCTTCTATAGCGACAATACCTTCATAACCGTGACTTATTTGCGTAAAAGGGCTGTCAACTTTACCAATTATGGTAATATTCTCCCCTGCTTGAAAAAGGGCTTGTCTCTGAGACTCCAATACATTGCCGTGGACGATGACAACCATAAAGCCCGCAATTGCGCCTATGCTAATTAAGCCACGACGTAATTTGATTATTGAGCCAGTGGTTATTATTCCCAGCAGCAACCAACGCCAATCTGGTATTGTCGGCCACCAAGCTGACGAGATTACGCTCGCTACAAATAACGCCAAGGTCCAACTTTTTTCTGAGAGAGTCATGCTGTCCTATGCCTAGAAAGCTGATAAAACGCTTCATGCCAGATCATGAATTGATCAAACGCCAAAAAGCATTGAAGGTCTTCGGCAATGTGTTGTACAACCCAAACTTGTGGTGCTTAAACCGCCGCTCGGCATCAGGGGCTTTTGCTGTCGGGTTATTTATGGCTTTTGTTCCGCTGCCGAGCCAAATGATCATGGCCGCTGGTTTGGCCATTATGTTGGGTGTCAATCTGCCCCTCTCCGTCGCTTTGGTATGGATCAGCAATCCTATCACTATGCCTGTGCTATTTTACTTTGCGTACAAGCTAGGTGCTCTAGTGATGCGTCTTCCCCCGCAACCTTTTCACTTTGAACTATCGTGGGAATTCATCATGCAGCAAATGAGCACCATTGGACCTCCATTTCTATTGGGCTGCGCAATTTGTGGGGTTGTATCCGCGATTATTGGCTACTTCGGAATTCGAGGGCTTTGGCGCTACTCCGTGGTACGGAGCTGGCAAAAACGCAAAATAAGATAAGACCTTACTGCGTAAAAATCAGCATTTGAGCTATCAGTTGAGGGGCATCTAACAGTTAGAATGAAACGCGATGTTACTCAAGTCGGATAAATACAAAAAAGGACCGAATTCGGTCCTTTTTGTTTTTCGCATATTGTAAAACAATCAGCTATTTAGAACTCAGTACAGCCGCCGGATTCAACCTTGCGGCACGAGAAGCAGGATACCACGTCGCAAGTAAACTAAGCACTATCGCCGTCACTGACACCAATGCCACATCTGGCCAGTGTAGTTGTGATGGTAAGAAGTCAACAAAGTAAATATCACCCGATAAAAACTGATGACCAATTAAGCTCTCTAACCCTTTAATTAACGGAGTCAGGTTTAACGCCACTAAGACACCGATAACACTGCCGACGAGACTGCCAAATACACCAGAGAATACACCTTGCCAAACAAAGATCCGTTTGATTAGGCTATCTTTTGCTCCCATTGTTCGCAAAATTGCAATTTCCGCCGCTCGGTCTTTCACTGCCATCATCAACGTAGACACAATATTAAAACATGCCACGCCAATCACCAGTACCATCACCAAGTACATAATGGTGCGCACGAGCTGAATATCGCGATACAAAAAACCAAACTTTTGCTGCCAGCTTTTCAAATACACATAAACATCAACCATGCTACCAACCTCGCGAACAATAGAAGGCGCATTGAGAACATCGTCAGTTTTTAGTGAAATGCCAGTGACCCCTTCCCCTAATCTCGCGTATTGCTTAGCATCCGCTAATGGTACTAACGCTAGAGAGTGGTCGATTTGGCCATTCAACGTTAAGAACCCTGACACCTTCACGCGCACACGCTTAGGAGCCTGCACTTTATTTGCGCCGCCTGTTTGCGGAATCATCAACGTAACGTAATCCCCCACGGCGACATTTAGCTCGTTTGCTACACCTCGGCCTAAGATCACTTGCTGCTGACCGGCATAAAAGTTTTGCCAAGCTTCTTGGTCAATAAAATTCGATAAGCTCGACACCGCTTGCTCGAAAGTAGGCTCTACGCCACGAACTTCTATCGCTTTTAGCTTACTGCCTTTTTCTGCCAAGCCCGTAAAACGAACGTACGGTGCTGCCGCAACAACATGTTCATGTTTTAGAGCTTGATTCATCGTTTTGGTGTAGTCATGAAGTGGTCCATTAACACCTTCTAACTCGCCGTGTGGGATCACAGACAACACACGCGATTGCAGCTCGCGCTCAAAGCCATTCATTGCAGACAAACCGATAATGATCACAGCAACGCCAACCGCAATACCAATGGTCGAAGAAAGCGATATGAAAGACACCATCTTGTTGCGCTTTTTCGCTCGACTGAAGCGACCACCAATCATCAAAGCTAAAGAGGTAAACAAAACTAGCCCTCCGCAGATGCTGTATCAGTCACAAAACGATCTACGAGCAAACCATCTTGCATGTGCATTTGACGATCCATTTTTGCTGCCAGCTCTTTGTCATGCGTGACAACCAAAAATGCAATGTTTGACTCTTTATTGAGCTCGCGCATCAAATCATAGATAGACAGTGCCGTATTGTGATCTAAGTTCCCCGTAGGTTCATCAGCCAAGACCAGATCAGGTTTATTCACCAATGCACGCGCAATCGCAACACGCTGACGCTCACCGCCCGATAACTCGGAGGGTCTATGTTGCATCCGATGACTCAAACCAACTTTATCTAACAGCGCTTTAGCCGCCTGTTTTGCATCCGCTACTTTAGCACCGCCAATCATCAGTGGCATCGCCACATTTTCAAGCGCAGTAAAGTCAGCCAATAAGTGATGAAACTGGTATACAAAACCAAGGTGCTTGTTGCGTAATGCCGCCTGTTTGTTCGAGCTCAAAGCTGATAGGTTTTGCCCTAGAAAATCAACTTCACCATGAGTTGCGTCATCTAACGCACCTAAAATATGCAATAAGGTACTTTTTCCCGAACCAGAAGAGCCAACAATAGAAACCAACTCCCCTTTGTCGATATCGAAACTTACGCCTTTCAACACTTCCGTATCTAACGAACCCTCTCGGTAGACTTTACGAATATCACGACATTCTAATAGCTTATTCATAGCGAAGTGCCTCAGCAGGTTTAACAGAAGATGCTCGATAAGAAGGATAAAGCGTAGCAGCAAGGCTAAGAGCAATCGCCAACACCACCACTAAAAGAATTTGCAGTGAATCAATCAAGATGGGTAGATGACCACCAAAGCTGAATAGCGCCACACCAGCAGATTCAAGAATCGCATTTAGATTAAGTGACAAGATCACGCCCGCAGCGCCACCAACAATCGCGCCAATTACACCACTGCTTGCACCTTGCACCATGAAAATGGTCATCACTTGAGATTGAGTCATGCCTTGAGTTTTCAATATTGCGACTTCTGATTGCTTCTCCATTACCACCATGATTAAAGCGGAGATAATATTGAATGCAGCGACACCCACAATTAGACCTAGCATAAGTCCCATCATGTTCTTTTCCATTTTCACCGCTTGGAAAAGCTCACCACGCTGTTCGCGCCAATCACTCCATTCCCATCCATCAGGCATGGGTTGGTCAGCAAAATCCGTCACCATAAATGGGTCAGAGAAAAAGACACGCCAACCAGAAACCGTGTCTTTAGGGAAACGCATCAGCTTAGATGCATCCGTCATGTTCACAATCATTAATTGACCATCAACGTCCGATCCCGTATTGAAAATGCCTGAGACAGTGAAGTTTCGCTGGCTAGGAATACGACCAAGTGGGGTAAACTGCGTCGCGTTGGTCACCATCAAGCGTACTTTATCCCCGATTGAGACCTTTAGTGAACGTGCCAAACTGTGACCCAAAAATACATTGTAGTCACCTGCTTGAAGTGACGATAATCGTCCGGCAATCAAATGGTTGCTAATCGGATCGCCTTTCTTAGGTTCAATACCGATGAGGTAACCAGCCGTCAGCTGTGCAGAACTCTGAATAACAGCCTCTCCTCTAACGATAGGCTCCGGCTGGGATTCACTCGACATCGCTTGAACAAATGGAGGAGCAGACTCGGTCATAGGCGTTTTTCCATCGTGTTGCGAAACAACGGCATGAGGTAGCACACCTAAAATGCGTTCTTTTAACTGCGATTCAAACCCGTTCATCACAGAAAGAACCGTCACCAACGCCATTACACCGATCGTAATACCCGCCGTCGACATATAAGAAACAAATCGGCTGAACCTATCTCCAGAGCGTCCCCGAAGATACCTTAAGCCAATAAACAATGAGATAGGATGATACATATAAGACAAACCAACTGGTTGTTTTGATATAAAGCTTTAGCGGATTATCTTACCTTACTCTTCTCATTAAGAAGACAAGAGAATCGCTAAATTTGTCAACGACATGCAATAAGTCTGTATTTGAGGCAAAAAGTTCAAGGACAAATCGGCTAAACTTGATAACTTCATTCAGTTAGCGATAATCAGTGCCCTATTTCTCTTTGTTTGTTGAGTGAACAGGGAGCGCTCACTGGCAAAAGGATCGACTATATGACAGAGCAAGAATACTTTACCGTCCATCATAACCTCACCATCAACGTCGAAACGTTGAGTGCGGACTTTGCTTTGCCAGATGAAGAAACATTTGTCTCCGAAATTCCAGCACCATTTATTGTCGCCAGTGAATTTAGTCACTTAGATATGTTGGCAGACAACGCGCGTCTAGAGCTGAAAAACAAAGAGTTAAAGCATGTGATCAACTTGCTTGATACGCAAAACGCGAAACTTAACCTCTTGTTGAGCTTTATGCTTTCACAACAAGATGACGCCTCCATTCGCTATCAAACGACGCAGTTTGGTGCTAGTCAACTCAGTTTCCGCTCAGGTACAGCGTTAACTACTCAACAACTCGTTCGTGTTAAACTGTTCCTCGATCACCCTGCTGCGGCGATTTACTGTTACGCTCAAGTAGAAGAATGTGATGCTTCAGAGCAAGATTTCATTATCACGCTTAGATACAAGATGCTCCGAGAATCTGATCAAGATTTACTGATAAAGGCGGCACTGTATCAACAACAAAAACTTTTACGTCAGCGCTCGATGGAGCGAGATAAAAAATAATTCCTATGACAAAAGCAACGATTCTTTCCGTCACCAACCCTTCAGAGCGTGGCGACAAAAAACAGCTAGGTAATTTGCCGGGCGCAGCTCTACCTCTAGCCATTGCAGAGCTAGCCAAGCAGCATTCGAGTCACTCTCTACTCGTTGTGCCTGACCCGCAAATTGCTTTAAAGCTTCAGGCAGAGATTGAGCAATTCACCGACCAAACGGTAAGCCTGTTCCCCGACTGGGAAACGCTGCCTTACGATAACTTTTCTCCGCATCAAGAAATCATCTCTGAACGTATCGCACGCCTATACCAACTGCCAAGTCAACGTGATGGCATAACCATCGTCCCGGTCAGTACAGTATTGCAACGCCAATCGCCACGTAATTTTCTGTTGCAACACACTTTAATGGTGAAAACTGGTGATCGAATCTCGCTAGAGAAGTTACGTGTACAACTTGAAAATTCAGGCTACCGCCATGTAGATCAAGTATTTGGGCCAGGTGAATATGCAAGTCGTGGGTCTATTCTGGATCTCTTTCCTATGGGCAGCAATGACCCGTACCGCATCGACTTCTTTGATGATGAAATAGATACCATTCGCACGTTTGATCCAGAGAACCAACGCTCTATCGACGATATTCAGCAAATCCAATTGCTGCCAGCACATGAGTTCCCAACCACTAAAGAAGCGATTGAAGATTTCCGTACACGTTGGCGCACCCAGTTCGACGCGCGCCGCGAGCCTGAATCAATCTACATGCAAGTGACCAAAGGCACGTGGCCCGCTGGTATTGAGTATTGGCAGCCGCTGTTTTTTGACCATACCGACACTTTATTTGAATATTTGCCAGAAGACTCTCAAGTCATCACATATGGTGATATCGAATCTGCGGTCGATACTTTCTTAACCGATGTCGAATATCGATACGACCAGAAAAAAGTTGATCCGCTGCGTCCTCTTTTGACTCCTGAACAGCTTTGGTTGAAAAAAGACGAACTTTTCAGTCAACTAAAACAGCTCCCTATCGCTCAATTGAGCCTAGATAAAGTGGTTAAGCGTGCCGGTCGTCAAAACCTACCCGTACAATCGTTAGCCGAGCTTGGCGTTCAGCAACAAAATAAAGAGCCGCTCTCGCGCCTTCGTCAGTTTAGTGAGCAATTCAGCGGAAAAATCGTTTTCTCGGTAGAGTCAGAAGGTCGTCGTGAAGCACTAACGGAGCTGTTGCAAGGCATCAAAGTTCGGCCAGTCGTACATGGCTCACTTTACCAAGCTCTAGACTCGGGAGATCGATTCAGCTTGATCTTAGGCGCAGCAGAGCATGGTTTCATTCACGAAGAGCTGAACTTCGCTCTGATCTGTGAAAGTGATCTACTCGGTGACCGTGTTATCCAGCGACGCCGCAAAGATAAAAAAGCCGTCAACAGTGACACCGTTATTCGCCATCTTGCGGAACTAAAACCCGGTCAACCTGTGGTTCATATTGATCACGGTATTGGCCGCTACATCGGTTTACAAACACTTGAAGCCGGTGGTATGAAAACGGAATACGTCACCCTTGAGTATCAAAACGATGCCAAGCTCTACGTGCCAGTTTCATCACTGAATCTTATCAGCCGTTATTCTGGCGGCGCTGAAGAGAGTGCGCCACTGCATAAATTAGGTGGTGAAGCGTGGGCAAAAGCACGTCGTAAAGCGGCAGAAAAAGTGCGTGATGTCGCGGCAGAATTGCTGGATGTGTATGCTAAACGAGAATTAAAACCGGGCTTCAAATTTGAGCTAGATCGTGGGCAATACGCAACATTTAAAGCAACATTCCCGTTTGAAGAAACAGATGACCAAGCGATGGCCATCAATGCTGTCTTGTCAGATATGTGCCAAGCAAAAGCGATGGATCGCTTAGTGTGTGGTGACGTGGGCTTTGGTAAAACGGAAGTCGCTATGCGCGCAGCATTTGTCGCAACGGATAACAATAAACAGGTCGCCGTACTCGTACCAACAACCTTACTTGCTCAGCAGCATTTCGAAAACTTCCGTGACCGTTTTGCCAACTTACCAATCCGAGTTGAAGTACTGTCTCGTTTTAAATCTGCCAAAGAACAAAAAGTCATTTTGCAAGACGTTGCCGATGGTAAAGTCGATATTGTCGTTGGTACGCATAAGCTGCTTTCGAGCGACATTAAATTCAAAGATTTAGGTTTGTTGATCGTTGATGAGGAACACCGCTTTGGGGTTCGTCAAAAAGAAAAAGTCAAAGCAATGCGTGCGGATGTGGACATTCTTACCCTCACCGCAACACCAATTCCACGCACACTGAATATGGCAATGAGTGGCATGCGAGACCTGTCGATCATCGCGACACCTCCTGCACGCCGTTTAGCCATTAAAACCTTTGTTCGACAAAAAGAAGAGCCAGTGGTCCGTGAAGCGGTACTGCGTGAAATTATGCGTGGTGGTCAGGTTTACTTCCTGCACAATCAGGTTGAAACCATTGAAAAAACGGCAGAAGACTTACAGAAACTCATCCCAGAGGCACGTATTACCGTGGCTCATGGTCAAATGCGCGAGCGCGAACTTGAGCGAATCATGAATGACTTCTACCATCAGCGCTTTAATGTGTTGGTGTGTACAACCATCATCGAAACCGGTATCGACGTACCAACGGCAAATACCATAATCATGGATCGTGCCGACAACCTTGGCTTGGCGCAGTTGCATCAATTGCGTGGCCGTGTTGGACGTTCGCACCATCAAGCCTATGCTTACTTATTAACACCACATCCAAAAGCCATGACCAAAGATGCCATCAAGCGTCTTGATGCGATTGCTTCACTGGAAGACTTAGGTGCTGGCTTTACGTTAGCAACCCACGATTTAGAAATCCGTGGTGCTGGTGAGCTGCTTGGTGATGAGCAAAGTGGGCAAATTCAATCCGTTGGTTTTACACTTTATATGGAAATGCTGGAACAAGCAGTGCAAGCATTAAAAGAAGGCAAGGAGCCATCTTTGGATGAGCTGCTTCGTGAGCAAACTGAAGTGGAAATGCGAATCCCAGCGCTCTTACCAGATGATTACATTCCGGATGTAAACACACGACTGTCGATGTACAAACGCATTGCGAGTGTCACAAGCAGTAATGAACTATCAGAGCTAAAAGTGGAACTGATTGATCGCTTTGGTCTGCTTCCAGACGCAACAAAGAACTTACTTGCCGTCTCAGAATTGAAAATTTCGGCTGGTAGTTTAAAAGCGAAAAAGATAGAAGCCCATGATAAAGGTGGATTTATCGAGTTTTACCCTGATGCTGACATAAATCCAGCGTATTTAGTTAAACTGCTGCAATCACAGCCGCAAAAATTTGCAATGGAAGGTCCAACTAAGTTCAAGTTTAGCGTACCATTGGTGGACCGACGTAAACGCATTCAGTTTGTTCAAGACTTACTGAATGATTTTAAACAGAATTTATTACCAACGAGCTAATAGTCGAATGAGAATACTGATCCCGTTATTGCTTCTATGTGTCTCAATGCCCTCTTGGGCACAGCGCCAATTTGATATTGAAGTGATCATTTTCAAGCGAGCAGTCGACGCTGAAAGCACAACAGAATCTTGGCCGAATCAACTGCCAAAAATCGATATGGAAAATGTCGGTAGCCTAGAGAGTGAATCCTACCGCCGCTCTAAAGGCGTGACACTTTTGCCAAGTTCTTCTTTCCGTCTCAACGCGCAAGAAGCGGCACTAAATAATCATGCCGGCTTTAAAGTGCTTAAACACGTAGCCTGGCGTCAAGGTGACCGAGGTAAATCTAGCGCCCCAATTTTCCGCATCGTTGGCGGGCGAGATTTCTCTGATTCTTATCAAGCAGATGGCCGCCCAATCAATGGCAATAGTAATCAAACATTTTCCAGCGACGGTTACAGTGAAGAGACGGTCAATGGTCCTTTATATGAACTAGATGGTCGATTCCAAATATACGTACAGCATTACCTCTTCGCCGAAACAACACTAGATCTGCGCGAACCAAGTATTAGAGAGGTGCGTTTTGAACCAACCTCAACTGAGCAATTGGCGGATGACTTAGGTGAAGTAGATGGTAACGTCCAAGTCGGTAACTTGGCAGAAATATCGCCGACAGTAACCGAAGAGAAATTCCTGAAGAGTTATCGAATGGATCAAAAACGTCGTATGCGTAGCAGCGAGACTCATTACCTAGATAACCCGTTGATGGGTATGATCATTCAAGTTCGTCGGGTTCGATAAGCACGAGCGGTTCGACAAAGCGCAGCAAAGCTGCGCTTTGTTTTTATCTGCTATACCTCAGTTATTCCTAACCAACGCAGAGCAAGGAAAATAGCTGCGTTCAAGTATAAATAGACAGCTTTCAATTTACTTACACTCAACATGGAAGTCGTATTAGTTCATGAGTCCAGACTTTGAAATCATTGCGCCCCGCTTAGCGCTCAAGCTCATCCCTGCTGAAGAAGCACATTCACTACAACGATTACTTGCAGAATCCCCTTCGCTGCACCAATGGCTTGACTGGTGTGATAAAAACGTCACATTGAAAACCGCGCAGGACTTTCTGTTGGCAACCCGTCTTAACTGGGTCAAAACTGAGGCTTTTGGTTTCGGTATCTATGAGCGGCAAAGTAACACTTTGGTTGGAATGGCAGCGGTTAATGAGTTATATCATACGTTTAATATGGCGAGTATTGGTTACTGGGTTGCCGACCGCTATCAACGGCAAGGCTATGCCCAAGAAGCCGTTAAAGCCTTAGCAGAATTCTGCTTCGCAAAGCTAAGTTTAACTCGACTAGAGATTGTTTGTGACCCCGACAACGAAGCTAGCCAAGCCTTAATTGAGTCCGTCGGTGCGCAAAAAGAAGCCATCGCCAGAAACCGTTTTATTTTTCATGGTAAGCCTAAAGATGGCGTTGTGTACTCACTTTTACCGACAGATCTAACATAAACAAAAAGCCACCGACTTGCGGTGGCTTCTGCATTTTTTAAGATACAACACATCCACACAGAGTGGATTTAAAACCTTAGTGCAGCTTAAGGTTTGGACGCAGCACGCGATTAATGCGGCCGACGAGCATCATCAGACCGGTTTTGAATACACCGTGCAATGCCATTAGGTGCATTCGATACAATGAGATGTAAACGACACGAGCAATACGGCCTTCTACCATCATCGACCCTTTAGTTAGGTTCCCCATCAGACTACCAACGGTTGAGAAGCGACTTAGAGACACTAATGAACCGTGATCTTTATATACATAGTCTTTCAACTCGCGCCCGTTGATCTTCGCGACGATGTTACTAAATGCCTGGCTTGCCATTTGGTGTGCAGCTTGAGCGCGTGGCGGCACGAACGAACCGTCAGACTGGGTGCATTGTGCTAAGTCACCAATAACAAAGATGTCATCATCTCGTGTTGTCTGTAGTGTGTTTTTCACTACAAGCTGATTGATACGGTTCGTTTCTAAGCCAGCGATATCTTTAATAAAGTCTGGAGCTTTGATACCCGCAGCCCAAACCATGATTTGAGCTGGGATCTTCTCACCATCTTTTGTAGTAAGGCCATCTTTTTCAGCTTTAGTCACCATAGTGGCGGTGCGCACGTTTACGCCCAACTTCACCAACTCTTGATGAGCAGCAGAAGAGATTCGTGGAGGTAACGCTGGTAAAATACGCTCACCTGCTTCAATCAGATTGACGTTCAACTTGCTAGAATCAAGATCACCGAAGCCATAAGTGCGCAGCTCTTTAACAGCATTATGTAACTCAGCTGATAGTTCAACGCCAGTTGCACCAGCACCAACAATAGCAATATCGACCGTACCGTTACCGTTTTTCGCGTGCAGCTTTAGGAACTCGTTGTTCATTTCTGTACGGAAACGGTGTGCTTGCTCAGGGCTGTCTAGGAAAATACAGTTTTCACGAACGCCAGGCGTGTTGAAGTCGTTTGATGTCGAGCCAATTGCCATCACTAGAATGTCGTATTCTAGCTCACGGCTTGGCATAAGAAGTTCACCGTGTTCGTCTTTAAGCTCACTTAAGATGATCACTTTACGTTCACGGTCGATGTCTTGAAGACTCCCCATTTGGAAGTCGAAGCTGTGGTTTTTTGCATGAGCTCGATAGCTCAGTGCATCTACTCCTTCGTCCAAAGAACCTGTAGCAACCTCATGCAATAATGGCTTCCACAAGTGGCTCGCTTTTCGATCGACTAGCGTAATTTGCGCACGGTTTTTGCGACCTAGAGTTCGACCAAGCTTAGTTGCCAACTCAAGACCACCTGCACCGCCGCCTACAACGATAATGCGTGTCACAATGATTTTCCTCTACAAAAATGAATATATGGGGTTCAGCTCGATGCATGACTCACAAACATTTGTGGCATCCATCCAACCGATGAATTCTTGGTTCTTAGAGGTGTCTCAATTACTTGGATTAAAAAACTGCCACTCACCTTGATTCTTTATCTATCAATGACTTGTCAGGGTTTGGCATGTTTATCTGGTACGCATACGACGCCAGAATTTTTTGGGCAAGTTTATTACTCGCTCTCAATTTTTTTTGATATTTATCAAATTATTTTAGTCCGGTTCATTATATAGAGACCAACTTTGAAGGCAACCAAAATCCGTGTAACGAGTACGGATTGACTACTTTTCGACTACTCTACAACAAGGTGTTCGTGCTACATAGGAGGGAAGTAAGAAAACGGTAAGGAGAACACAATATTCAAAGCGTTAAACCAAGAAAATGTGCCTTTCAAAGAGACAGTGGCTCGGCATACTCAAGAGAAGGAATCGCAGCAAAGCAGCCAATAAAAACGCCGCTTTACTGTCTACACTCAACATTAGTAAGTATTTTTAAATGCCTTTATCGCTTGTAAATGATGAGAGATTTTTTTGAACTTATGAGACTGAGTTTCATCCCAAATGATTTGATAGTGTTTTTCTAACTCAGCTGCCGTTTTCGAATTGTCATGCACTTCATCATCTTTAGAGAGAATCACTAAGCAGTGAGCTTGATTTTTCGCTCGGAACTGATCAACACATTTTGTTGCGATATCTTCGTACTCTTCTGGGCGATCGATTCGACCAGCCATCGTTTTTTCTGGGTGCAAGTTCGGGTTGAACATCACTTGCTTGATACCGCATAGAAAACCAATTCGCTCAGACCAGTAACCACCTAAACCAACCCCACAGATTAACGGGTTTGGGTCATCAGATTGATCGATAACTTTAGACACTTCTTTTAACAAGTGTTGCATGTCGTGCTTTGGGTGAAGGGTGCTGTAATTGATAAAACGAACGTCGTCGTCGATAAATTGCAGTTGAAGAACTTTTTCGTGGTTACCCGGGCTTGTACTGTCAAAGCCGTGTAAGTAAATAATCATGTGTACCTCTCCCTGTGTGTATCTGGTACTTTTATTAAAACTACCACTATTTCCTTACTGTTAAAGGGGAAAATATCACGAGTTCTCAAAACAGTGATCTTCCATACACAATGAGCCTTTCAACTCATACGCACTGTTTAAGTATTGTTCAGTTCCCCACAATTTATAGGCAAGTAGATACCAGAGCATCGCCATCACCAAGGTTCTTGGTTGCCAAGCGTGTACACCTCTCAGCCAAAGAGACACATCTTCGATACCGCGAATTTGGCAATACTGCTTCACCGCTTCTTCCACAGGCGCATTCGCGACCTGAATAGTTAAGGTCAAATCAAGCCTAGGGTCAGCAATCCCGGCATACTCCCAATCAATGACTTTCACCCCATTCTCCCCTCGCACTAGGTTGTAACACCCCAGATCGAAGTGACATAGGGCAAGCGGAACAGGTGCAACGTTCGGTTCCGTGCGCCACTTCATGTACAAAGCCTCAAACTCCGTACCCACATACTGACCATCAAGCTCAAGCCAATAATGATCGATGCGAGAAATATATGAAAATGGAACCAAAGGAATTGCGCTTATCGGATATTGATGAATCTTCGCCGCAATGGATAATAAATTGCTTAGTGCTAAGCCTGATTCCGTCAGTGCCTCTCCTTCTATCCATTCCACCAGCAACCCTTGCTCATGAATAAAAACTGGCTTGGGGCCAATTTCCAATGAAGAGACTGCATTCAGCACTTGATATTCACTGTGACGAGAAATTGAAAAAGCCTTGCAGACATGACTGGTCGGTCGCCAGATGTATGTAAGGCCTTGAGAAGATTCCAACCGCCAACAGCGGTTGGTTAGCCCCCCGGTAACAGTTTGTACTTTTACCGGAGGCTCCGTAAAGAAGCCATCGAGAGCATTAAGACTCGCATCTAACTGTTTTGCTTGTTGCCAAGAAAACCATGCCATTGATGACTTCTCCACCCTGTTCGATTAAAGACCGAATAGGCTCTTAGATTGCGCTTTACGAATTTCAGTTTCATCCGCCCACTCAATCAAACCTGTTTCTAGGTCCATTAGGCGCATGGTCATCTTGTAGTATACATCTTTATCGCTACCTGCATTTTTCACAATGCTAGATAGGTTGCCGTAAAGCATGTATTGAGCACCAACCATTTTACCAAATTGGATAGCTGTGCTTTGGTTAACAAGCTCATCCGTGTTTTGGAAGTTAAGTTGTTCACGCACAGACTCAACACGATCCATATCAACAAAACGGAACTTACCTGAGTTCAACATCTTAGTAGAGATCGTGTCAGTAATGGATTCAGTGTCAATATGTTCACTGGTTTTGTTCTTAATTCGCTCAACAAAAACGATAGGACGTTGGTCACGAGTAATTGCTGCTACAGAGCCCGACATCATCATGCTATCCACCATTTCAGCCGCGATTTTTTGTAAATCTGTTGAGCCAAAATCGATAGTCGTGGTTTCTGTTGCTTGCGCATCGCCGTAAGAGACTTTGTTAGAACAGCCACCTAAAATGACGGCAAGACCTAAAAGAGCAATAATACTTTTTTTCATGAGAGTTCCTTAGTTTTTCAATACCAGCGCATCGTTAGCGCGGCAGCTTCGGCAGAGCCGTTAAGATTAATCGTCTTGTGCTTCTCTAATTTGCACACGGAATTTTGTGCCATTTGGATTCACAGTAACTTCAGATAACGTGACTTGCTCAAATCCTCGCACAATCATTTTTCGCCACGGACCAGGTTTGGTATTCACTTCTAAACCATTGTTGTCATACCAATAAAATCGGTAAAGAATGTGCTGATCACCTTTGTAATTGCTACTCAGCTGCACGACTCCTCGTGGGCGATCATCAACGTAAGTGGTGGTGATGTTGTCAACTAATAAGCGACTACCTAAAACGTTATCATTAAAAAATACTTTTTGCGTTTGGCCATCAATTCGAATACCAGCCGTGTTTTCGGCGCATCCAACTAAACCAATAGCCATTGCTAAACAAACAAGCCATGCTTTCATTACAGTCTCCCTAGCTGTTTATGCCACACGGTTGAGTGTGCTCCCTGACGAGATACCCATACCAATGTAGTCTGCTGTGCAGGCACTTCAAACTGATAGGTTTGATCACCCAAGTTTAAACTTTGTGTTCCCGGTTTCACGATTTTTGAAGCCGTTTTCACTTGCGCTGGCAATGTTTGCCAACTTCTTGTATCTGGCTGTTCGGTCAATGTGTTCCATACATTGAAAAGTATGTTGCCCACATCATCGCCTTTTTTCGCCGCCTCTTTTCGGATTCGATCTTTTGCCCAAACACGAAGAGCTTGACGGATCACTATTGTAGTAAGACGTTCATTAAGATCGTTTTGCGCCATCGCATTAACATCAGTCAGCGTACTGGAAGGCAATACCTGACCATTTAAAACAACATCGCTAAAACGTTGAGCACCTCGGTTCTGATAATAAGGAAGCGCCAACGAATAAATCGCGCCATTATCGCGACTGTCGTAAATCGGTAAATCAATACGCCACCCTTTCATCGCCTCAACAACACCCTGCTCATCAATAACGATGACTCGCCCTTGTGACTGAGTTAATCCAGAAGGTGCTTTGCCATACCGCTTCTCTAGCATGCGCAAGTCTTCACGCATGCCCAGCTTCTTAGCAGCGTATAAGGTGCTTTCCACAACTTGCTTGTTGTCTGGCATTACAGCGAGTGCTCGTCGGTAATCAACATAAGCACTGTTTAAGTCTCGCGACGCTTCATATAACAAGCCAGAAAGATAGAACAGATAACCATTTTGTACCGCGCTTAGTTTTTTACCAGCATCAGGGTAGTTCGCTAACACACTGCCTAAATTGGCAGACATGCCTTGCTTGTTAAGGTCTTTCTCTGCTGCTTTTAGCTCTTTTTCACGCGCCTTTCTTGCTGCTTCCTGAACTTGATTAGCTCGACGCACTTCAACTAGTGCCCCTTCTAAATCGTTTTTCTGTAAGTAATTTAGTCCTAGATACAGGTGCAAAAAGCCAAGTTCGTAATCGGCGGGATGATAATCTTGGAGATTGTCGTTCACTGCGAGAGAGCCGACGCTCGTTGCCGTGTCTGACACAGATATCGTCGCTCGATCTTGTTGGACACGTACGGCACGATCGCTGCTTTCTAGCGCATTCAAACTTGTCGGGTAATCTTCAGCAAGAAAAGAGATACGACCTTTTTCAAAATTGCCAAGTATCTCGCCACCCACTTCACTTGATTGAAGTTGTTTTGCTTTGGCATATTCCCCTGCAACAACGGCTTGATAAACTTCTTGATTCTGGTTGCTGTAATGGCTAAACAGATTGCCCGCAGATAAATTCGCGCAGCCAGAGGCCATTAAAGCCCAGCTCATCAGCCCTAACAGCTTTACACCTAGTTTCACATTTATCTCCACAAATGTGTCATTCGACAGGAAAAAGAAGCGGGTGAATCGCCACCCACTTTTAAAAGCTTAGCTCAATACCATTGGACCTAGAGGGCGGCCGCCTAGTAGGTGCATGTGAATATGGTAAACCTCTTGGCCACCATGTGGATTACAATTAACGATCAGGCGATAGCCGTCTTCAGCAATACCTTCTTCTTTCGCTAACTTTCTAGCAACAGTGAACAAACGCCCCATCATTGCTTCATCTTCAGCTTCTACATCATTCGTTGTTGGGATCAGTTTATTCGGAATAATGAGAATATGGCTTGGTGTGCGAGGGTTAATGTCGCGAAACGCAGTCACCAAATCATCTTGATAAAGGATATCGGCAGGGATTTCCTTGCGAATAATTTTACTAAAGATCGTTTCTTCCGCCATGAGGACTCCATTTTATAAACGTAATTAGACCCCAATTAGTATGCTCCAACCAAAAGCGGAGCTCAATAAAAACAGTGTTCACTTAACATTATTAATCAAATGCTAATTAACGAAGCTTTTTTTGTCGTGTGTGTCATAAAATGCGCATCACAAACTGAATACAATCCAATGAATTTTGTTACTTTTTTAAGACAATTATTATTTTTATACCCAAGTAAATTCAAAAATACTTGGGTAGCTTGTCTATTTTTGGGAGAGGAAGCTCACTTATGCGAGGTTCAGTTATTAAAAGGATGTATGCCGGCTTTGCACTGATCATCATCCTATTTGCCGTCACAATTGCCATTATGATGGGAGGAATGAGTGATATTCACGGAAAATTTGGCACGGTTTCTAAATCATCCCTACCGTTGGTATCGTTATCTAATCAAACCAGTGTTGAGCTGCTTTCTGCCGACAAATCATTTAAAGACTTCCTGACGACAGAGAATAAACAACGCATGGATGAAATGCGTCAGGAATTTGCTAGATCTCAACAGCGCTTCGAATCCACATTGGCTCAACTGAAAACCGCAAGCCAAATCTACCCTTCTCTTGCCGAACCGTTTTCACAGTTAAAAACGTTAGAGCAGAGCTATTTTACAGAAGCTCTAGAGGCCATGGACAACTACGAAGCAATGTTTGCGGCTCAAGAAGAAGTGCAAAAATCCTCACGCCGCTTCCAAAAACTGAATACCGAACTTTCGGTTGGTCTTAAAGAATATGTGGCAGATCAAACCAGCATTTCTGTCAAAGTCATGGCAAAGAGCTACTTTATCAAGTTAAAAGATGCCGAAGTAATTACCTCTGATGCCCTCGCCAGTTCCAACCCTGAGTTTGTTACGCAAGCCGTAGCTAAAAACCGCAAAGCAGTAACGCACTTGAATTACGCATTCCGCGGGTTGGTGACTCAGCTTCCTGAGCTAGAAAAAGCTTTTGGCGAATCTGTAGAGCAATTTACTCGTGACGTTGGTATGCGTGGCGGTGTGCTAGACCAACATAATAATTACCTCAATGCCCGCGCCGCTTTGTATAACAATATCGCCAACCTAGCAAATAAAGTGGATTCAACCATGGCGATTCTTGAGCAATTCACGACAACCGCAACAGATAAGCTCAATGAATCATTGGCAGATGCAGGTGACATATATTCAGCGGGTGTAACGAAAGCCATCATCATTGGCGTTATTGTCGTTTTACTCGCGACAGCGATTGGCTACCACATCGCACAAAGCGTTCGCGAACCGTTGACTCGTATTCTAAAAGTGTTAGAAGGCCTGACTGAAGGTGATATGACACAGCGTATCGATATTCGCTATAACAACGAATTCAGCCGTGTGAGTGGACACATTAACTCACTCGCCGACAACCTTCACGAGATCTTGGTGAAACTCAACGAAGCGTCAGAAAACCTATCGTCAACCGCGACAACCAACGAACGCACCTCTTCGCAAGCACAAATTAAATTGAGCTCTCAACGCGAACAAACAGCAAACGTCGCTACTGCGATGACAGAAATGTCTCATTCAGTGCAGGAAGTCGCGCAAAGTGCGCAAGGCTCGCTAGAAATGGTGCAACGCGTCGAATCTGCCTCTGAAGAAGGCAGAAATGTTATGAGCAGTAACATCTCAACCATTAATCAACTAGAAACACGTTTGAACGAATCGGTCTCCGCAGTTTCTGAGCTACAAAAGATGAGTGGTCAAATTGGGTCTATCCTTGATGTGATCCGCAACATTGCGGAGCAAACCAACCTACTGGCATTGAACGCGGCAATTGAAGCGGCTCGCGCTGGTGAACAAGGTCGCGGCTTCGCGGTAGTGGCAGATGAAGTACGAGTACTCGCATCAAGAACGACTCAATCAACCACTGAAATTGAATCCATGATCAGTAATCTGCAAGCTAGCTCGCAATCGGCGAACCAAGTCATACAAAGCTGTATGAGCGATATGGAGATGTCGGTTGAGCAAGCATCAAAAGCGAACAGCTCAATGGAAGAGATCCAGGCGCTAATCATCGAAATCAGCCAAATGAGTACGCACATTTCACAAGCAGCAGCAGAGCAAAGTGAAACATCAACAGACATTGCTCGCAGCATTGAAGATATCAACAGTATCGCCGATGAAAGTTTCCAAGCCATGTCGAGTATCGCACAAACCAGTGAATCACTGACCCACTTGGCTCATCAGCAAAATGAATTGGTCCACCGCTTTAAGTTATAAATACTTTATAACTAAGAGCATTAATTAGTGCAATCAACTGTATAAGGGCGACTTTTTGTTAAGTCGCCCTTGTTTTTTGTCGGCCATGTCTACATATGATTAATAAGGCCAGCTCATCCCCTTGCACAACTCTTTTCGAGCGGCCTCATAAAAAGGAAAATCTATGGCTGTTCATGTTGGTATTATCGACCAAGACCCAGTGAGATTGGTCACTCCTCTATTAGATAATCGTACGCTAAGCACACATATCGTCTTCATCGGAGACAAGAGCCAGTTAGATATATTTGACCGACTGAGTGCCGTTTTAGATCAACGAGAAATTACTTCTGAATTTTTTGAAATTCCATCCGCTGTTAATACATCTCTGATCAAACAAGCAATTCAAAAACTGGCAAAAGACCTCCATGAACGCGGCGAAGATGTAAAATTGAACGCGAGCTGTGGTCTTCGTCATCGCTTGTTGTCGGTGTACGAAGTTTTCCGTACCTATCGCTGGCCAATTTTTGTGGTAGAGCCTAGTAGCGATAAGCTTTGTTGGTTATACCCTGATGGCAAAGAAGATACCCAAGTCGAAGATCACATTACGATTGCAGATTACCTCACTATCTTTGGTGCACGCGGCGAGTTTCACCACGTTGATTTACCACCTCTTCTTGATAAAAAATTGTATGAACTTGGTGAACGATGGGCCTCAAATGCGCTTGAGCTTGGGCCAGGTCTAGCAACACTTAACTACCTTGCAACCACATGCCGCAAAGAACAAAAGCTTGATGTCGAGCTCTCCGAAAAACAGCAGGGCTACCGTGAGCTCAACATGTTGCTTTCAGATTTAGTAGAAGCTGAAATCGCCACCTATGAGAAGGGCGTTTTAACGTTTGCAGATGAAGATGCTCGACGCTTTTCAAACGGTGAGTGGTTAGAGACTTTGGTTCACAGCACCGTGAAGCAAATCCAAGACACCATGCCGACGATCCAAGATCGATCGTTAAATGTTCAGGTTTATCGCAAACTTGGTGAAAGTGAAGTACGCAATGAGTTAGATGTCGCAACAGTTGTAAACAACAAGCTGCACATCATCGAGTGCAAAACCAAAGGCATGAGAGATGACGGCGACGATACTTTATATAAGTTAGAATCGCTTCGCGATCTATTAGGTGGCTTACAAGCGCGCGCAATGTTGGTGAGCTTCCGTCCTCTTCGTCACAATGACATTACTCGTGCTGAAGACTTAGGGCTAGCCCTGATTGGCCCTGATGAGCTTAAAGATTTAAGAACGCACTTAACGGCTTGGTTTAAAGACGCGGGCGGTTCAGACGAGATATAGTGCCATTAAGAAAAGCTAAAATTCACAACGATAAAAAGCAGCATTAATGCTGCTTTTTTTATACCTAAATTTTAGCTGTACGCATTTCTATAACTAGAAAAAAACCAGAGGTTAGCCTCTGGTTTTTTCTGTTTGTTTAAATGCCAACTATAGGGGCTTAAAGCATTTTACGCGCTGCTTCTACAACCACTTTAATTGAACGCGCTTCCGTTTCTTTCAGAGTTGAATGATCTGGAATCTCTTTTTGTGTACGGTTGATGATAACACCTGCCACACAACCCGCTTTTAAACCAGAGCTCGCACACATTGTTAGCAGTGTTGCAGACTCCATCTCGAAGTTAAGTACGCCCATGTCTTGCCATTCTTGCATAGAGCCTTGGAAACGCTTAACAACACGACCAGAGAACGTATCGTAACGTTCTTGACCAGGGTAGAACGTGTCGCTTGATGCAGTCACACCCATGTGAACTGTAGCGCCAGACTCTTCTACCGCTGCTTTCATTGCGGTTGCTACTTCAAAGTCAGCAACTGCTGGGAATTCCATAGGAGCAAAGTGTAGGCTCGCACCGTCAAGACGAACTGACCCCGTCGTTACGATCATGTCACCCACGTTTACATGCGGTTGAATTGCACCCGTTGTACCAACACGTAGGAAAGTGCGAACACCAAGCTGTGCCAATTCCTCAACTGCGATAGAGGTAGAAGGACCACCAATACCTGTAGAACAAACCACAACAGGTTTACCGTCTAGCTCTGCACGGTATAGCGTGTATTCACGATGGCTTGCTAGAAATACTGGATTTTCCATTTGTTCTGCGATTTTTTGAACACGCGCTGGGTCACCAGGAATGATCGCTAGAGTCGCACCATTAAGATCAGCTTCAGTAACACCTAAATGGAATACAGCTTGAGACATAAGTCGCTCCTTATTGTGGCTTATTTTATGAACAATAAGCTCATTAATCAGTTATTGGGTACAGATGCACTGTAGCGAACCTTTCACCAACATAGAGTGATCGCAATCACAATGACAAAATGTAATGAAAATGAAATTTCAAACAAAACTGGTATTGATCACACTTTAAGGGGCGTTAGATCATTTTGTTGCATAGCAATGCGTGATTTCAAGGACAAGAAAAACGTCTGATCGCATCAGGTTAATACGGTTAAAAAAAGCCCGATACACGAATGCCTCGGGCTATTAATGAGTGGGATCAATGGTTAGGTCAGTTATTTAATCTGCTTGGACTCAAAACGAAGTAATCTCAACGCATTCAATGTCACCAGTGCTGTTGCACCACTGTCGGCTAATACAGCAACCCACAACCCAGTAACACCAAGTAAACTTGTCACTAAGAATACACCTTTCAAACCTAGCGCTAACGCGACATTCTGACGAATGTTACTTAGCGTCGCACGCGACAGTTCTATCATGGCAGGTAGCTCAATCAACCGGTTGTGTGTTAACGCCGCATCAGCAGTCTCGAGCGCAACATCCGTACCGCCTCCCATCGCAATGCCGATACTCGAAGCTTTCATGGCTGGAGCATCATTGATACCGTCTCCCACCATCGCAACGGTATGTTGTTGTGATAGCTTCTCGACGTAATGCACCTTGTCTGCAGGTAACAAACTCGCTTTATAATCCAAGCCTATTCTATTTGCCATTGCTTCTGCACTTCTCGGGTTGTCACCCGTTAGCATCACCGACGTGACCCCAAGTTCCTTCAACATTGCGATGGCTTGCTGGGCATCTGAGCGCAATGTATCTTGCCATGCGATCACGCCAATGACCTCGTCATCGAAACGCACAATGACAACCGTTTTACCTTGTTGTTCCAACGTAACCACTTGCTCTTTGGCTTCTTGAGAAAGTGGAAAGTCTGCCTTTGAAGGCGTGACCACTTGGACCATTTTTCCATCGACGTAACCAGTGACACCAGAGCCTACTTGCGCGGTTTTATCCAACGCTTCAGGAATAGTAAGCCCCTGCTCTTGCACTTTGGTAACTAAAGAAACCGCTAGAGGATGACTTGAACCAACCTCGATTGACGCAGTTAGGCTAAGTAACTTGTCTTCATCCATATCAAAAGCAAAGACGTCAGTCACTTCTGGTTTACCTTGCGTCAGTGTCCCAGTTTTATCAAATGCGACAGACTCAACCTTGCCAAGCAACTCAAGCGCCGCACCACCTTTGATCAATGCGCCCCGCTTAGCAGCTGCCGCCAAGCCAGAAGTGATCGCCGCAGGCGTTGAAATGACTAATGCACATGGACAAGCAATCAACAGCAGGGCGAGTCCTCGATAGATCCACGTTTCCCACGGTTGGGCAAATAGTAATGGCGGCGTAACGATAACCATCAGAGACACCAACATCATTAGCGGCGTATACCAACGGCTAAATTTATCAAGAAAGCGTTCTAATGGTGCCTTACGAGATTCGGCTTCTTCAATCAAATGAAGAATTCGGTCTATCGCATTCTCGCCCTGACGGGAAGTCACCTGTAAGCGAACCACTTTATCGACAACCACAGCCCCGGCCATCACTTTGCCACCGGTTTGATGTTCAACGGGAACAGATTCTCCCGTTAACGCACTTTCGTCAAAACTCGCAAGCGCATCTTGCAAAACACCGTCGGCAGGCAAACGACCTCCGGGTGCGACTTCTATGGTATCCCCTGGTTTAAGCTGAGCAGCTGGTACTTCTTTACGCTCTCCATCAATAATTAAAATTGAATTTTCTGGGACTAAGTCCATTAACGCCTGGACACCGCTTCGCGCGCGAGATGATGCATATGCTTCTAACTTTTCACCAATAAGGAAAAGCAATAACACCATTGCGGCTTCGCCGGTTTCACCTAAATATAAAGCGCCGAGCGCCGCTACACTCATTAACGTTTCAATCGCAAAAGGCGTACCGCTACGCGCCAACTTAAATGCTTTGAGCGCGATTGGGTATAAACCAAGTAAACACGTCAAAGTGAATAACCAAGCGCTTATTTGAGGGTCGATCTTAGAAATTACTGCCGCAGTAGCCATTGCACCAGCAATCGAGAGAATTTGGATGTTGTCTCTTATGACGCCAAGCCAGCCTTTCTTTGTAGTGCTTGGTTTTGGAGCATCCAGTGAAGAGAGCGGGAAACCCGTTTTTTGGGCTGTCTGCTCTATCGTAGCTATCAGCTCTCGACCATCAAAATCGACGACCAGTTTTTCTGTTGCAAACAAAACCTTGGCTTGGCTGACGCCTTGTAAAGACGTAATGGCTTTCTCAAGCTTTTGCGCACAAGATGGGCAATCCATACCTGACACAAGCCAAGCGTTCCGAACGGAGGAATTACTCTCCCTTGTGGGATCGTCTTCCTCGCCTGTATCTACGCTGCGGCCTCCTCCACTACAGCAAGAGCTTTCAGAAACATCAACACTGGCCTGAGAGATATTGAGCGAAGATTTTACTGGCGCACAGCATGACTCGCTTGCACCAAGCGGCACCGCAGTTTTGATTTTGCTAGATTGGCAACCTTGATGTTTTGTACACATAATTTTTTCCTTATTGGTATCGGTGATTTACCTATTGCTAAGGATAAACCTTAGAGTAAGCTCCAAGGTCAAGATAAATTTGTACAGTTCGGCGATAGAAAATAAAAAAGACGCCGAAGCGTCTTTCCAAACCAGTTTAAAAGCAATATTCCGTAAAGTTTAAACAGAGAGGTTAAACGGGATGCTTAAAGCACTCATTTAATGTCATTCCTATGGCACGCAGCACGTCTCTTCTTGTGATAACACCAACCAACTTACCTTTGCCATCCACCACTGGATACATTTTCGGCTTTCCAACTTTCATCATGTCAGCCAGTTCAATTACTGACATTTCTGGAGAAACAGATAAGACATCATCATGCATACACTCTTGTACCGTATGTGTATCTTGGCAGTGATAACTTGCTTTCACCAACTTATCTAATAAGTCTTGCTCCGATAAAAACCCAACCACTTTTTCATTTTCATCAATGACAGGGCCACCTAGTGTGACACTTTGCATTACTTTGTTTAAAGCTGCCGAAAGTGACATATCTTTCGTGAAAGTCACCGCTTGCAACGTCATGTAATCTTTTACTTTTAATGAATGCATTCTTATCTCCTTAAGGGCATTTTATTGCGGCCTTTAGATAAGTGTCGCCTAATTTCCTGATTTTACTAAATGGAAAGGAGTAATTTTATTTATAGGCACAGCCTATTGAACTAAAACAAAATTAACTCACCGAACAACATTCACTGTATTTCGTTAAACGCAAGATTCAGCCAGGCTGATTTTTCTAGGCAATAAATACAACAAAGCCAGTCAAATTGACTGGCTTTGTTATTAAGTAATTGTTGCGTTAGCTATGTTGGCGGCGCATGTTGTCTAAAATAATGCCAGTCGCCATCGCGACATTCAGTGATTCGGCACCGCCAAACGCCGGAATCGTGATTTTATCTGTCACGAATTTTGCTGCGGCTTCGCGCACACCATGAGATTCGCTGCCCATCAACAAAATACCTTCAGCAGCGAAATCCGTTTTATGAACGCTCTCTCCTTCCAAAAACGCGCCATATACTGGCAATTTGGCGTGTTCCAAGTAACTTGGCAAATCCACCAAACTCACTTGTACGCGGCCAAAGCTGCCCATGGTCGCACTGATCGTTTTAGGATTATAAGGATCAGCACAATCTGTACTCGCAATAATGTGCTTGATGCCATACCAGTCTGCAACACGAATAATCGTACCTAGATTACCAGGGTCGGATACACCATCTAGCGCAATCATCAAGCCTTTCGCTTGAGGCTCTTTTACACTCGGAATTTCAACCACAGCAATGGCCGCATTATTGCTCACAAGCGTGCTCGCTTTGGTCAATTCATCAAGCGATGCTTCAACACAATCAAAACGATTTAGCGTACCAGCATTTTGTTCGAGAAATGCCGCTGTTGCAAAAACCTGCTTCACCTTCAATGAACTACTTGCTAGCTCTAGTACGTTCTTTTCACCCTGAACTAGGAATAAGCCATGCGCTTTACGCTGTTTCTTTTGGCCTAAAGCACGAAGCAGTTTTAATTGTTTTTTTGAAATCATTAAAGTATCCCAGGTGAAAATGGTTATTCGGCGAGCGTACCCTAAACAATCTTCACGACAGTTCGGTATCAAGCGGATGAGATTATAAATTATACCTAAATAACCTCAAGAAGCTTGATCATCAGAAGACGTTGAACACCAAGCGTAGCCAAAATAAAAGAAGGCTCAAAAACGAAAAAAGCCCTGCGATAACGCAGGGCTTTCAAAGGGTGGGACCCCAGCCACATCCCGGCACACAAGTCACACGCTGCGGCTGCTTCCTTCCGGACCTGACCGAGTTCACGAGCTATTGTTGCGAGAGGACCAGAGCCCCATAATTCTTTTCGAGAGGTCTTGCCTCAATCGATGGGGCGATTATTCAGTATCAGCTCTCATAATGCAAGAGCAAAAACCTTGAATTTCATCATTTCATTACCGTTTGAACAAAACTCGATCAATTCATTCCTTTATGATGAAACCGTGCAGTCACGATAAGAGGAGTCGTGCCGTGAGGACTGCTTACTCATGTACATGTCTTCATCAGCCAAATGCATCGCTTGCTCTAAGCTCATGTGCCGTTCCCTTTTTGCAGAGAAACCAATAGAGATACTTATAGACTCCAAATCACTACATAATTTGCCTTTCACATCGATTCTACTGAGCTCTCTCATTGCTCTAGTTAACTCGGCTTGCGTTGGATAACCCAGCAATATGAACTCATCCCCTCCAATTCGATAACATCTTCCCGACCAGACATAATGAATTTTTAGCGCCAGTAGTTGTAAAACTTCGTCCCCAGCGCGATGCCCATAAGTGTCATTGATTCGTTTGAAATGATTAATGTCTAAGTAAAGTATGGATAGATCTTTGTTTACTCCTTTTCGATACTTTACTTGCAACGCACGACGATTCCTTAACCCTGTTAAGTTGTCAGTGTTCGATTGACGGTAAAGATAAAGCGAAACACAAATAGCAAACAATAATACAAAGATAAACACAGCTTGTGTTTGCGTCGCTAATCGAATCTCATATTCAAGTGCGGTACGCCAATCTGGGCGTACATCGTACTGAGCAATGATCTTATCAACTTCTAACATCGCTATCGCTCGACTGAAGAAAGGCGCAAGCATGGCTCCTTTTTCATTCGCGACCAATCCAACAGAGAGTTGAGACTCATAAAACTCGCCAATAGCGGTATCCTGCTCTATCGGAACCAGTTCACTGAGACGTAAAAAATGATTGAGCATCGCCGTATCCATCGGAATGTAATCGACTTCTTCATTTAATAGCCCCTGAATGAGCTCTTGTTGAGTACGATAACGTTTGAGTTCTTTTAGCGGTAACAGTTGCGTCATCATTTGATCGAAAAAGTCATCCTTAACTACGCCAATCCGCTCAGATATCAACTGTGAAACATGAGAGTATGTGCTCGGCTTGTAACCTAAACGCTTGACCATCACCGATGCTGGCGCGTAATGGGACTTTGGAAAGTAGCTAAATGCGCGCCGCTCACGGCTGACCGTTAACGGCGCCAAAATTTCGAAATTACCTTGGATAAACTCATGGTACATAGAACCCCAGCTTTCACCAGGCTCACTAATGATCAAGCAGTTTAAAGCCAAGATCTCACAACTTCTCAGGACTACATCAGCCGTCATCCCTTCGACACTACCATCTGCGTTGTATACAACATATGGAAAGATAGATTCGAGCTTAATCCGTATTGGTTCATTAAAATCAAGGGGTAATAAACGAATAGAATCACGCAACGCTGCTCGCCTTAATTCAAATTGATACTGGGAAATTTCTTCGCGAAGCTGCTTTTGCACCGCTTCCCCGTGAATAAACGTAGCGAACGTGTCCAACTCTTCAAGATGATGATCTTTTTTACTGATGATGGATACGGGCTTTATCGAAATCTGATCATTGAGCATCTTGGCGTCAAACCCCTCCATCAGCATCGGCTTGAGCTGGTTAATGGCATCGACAACGCCGTCCACAGCACCTGAACGTAGCAGTGTTACTGCTTGTTCGTGACCTTGATAAGAGATCTGTTCTAGCTCAGGGTAGTGTTGTTTAAGTAATTGGGCATAAACTGTATCTTTGGGGACGCCAACACGCGAAATGTCACTCAACGTCGAATCTTTTAAACCAAAGAGGTAGGTATATTCGATATTTGTTGGGCGGGAATAACTAAAACGTTGAGCACGTTCTTGTGTGTAAGTGATATTCGCAGCAAAGTCCGCTTCCCCATTCGCTACTGAATTTAGAATGGCATCAAAGCTGGAGTAGTTCACGTATTGAACGGTAAAGCCAAACTCCTCTGAAGCAGCATTGAAAAGAACACGAGTGACGACATCATCCGCTTCAGTCGCGACTTTATAATGAGCAATTAAAGGGGCTTCGGCTTTTACATTCAAACTCAAGAGGCAACATGCAAAAAGCAACAGTGTTCGAGCAAAAGTTGTCATGACAAACTTATCTTAAATCAACCACTTATATTGTGGTTATTATTATTGGAAGTGTAGTAAATATGAAATGAAGAACATATACTAATCTCCATTTTGTTCCACAACCAATTCGATACTCTGCCGCACATGTCACTTTTTACCTGACTAAAAACTCATAATTCAGCCTGTTCATCGCTACTACGTAAAATATAGTCAGTCATCCAAGCCGTCCCTAACAAACAGATCCAAACCACGAAAACAGGGTTTGGCACATCCGTGGTCGGGCTGACGACTAAAGCGGCAAAACCCACAGTCGGCAATGTCCAACATAATAATTTGCTCCAACGAATGGTATGTTGAAGCTTCGCAAGTGCTTCCATTGACGCTAACATTCCCGTCAAACTTAACGCCATAAGAACGGCGTACGGTAGGCCTGCAATCCACAATGGGAGCAACAAAAACAACGGCCACCAGCTGTGTTTATTGGATGGCGTCCAATGCGCAGCCGACCACCACATCGCCATAACCGCAATGGTTTGAACCACTGTAACCCAAGCAGACCCATCCAGCTTACCGCCTTGCTGTGTGACCATAAGACCAACTTGCAGTGTAAGTACAATAAGACCAGCGGTGAGCAACACGCCTAAAGAGCTTCTACGAGAAAACACCACCATTAAAAGTGGGAAAAGGATCAAAACACCAACCGACAAAGCAATTGGCTGCATTGAGAGTGTCGCACCAAAAGCCATCATCGCGCCCAGCAATACTAAGCCAGCGAACCCACCTTGTGGCAGAACCCACAGCGCGGGGATCATAAGTGCAAGAACGGGAATGTCACCCTCGCTCAAACTCATCGCCCGAACGCAGACAACAGCGAGTAAGGTCGTAACGAAAAATTGAAGTGTCGATAAAATCATAGCGCCTCCTGGCTTCCCCACCTACTTGGTAACTCAACGGCAAAAACTGGGATTGAAAGTCGTTGAGAGGGTCTAGATTCAAGCTTAGCTTGCGTTTGCTTCATGCTGTTTAAGGCTCATCAACCAACGACACTAAAGAACAGAAAATGTAATTCTTCAAAGTGAGTCGCTGGCAACACAAGGGTTAAGAACCGTTAGCAATATACAAGTCCAATGGTTTACCATTCCTTAGTAATCCAAAATAGACACTTTTGAGTATGGACCAATTTTTAGCGCAAATCTTTGCTGTAATTCACCAAATTCCAAAAGGAAAAGTCTCCACCTATGGGGAAATTGCAAAAATGGCCGGTTATCCGGGCTATGCGAGACATGTTGGTAAAGCACTGGGTAACCTACCAGAAGGCAGCAAACTCCCCTGGTTTAGAGTGGTAAATAGCCAAGGAAAAATATCTTTAAAAGGCAGAGACTTAGAGCGACAAAAAAAGAAATTAGAAGCAGAAGGGATTGAAGTATCGGAAGTTGGCAAAACTTCACTTAAAAAATACAAATGGCAGCCTTAAGCTGCCATTTTTTGTTCTCAGTACGTCGTATTAACGTGTTCCAACTAGACGAATATCTAATTGGTGAGTTTGTGCTTCATCTGTAATAACACCGTTATGTGTGTCGCTGATAAAACGCAGCTTTCCATCTACCTCAATGCGAGCACGAACGCTGTAACGATGGTTTGGTTTGATTTCATTGCTGTCGTAACTCAACTCAAAAGAAAGAGGAACTTGCTTACCTTCTGTTTCGAATGTCTGTTTCGCCAACACTTTTGCTGGCGCATCCGCCAAGGACACATCTTCTAACGCAATAGTAACCACTGCGTTTGGTGGCAAGGCAATCCGCTCGCGATAAGCCACTGTACCTGTAATCGTCTTCATTGACGCCTCTGTAGATTCCATTTCTGTATTTTGAGAAGTTTGGCAACCCACTAACGCAGCCCCAAAGAGTAGAGAAGTAACAAGTAGTAGTGTTTTTTTCATATATTCCTCGAAAAGAGCGTTAAACCGAGGCAATTATAGGTGTGGAATATAAAACTGTCTGCTTCCTGTCACTTTATTTGACAATAGTTTGACTGAGTTAGAATTTATCAAACAATTGATTTTGTTTCATAATTGGAACAATACTATTTCTAAGTTACTCAATAGTTCTTAACTATGCCACTTCACAAGAGTGAGGCTGTTGAGGTAACTTGGAATGAAAGACAACGGTGAGGAGACACAATGAGTAAACCACTACGAGAATTGCTCAGCCTACTACAACTCGAAAAATTAGAAGAAGGCTTGTTTCGTGGCCAAAGTGAAAACCTAGGTTTGCCTCAAGTTTATGGCGGTCAAGTAATTGGGCAAGCGCTTTCTGCTGCGCGCTACACCGTTGAAGAAACACGCACGGTACACTCCTTCCATAGCTATTTTTTGTACCCTGGCGATCCAGAAAAACCTATTATTTATGATGTAGAAAATCTGAGAGATGGCCGTAGCTTTAGCACTAGACGCGTAAAAGCAATTCAAAATGGACGCCCTATTTTTTACCTAACCGCATCCTACCATGGCGATCAACCTGGGTTTGATCATCAAAAAGAAATGCCAGATATCCCTGGTCCAGAAAACTTTGCCTCAGAGAGTGAGCTCGCAAGCCATATTGCAGAATTTCTACCCAAACGCTTACGCAAAACATTTTGCGGGGAAAAGCCTATCGAAACTCGCCCCGTTACTGTTATCAACCCTTTGAAGCCCAAAAAAGCAGAACCCAAACAGTACCTTTGGATTCGTGCTAATGGTGAAATGCCAGAGAATCAGCTAATTCACCAGTACCTTCTGGCCTACGCATCCGATTGGGGATTCCTTGTGACAGCAATGCATCCACATGAAGTCTCATTAATGACGCCTAACTTTCAAGTGGCCACCATTGACCACTCTATCTGGTTCCATCGTCCGTTTAAGATGGATGAATGGCTTCTATATGCGATAGAGAGCCCAACGGCGAGCAATACTCGTGGGTTGGTCCGTGGCGAAATATACAACCAGCAAGGTCACTTAGTGGCGACCGCCGTGCAAGAAGGGGTGATGCGCTACACGAAATAGCTCGTGTTCGCCAGACGAAAAAAGGAGTGCTGTTCCGCACTCCTTTTTTAATGGGTATCAAACGATGATTAATTTGGTTGATACTTCATGTTAATAACCGACCATTCGTAAAGTGATTTCGGGTAACCATATTCGCCTTTCCCGTAAATGACATTTGGGTCGGCATAGAATCCACCTTTATTCGTTGCTAAAAATTCACGAACCCCACGACGGTAAGTAATCACAGGTGCTACTAACTCATACTCTACCTTTTCCATCTTCGAGTCATCAATTATTAAGAACCGAGTCATACGAATCGTGCTGCCGTTGGTGCAGTACCCTGGGTCATCATAGTCAATTGCTTCAAAAGGCTTGAGATCATCTTCGAACAGCTCTGATGTACATCCATCAAATCGAGCTAAGTGTACCCACGCTCCTTTTATTAGAGTTTGGTCATCGTTACCCACCGGCTTGAATGCAAGTAGTGCAATCTTACCTTTGCCGTATAATTTCAATTCTTCGTCCGTTGGCTCACGCACTGAACGAACGTTCATCAAACCAAACTCACTTTCTTCTAAGTTAGAAAACTCACGTGCATTTAGCGTGCTAAACAATACTGTTTGTTCAGTTTCAAGTAATGTATATTGATCCGCAACACCTTCATCTGCAAAGCTTAGATACAGCTGGACTTTCTTACTTTCCAACGCTTTGTAATCTCGAGATTCTCCTTCCGAAACGTCGAGAGAAATCCAACGTCTTTTTACTGGTGGGAGGTCAAGTAACGTCAGCTCTTCCTTATCAACATCTAATGAAGCGACTCCTTTAATTGTTGAGCTGGATATTTGATAGCTGCGGTTTCCTATTGGTGTACCAAAGTCTAGCTTAACCTTTTTAAATGGTTCAAATTCCACCTTCATTGTAGAAGCACTTAAACCAGGGTGATTCGCTTTGTTAATAGTGCCATTTACGACGATTGTTTTAGCTTTGTAGTTGCGTCCAGTAAGAGTAACCTCTACTTGGTACTCGCCTGCGTGCAAAATCTTCAAACGCCCCGTATCAGGGGAAACTAGCTCGACCACAGGATCTTTTTGGTTAATAAGACGGTAACTTGCCTTCGCAGTCCCACCACTCATCACTGGTGAGATAACACTACCAGCGGAGAATTCTACCGTTGGGTAAGTAACCGATACAGGGTTTGTGCCTTGTTTAATCGTGACCGAGAAACTACTTTCACCCGGATCCACTTTGTCGTCCCCCGCATCCGAAACAATAATTTTTGTGCTACCCGCGTTAAGAATTTGCATGGCACCCGTTTGGCTGTTTAAGGAAACTACATCTGTTGCTGCGTTGTCTGCAAATCGGTACGTAACTTCCCCAACCGTACCAGAGATTTTCGGCGCAACAAATGTTTGGCCAACCTTCCAAATCTCTTCCACATCGGATTGAACTTCAATTCGGCTCGGCGCACTCAAAATTGTCACGTAGACTTTTTGATCAGGACCAACAGTATAATTCGCGCTCTCTTTTCTGCGCACAGTTAGCGTCGCTTTACCCGCTTTATACACATGGAGACGTCCTTCACTAAAACCACCGACAACATCTGGTGCGGAGTTATCTACAATCTCAATTTGCTCGTCAGCACTCAAACCAAAATCACGGTGAAGATCAAAACTGTATTTGTTGCTGTATACAACGTCATAATCGTGCGTTGCCATGGGTTGGCCTTCAGCCTTTGCAACTTTAATGACGACATTAAATTGAATAGGTTGGTAGAACTCCCCACCATCGTCTTCAAACTTAAGGTCGTACTCACCCGCAGTCACTACCTCCAACTTGCCGTCAGTCATTCGTAAGCCATTAGGTAAGCTGCTAACTAGATTTACGTTACCTTTTTGCCCTTTAAACGCCAGAGGGATTGAAAGATTTGGTTGATAGGTAAGCGGCATTTCAATGTCTTTTATAACGGGATGAGGCGCGCGATTAACTTCAAGATCAAAACGAGTTTTGCTTGCAGGATAATTACGCATGTCATGCTCGTAAATTTCCACTTCAGCAGCACCAACACCTTTGATCAGTAATGCTTCACCATTTTCAGTTTTAGCAACAACGTCTTCACCACGAATGATTCTCAGCTCATAGTCACCGTAGGCGTTCGTCACCTTAGGGAAAATTCGTCCACCTTCCTCATAAGTTGTGACGATATCCGCTGCGCTGATTTCTTGACGCTTGCCTTGTTTTATATCCACAAAAAATTGCGCTGTTTGCTGTTTATCCAGAAACGCGTCGCTGTAAGTTGCAGTCGCTTCAACCGTTAATCGACCAACATTATGAACAAGAAGCAAACCCGTTTCAGGATCTAGCAACTCGGCCACCTTGCTGTCTGGTACGCTATTTATAATTTTGTAAGAAATACGTTGCGTTTGAGCTTTATCTAGACGCACTGGTTCTAACGTCAACCCTTCTCGATACTCGTCTTCAAGCAAAGCGAACTGTAATTGCCCCGGAGCTACTGCATGCAGTTTAACCGCAGCGCGAACTTGTTTCGGCAAGTAAAAGTCGTTACCTGAATCGGTAATCAGCACCGATGCCTGACCAACTGAACCTAATGAATATACCGAACCGTTCTCATCAACACGAATCAAGTTATGACCACTTTCTACCTCATAACTCAGTTCGCCTTTTTGGCCACGGACGATCAACGTTTTTCCTTCTGACTCAATCGCATTGAAATTCAGATCACTCACTGAAAGTTCAGTATTGATGCCTCGCTCTACAGTGACAGAAAATCTTGCTTCAGAAGATTCATAAGCAGAGCTACTATCTGTAGCAAGAATAGTCGCCGTTCCTGGGCGCAGAATTTGTAGTATTCCTGAGTCATTAATTTTCACGACATTTGGCGGATTAGAGTCAATGACTTGGTAAGATACCGACCCATGTACATTGCTCAGTTTTGCTTCAGTAACCGTTCCCACTCCTTCAAACTTCAATACCGTGTCTTCAACTTTTAATTGCGGACGGTTCTGCTTTGTTATCGTAGTTGGTGTCTTCGTATTGTTCGGCTTAGAGTCTCCCCCACCGCCACAGCCAGCGAGTAAAGCTGCGAGAAAAAGCAAATAGTAATTTCTGTTCATTTTTAGTAATACTTTGTTACATACAAGATGGGGCGATAATAATACGATGTTTTATTAATCACTATCCCCATTTTTGAGTACTTTATTACTTAAGTAATTGCTACTGTATTAATCCTAAAAACAAATACTCAAAAATAGCGACCAAATTACATGAAAAAACAAAAAGCAAACGTTTAAATCAAACTCTTCCATTAATTTAGTAAAAATTAATATTCAATAAAATAAAACATGAAAAAGAAAGAGAAAAAATTGCGTTATTTTTTCTTTCATTATGATGTACAGGATTAATGGACTGTAAAAACAAATGGTTAATGAAAAATAGAAGAGAGAATAAATATCGTTTATATTTATAAAAATCTGGTAGGAAATAGTTTTAAAAGCATAATCAAACTACCTTTTAACATTTAAAAAACTAAAAGGTAGAATTAACATTAGATAGAATTCTTATAGGGCGAGTTATTTTAGGATTGGTAACTCTGTTGTGTATTTAATGGATTCCATAGCAAATGTTGAAGTCACATTAGATAGCCCTTTTACGCTATTAACTAACCGCTTATAGAATTCGTCAAAACACTTCATATCTTTGACTAGTACTTTCATCATGTAGTCATACTCGCCAGCCATACGATAAAACTCCATTACCTCAGGAAAGTCACTCACAGTTGTAACAAAATGGTGATACCAACCTTCGGAATGATCAATCGTTTTTAACTGAACAAATGCAATGAAAGATAGCTCGAGCTTTTCTGCACTTAACAACGCCACGCGTTTTTCGATGTAGCCCTCTTCTTCCAACCTTTTCAAGCGCTTCCAGCATGGTGTTGTAGTAAGATTGACTCGCTCAGCCACGTCATTTAATGACAAGGTGCTGTCGGTTTGTAGTAAAGCAAGCAGCTGCTTATCTATTCGATCTAAACTCATTTCCATAAAACCCATAAAATGTAGAAATTTTTTCTACAAAAATCTTTATTAAGAGTAACAATAGCAAAGTTTTTCTCGAAAATTATAGATAAATTATCCCTATCTAATACTTATCTATCGATTTCCCAAGGAGAGACGCCATGTGTACTGACCACAATTGGATCAACAATGCAGTGCGTAAAATTGAAGCAGACTTCCAACGTTCTGCTGATACTCACTTATTTAAACTCGAACTACCTTCTCTTGATGGTATCGATATCTATCTAAAAGATGAGAGTACGCACCCTACAGGCTCTCTTAAGCATCGATTGGCGCGCTCATTATTTCTTTACGCTATTTGTAATGGATGGATTGGTCCTGAAACCACTGTAATCGAGGCGTCCTCAGGCAGCACTGCCGTTTCGGAAGCGTATTTTGCGCGTTTACTTGGCTTACCGTTCATTGCCGTCATGCCGAAAACCACTGCACGTAAAAAGATCGAACAAATTGAATTTTACGGTGGTAAAGCGCACCTTGTTGAACGATCAGATCAGATTTATGACGAGTCTCGACGCTTGGCTCAAGAGCTAAATGGTCACTACATGGACCAGTTTACTTATGCTGAACGCGCTACTGACTGGCGCGGTAACAACAACATCGCGAACTCTATCTTTAGCCAAATGGAGTTAGAAGATCACCCGATTCCTAGCTGGGTAGTGATGAGTCCTGGAACAGGCGGCACATCAGCAACCATTGGCCGTTTTATTCGTTACCAAAAATACGACACCAAGCTTTGCGTGGTAGACCCTGAAAACTCAGTGTTTTACGATGCTTTCCAGTCAGGAAATCACTCATTGAAAGGCGATACTGGCAGCAAAATTGAAGGTATCGGGCGACCACGTGTCGAACCAAGCTTTATTGCTGGTGTCATTGATGAAATGCGCAAAATTCCAGACGCAGCCAGTGTGGCAACTGCCCATTGGGTATCTCAGCTGATTGGGCGTAAAGTCGGCGCATCAACAGGCACCAATCTTTACGGTGTGCTGCAATTGGCTTGTGAGATGAAACAACGCGGTGAGAAGGGTTCTATCGTGACGCTTCTATGTGATTCTGGAGAGCGTTACCTAGATACGTATTATGACTTAACATGGGTAAAAGAGAACATCGGCGATATTCAACCTTACTTAGCTCAACTCGAAGTCATTCAAGCAAAAGGTTGCGTTGAGCCAGCTTGTTGCGGCTCAACTAACGCTTAACGTGCAAACTGGACTTTAAAAACAGCCCAACTTCATGCGGGCTGTTTTTATCGCTGGGCTTTACTTTTTCTGGCGCGCTTCAAACGCAGCCAATTGTTCTGGCGTTGCCGCTGGTTGATGATTTTGTTTCCATTCATCGTAAGTCATGCCGTAAACACGTTCGCGAGCGTCATCAATATCTAAATCCAAACCGAGATTTTCAGCCTCAGATTTATACCATTTGCTAAAGCAGTTGCGACAGAAGCCCGCAAGGATCATCAGGTCGATGTTTTGTACGTCTTTGTTGGCATCTAAATGCGCCAATAAACGGCGAAATGTCGCCGCGTCTAACTTATCTTGTTCTTCTTGAGTCAAGTTTTTGTATTTGAATTCAGCCACTTTCCTTTCCTTCTCTCTTATTTGACTAGCTTTCGTCACCATATCTAGTTAGTTGGTAGTCATGAGTAAGAAGTATGCTTTAGCGCAACAATTCCCATTCTAAAATCACTACCTTTGATAAAAGCTGATATGATAATTACCACCCATCCTATTGATTAAATTAACATTTAAACAAATCATTACAACGGTCTTTTACCAAGGTTATCGTCTAGTTATGAAAAACGCCATTCTATTATTGTCTACCTTGACCATTAGCGTGCCAACTTTAGCTGCTCAAGAACAAGCTCATCAATCTTATTTTTATCTAGGTACTGGTAACGTTGGTTTTGATACACCGTACTTCGGCTCGGATAGAGACAATGAGTGGTCAACACCACATATCACAGTTGGCTGGGGTTACCATGTAAACCAATACCTCGCGTTTGAAGGGGTTCTGCGCTATTCACAAAATGAACTTAAGAACGATGCTCTAAAAACTGACTTAGATCTTCACTATTACCAAGCAGGTATGTCTGCTGTTGTAACGAGTGATGACTTAGGCGATACGCCACTATCACTATTCGGTCGCGCAACAGCGCTTGGCACTCAAGCCGAAATGTACGTACCAAACGAACAAAAGGTCACAGATGACTCAGGCGCACTATTCAACATCGGTGTTGGCGTCCATTGGGATATGAGTACAGATATCTGGTTACGCGCAGAGTACATTTATAATGTCGCAGATATGGGTTTTGAAGATTTTTACGACAGCTACGAAGGTGTACAAATCAGCCTAGGGAAACGCTTCTAATCGAACGCTTCCGAGCTAACTTTAAACCGATAAAGAGAAGCCGAGGTTATTACCTCGGCTTTTATGTTTTAACGTTTGATTTAAGGGTGCGCTATACGGCCCTTCGTATCATGGCTAATTGCTTTGTTTAACTCTGCTTCTACATGACCTGGTGCTTGTGTTTTCGCCGAAATCAATCGGTACATTGCCGGGATAACAAACAAGGTCACCAATGTCGCAAACCCCATCCCGAAAAAGATTACCGTACCCACGGCAATACGGCTCTCATAACCCGCCCCTGTCGATACTATCAACGGAATTGCGCCAGCAAGTGTGGTAAACGCAGTCATCAAGATTGGACGTAGACGTCGCGCAGCTGCATCAATGATCGCTTTTTCAAACTCAACGCCACGATCACGTAGCTGATTGGCAAATTCTACGATCAAAATACCGTTTTTCGTCACCATACCAATCAACATGATCATGCCGATCTGACTATAAATGTTCATACCTTGGCCCATAATAACCAAACCAAGAAAGCCACCAAATACACCCATCGGCACCGTAAACATGACCACTAACGGGTTTACGAAGCTTTCAAACTGAGCCGCCAACACGAGATACGCCACTAGCAGTGCCAATGCAAACACAACAGCAACACTCGCTTGGTTCTCTTTAAAGTCTTTCGACTCCCCCGAATAACTCACCGAAATGTCACCCGGTAAGTTGTCGATGGCTTCCTGGTCTAGGTAATTCAGCGCATCTCCTAATGTAAAACCTTCCGACAGGTTGGCAGTAATAGTGATGGACTTCTGTTTGTTGTAGTGAGAAAGACGAATAGAGGCCGCCACTTCTTCAATTTTTGTGACCGCATCTAACGTCACTAGCTGACCGCTATTCGTGCGCAGATAAATCTGACTTAAATCTGCAGCATTATTAAAGCTATTTTCATCACCGCGAAGATACACATCGTACTCTTCGCCACGCTCAACATAAGTCGTTTCGCTTTTACCACCGAGCATGATTTCTAGGGTGTCAGAAATGTCTTTAACACTGACTCCTAGCTCTGCGGCACGCTGTCGGTCAACTGTAACCAATAACTCAGGCGTTTTTTCCGAGTAATCTATCTCTGCTCCTTCCATCATTGGTGATTCTTCTGCTTTGTTCTTTAGCATTTCAGCCCAAACAACGAGCTCATCGTAATCAGAGCCGCCTAATACGAACTGAACTGGCTCACTCGAACCACCTTGGAAACCTGGCATAAATGGGAACACTCGAACATCTGGGATACCTGCCAATTCTTTCCGTACTTTGTTAAGGGCTTGCTGAGCCGTGATATCACGTTCGTTCCAATCTTCTAGAATCATGATCACAAAGCCTGTCTGGTCTCCTGCCTGGCCACCAAACGCTGGCGTTTGGATGCTGAATGACTTCAGATAACCTTGCCCTAGTAATGGCATCAATCGGTCTTCGACAATATCCATATTGGCTGACATACGATTGTATGACGTAGCATCTGCACCGCGCACAAACGCGAATATCACACCGCGATCTTCTTGTGGGGTCAGCTGGGCCGGTACCTGATTCATCAAGAAATAGCTACCGCCCAAACAAGCTAGAATCACCAGCGGAGCAGCCCAACGTACTTTTAATGCGCCTTTCAATAATGCGCGATAGCCACTCTCAAGCTTGCTAAACAAGCGATCAACCGCTTCATTGAATCGATTTGGTTTTACATTCGCTTTCAAAATCTGACTACCTAATACAGGAGTCAGCGTCAGGGCAATCAAAGAGGAGAATATGACCGACATAGCCAGCAATACAGAAAACTCTGTAAATAGTAGACCTACCATGCCATCCATAAAGGAGATCGGTAAGAACACCATCACCAGCACTAATGTTGTTGCTATAACAGCAAAACCAACCTCTCTTGTGCCTTTATATGCGGCGAGTAATGGCGATTCACCGCGTTCAATATGGTGGAAGATATTCTCTACAACCACAATTGCGTCATCAACCACCAAACCAATCGATAATATCAACGCCATCAAGGTGATCAAGTTGATAGAAAACCCAAAGTAGTACGCGGCAATGAACGACGAAATCAGAGAAACAGGTACAGTAACCGCAGGAATTAAGGTTGCACGAGCTTGGCCGATGAAAATGTACAATACCAAAATCACCAAGCCGCCCGTGATAAATAGCGTGCTGTACACCTCTTCGATTGAACGCTCGATAAACACTGTCGCGTCGTAATCTATCGCAAGACGTGTACCTTCTGGTAAGAACTTCTGGATGTTATCGACTTCAGACCTAACCAGCTTCGCTACTTCTAACGGGTTTGCGTCTGACTGCGGTACCACACCAAGACTGATGTTTACTACACCATCACTTTTGAAGGTTGAGTTTTCGTTTTCTGCACCAATGAAGACATCTGCTACATCTTTTAAATAGATAGGTGTATTGTCGCTTGCGCGTTTAATGACAAGATATTGAAAATCTTCAGGCGTGTTATAAGTACGAGCCGTACGCACGGACATTACTGTTGAGTCGTTGCGAACTTCACCACCTGGGCTTTCTAGGTTCTCACTTCGTAAAGCTGATGTAATGTCCGAAGCTGTAACTGAACGTCCAGCCATTAGTTCTGGCTTAAGCTTCACGTACATGACCTTGTACAAACCACCGGAGAGATCAATGGAGCTAACCCCAGAGATCAGGCTAAAGCGGTCCATCAATACACGTTCGGCATAATCGGTTAATTGAGTACGGTCCATCTCTGCAGAACTGAGATTGATGTAGAGCGACGCCTCTCCCGAGCCATTGTTCTTATAAACAATAGGGTCATCCGCTTCATCAGGTAGCGAGCGCTGAGCACGAGCTACGGCATCACGCACGTCGCTCACACCTGTGTTGAGATCGTAACCTAACTCAAACGTGATCGTGATACGCGACATGCTGTTACGAGTAGTGGAGCTAATTTCATCAACCCCACTGATCCCAGAAAGCTGGTCTTCCAAAACGGAGGTAATTTGGCTTTCAATAATAGTCGCCGATGCACCCTCATAACGCGTACTGATAGAAACGACTGGGCTTTCTATATCAGGCATTTCACGAACGGCTAATTTGGTGAATGACACAAAGCCAAACACACACAACAGCATGCTCAGAACCAACGCCGCGACAGGGCGTTTAACTGAAACGTCGGACAGTAACATTAGTTTTCTTCCTCATCCGATTCACTGTCATTGCGTGTCACATCCGTGGTGTTCGCTTTTAGTGGCGCGACAATTTCTTTCACTTCGACACCATCACGCATGTTAACAATGCCTTGAACCACAATCTTGTCACCAATCTCAACACCAGATTCGATCACCACCTCGTTGCCAACACGAGCACCTAGCGACACTTCTTGACGAGTAGCTTTGTTATTTTCATCAATTACATATACAAAACGTTTAGTTCCGGAGTATTCAAGTGCTTGAACAGGAATGATTGGCGCCTTAATAGCAGGAAATGCTAGTGAAGCGTTCATCAACATGCCCGGCTTCAATTGATTTTCTGGGTTATCAAACTCAATACGCACGCGAAGATTCAGTGTTTCGGCGCTGATCCGCGTATCAATACCTGTGACTTTACCAGTAAAGGTCTGGCTACCCCATGCACTGGTTTTAGCGATGACTTCCATACCAATAGAAAGCATCGATAAATAGCGCTCCGGTACTTGTAAATCCAGTTCCATGACGGAAAGATCATCCAACGTCAAAAGTTCAGTACCGGCACTGACCATTTTGCCGCGGCTAAAATCGATAAAACCAACAGTGCCAGAAAATGGGGCAGTAATATGGAGATCAGCTAAATTGGCTTGAGCAGCATCAAGCCTCGCTTGTGCTATTTCAACACTGGCTTTTTGTGCATCGATTTCAGTTTGAGTAATCGCATTCCGCTTAACCAAACGTTGGAACTCTTTTAACTTACGCTGTTCATCTTTAAGGTACGCCTTTGCCTCAATCAAAGCGGCTTGAGCCTTATCGTCATCTAACTTAATTAATAGCTGGTCTTGCTGGACATTTTGATTCGCTTTAACAGCGATTTGATTCACTTTGCCGGCGACTTCCGATGCGACAACCACAGACTCCGCTGCCTTTAATTTGCCGATAAGAGTTAAGGATTGATTGATCTCGTGCGTTTCTACTTGTTCAGTCACAACAGTAACCGCTGAGCCTCCTCGCATCGCAGCGCAAACCGATGGAGAACTCAGTAATATAGAAAGCGTTAAAACAGATAACGATAACGTGGCTTTCATGCTCATGATATTGACTTCTAAACGAATAAACTTATGTCATTAAACTGCTTACAGTTTATCAGTAGATACGGTGTTTAACGTCAAGTAGTGTAAATTCAAGTAAAAAGTGCGCTTCTCTTCTGTTCAAAGGACAAACAAAACGCTGACTTTCTACCATCTTTGCCCAAAAAGACAGCATTCAACGTAAAAACGTAAGAAAAACGCTTTACAGCCTGAGCGAGTTTGCTATGATTCGCTCCGCACTTGGGAGATGAGTTGGGAAAACATCTTACTAAGTATAAAAATCCTCTGGAGGGGTTCCCGAGTGGCCAAAGGGAGCAGACTGTAAATCTGCCGGCACTGCCTTCGATGGTTCGAATCCGTCC